>JBHJOG010000255.1:0-25609 GCA_050329975.1 Alphaproteobacteria bacterium | reverse complement strand
ATGGCGAAAGAAAAGTTTGCGCGGACGAAGCCGCACTGCAACGTGGGCACGATTGGTCACGTTGACCATGGCAAGACGACGCTGACGGCGGCGATCACGAAGGTGCTTGCGGAGACGGGTGGTGCGACGTTTTCGGCGTATGACCAGATTGACAAAGCGCCTGAGGAGCGCGCGCGCGGGATCACGATTTCGACGGCGCACGTTGAGTACGAGACGCCGAATCGGCACTACGCGCACGTTGATTGCCCTGGCCACGCGGACTATGTGAAGAACATGATCACGGGCGCGGCGCAGATGGACGGCGCGATCCTGGTGGTTTCGGCGGCGGACGGCCCGATGCCGCAGACGCGCGAGCACATTCTGCTGGCGCGCCAGGTTGGCGTTCCGGCGGTTGTGGTCTACATGAACAAGGTCGACCAGGTGGACGACGAGGAGCTTCTGGAGCTGGTGGAGCTCGAGATCCGGGAGCTTTTGTCTTCGTACGACTTCCCGGGCGACGACATTCCGATCGTGAAGGGTTCGGCGCTGGCGGCGCTGGAGGGCAAGAACGACGAGATCGGCAAGCAGTCGATCAAGGCGCTGATGGATGCGGTTGACGGCTACATTCCGCAGCCTGACCGTCCGAAGGACAAGCCGTTCCTGATGCCGATCGAGGACGTTTTCTCGATTTCGGGGCGCGGCACGGTGGTGACGGGTCGTGTTGAGAGCGGCATCGTGAAGGTGGGCGACGAGGTCGAGATCGTCGGCATCCGGGCGACGCAGAAGACGACCTGCACGGGCGTCGAGATGTTCCGCAAGCTGCTGGATTCGGGCGAGGCGGGCGACAACATCGGCGCGCTGCTGCGCGGTGTCGGCCGCGAGGACGTGGAGCGCGGGCAGGTTCTGGCCAAGCCGGGATCGATCACGCCGCACACGAACTTCACGGCGGAGGCCTACATCCTGACCAAGGAGGAGGGCGGCCGTCATACGCCGTTCTTCACGAACTACCGCCCGCAGTTTTATTTCCGCACGACCGACGTTACGGGCGTGGTGACGCTGCCGGAAGGCACGGAGATGGTGATGCCGGGCGACAACGTGACGATGTCGGTGGAGCTGATCGCGCCGATCGCGATGGACGAGGGCCTGCGCTTCGCCATCCGCGAGGGCGGACGCACCGTCGGCGCCGGCGTCGTCGCCAGCATCAGCAAGTAGCGGCGAGCAGACGAGTCAAGACGCGCAGGGGGCGGCCGGCACGGTCGCCCCGGCGCGAACAAGGAAACGGTTATGGATAGCCAGAACATACGCATCCGCCTGAAGGCGTTCGACCATCGCGTGCTTGACCAGTCGACGAGCGAGATCGTCAACACGGCGAAGCGGACCGGCGCGCAGGTGCGTGGGCCGATCCCGTTGCCGACCCGCATCGAGAAGTTCACCGTGCTGCGGTCACCGCACATCGACAAGAAGTCGCGCGAACAGTTCGAGATCCGGACACACAAGCGCCTGCTCGACATCGTGGATCCGACCCCGCAGACGGTCGACGCGCTGATGAAGCTCGACCTGGCAGCCGGTGTCGACGTCGAGATCAAGCTCTAGGCGATCGGGGAAGGGCGAGGAAGCCATGCGTACAGGAATTATCGCGCGCAAGCTCGGCATGACCCGCGTCTTCAGCGAGGACGGGAGCCACGTGCCGGTCACCGTGCTGGCGATGGACGACTGCCAGGTCGTGGGCCAGCGGACCGATGAGCGCGACGGCTATACCGCGCTGCAGCTCGGCGCCGGCCGCGCCAAGGTGAAGAACGTCAGCAAGCCGGAGCGTGAGCGCTTCGCCAAGGCCGGCGTAGAACCGAAGATGGCGTTGAAGGAGTTTCGGGTGACCCCCGATGCGCTGATCGACGTCGGGGCAAGCCTGTCGGCGGAGCACTTCGTGCCGGGTCAGCGGGTCGACGTGACCGCGACCAGCATCGGCAAGGGTTTCGCCGGTGTGATGAAGCGGCACAACTTCGGCGGCCTGCGCGCCAGCCACGGCGTCTCGGTCAGCCACCGCAGCCACGGTTCGACCGGCCAGTGCCAGGACCCCGGCAAGGTGTTCAAGGGCAAGAAGATGGCCGGGCAGATGGGCGCTACGACGGTGACGACCCAGAACCTGACCGTGGTTCGGGTCGATCCGGTCCGCGACGTGATCCTGGTCAGGGGCGCGGTGCCCGGGGCCGAGGGCGGCTGGGTCTACATCCGCGACGCGGTGAAGCGCAAGCGGCCGGACGAGGCACCGTACCCGGCCGGTCTGAAGCAGGCGGCGGCAGCCGCGGCGGCCGAAACGCCGGCTGTCGAACAGGATGTGCCGGCGGCCGAGTCCGCCGACACGCAGGAAAGCTGAGGACGCAGGCGATGAAGCTGAAAGTCGTCAACCTGGACGCGGCCGATGCCGGCGATATCGACCTTCCGGACGATATCTTCGCCGTGCCCGTGCGCCGGGACATCCTGGCCCGGGTGGTGAACTGGCAGCTCGCCAAGCGCCGCGCCGGCACTCACAAGGTCAAGGGTCGCTCGGAGATCGCCCGCACCGGCAAGAAGTTCGGCCGGCAGAAGGGCGGCGGCGGCGCGCGGCACGGCTCGCGGCGCAGCAACATCTTCATCGGCGGCGGCCAGACACATGGGCCGGTGGTGCGCGACCACGCCCACAAGCTGCAGAAGAAGGTGCGCCGGCTCGGGCTGATGTGCGCGCTCTCCGCCAAGGCGGCCGAGGGCCAGCTGCTGATCCTGGACAACGTGACGCTCGCCGAGCCGCGGACGGCGCCGCTCGCCGCCAAGCTTGCCAAGCTCGGCCTGAAAGGTGCGCTGATCATCGATGGCGCGACGCCGGACGACAACTTCCAGCGTGCGGCGGCCAACATCGTCGGTATCGACGTGCTGCCGAGCCAGGGCGCCAACGTCTACGACATCCTGCGCCGCGACACCCTGGTGCTGACCCGCGCCGGTGTCGCCGCCCTGAGCGAAAGACTTGCATCATGATGAGCCGCTACCATCGCAAGGTGAGCGTCAGCCGGGAGCGGATGTATGCGATCATCCGCGGGCCGGTCATCACCGAGAAGGCGACCAAGGGGTCCGAGAACGGCCAGGTCACCTTCAAGGTCTCGCTGGATGCGACCAAGCCGGAGATCAAACAGGCGATCGAGCAACTGTTCGACGTGCAGGTGACCGCGGTCAACACGCTCCGGCAGAAGGGCAAGATCAAGCGTTGGCGGGGCAAGCCCGGCCGGCGCGCAGACAGCAAGAAAGCCGTCGTGACCCTGGCCGAAGGCCAGTCGATCGACGTCACGACCGGCATCTAGGCCGGACGGAGCGAGGCGCAGATGGCACTCAAGAAATACAATCCGACGACCCCGGGCCAGCGCCAGCTGGTCCTCGTCGATCGGTCCGCGCTGCACAAGGGCGACCCGGTCAAGGGCCTGACCGAGGGCCTGACCAAGAAGGGCGGGCGCAACAACCGGGGC
Source organism: Alphaproteobacteria bacterium (assembly GCA_050329975.1). Lineage (GTDB taxonomy): Bacteria > Pseudomonadota > Alphaproteobacteria > CALKHQ01 > CALKHQ01 > CALKHQ01. The sequence continues at coordinate 22,139 of JBHJOG010000255.1, read as the reverse complement.
CGGCTGACCGCGCGCCGCATTGGCGGCGGCCACAAGCGGCTGTACCGCCAGGTGGATTTCAAGCGTCGCACCTTCGATCAGGTCGCGACCGTCGAGCGGCTGGAATATGATCCGAACCGCACCGCGTTCATCGCGCTGATCCGCTACGAGGACGGCACCCAGAGCTACATCCTGGCGCCGCAGCGGCTCGGGCCCGGCGACAAGGTGGTGTCCGGAGCGCGGGTCGACGTCAAGCCCGGCAACGCGATGCCGCTGAACAGCATCCCGGTCGGCACCATCGTCCACAACGTGGAGCTGAAGGCCGGCAAGGGCGGGCAGATTGCGCGGTCGGCGGGCACCTACGTGCAGCTGGTGGGACGCGACACCGGTTACGCCCAGCTGAAGCTCTCCTCGGGCGAGGTTCGGCTGGTGCGCGGCGAGTGCATGGCGACGATCGGTGCGGTGTCGAACCCGGACCAGAGCAACATCAAGCTCGGCAAGGCCGGCCGCAAGCGCTGGCTCGGTAAGCGGCCTTCGGTGCGTGGCGTCGCCATGAACCCGATCGACCATCCGCACGGCGGCGGCGAAGGCCGCACCAGCGGCGGACGTCATCCGGTGTCGCCGTGGGGCAAGCCGACCAAGGGCAAGAGAACGCGCAGCAACAAGGCGACCGACAAATTCGTCGTCCGTCGCCGGCGCGCGCGCAAGTAAAGGAGACGAACCTGTGGCGCGTTCGGTCTGGAAGGGCCCGTTTGTCGATGGCTATCTGCTGAAGAAGGCAGAGAAGGTCCGCGAATCGGGCCGCAACGAGATCATCAAGATCTGGTCGCGGCGGTCGACCATCCTGCCGCAGTTCGTGGGGCTGACCTTCGGCGTCCACAATGGGCAGAAGTTCCTGCCGGTGCTGGTGACGGAAAACATGGTCGGTCACAAGTTCGGCGAGTTCTCGCCGACCCGCACCTACTACGGCCACGCGGCCGACAAGAAGGCGAAGAGGAAGTAGGGATGGGCAAGCCGGCAAACGAGCGCCGATTGGGCGAGACCGAGGCAATGGCCAAGGTCACCAAGCTGCGGGTCAGCCCGCAGAAGCTCAATCTGGTGGCCAGCATGATCCGGGGCATGAAGGCCCAGGATGCGCTCGCTGCGCTGACCTTCTCGCCGCGCCGGATCTCCGGCGACGTCAAGAAGGCGCTGCAGTCGGCGATCGCCAATGCGGAGAACAACCATCAGCTGGATGTCGATCAGCTGGTCGTGGCGGAGGCGAGTGTCGGCAAGGACCTGGTGATGAAGCGGTTCCGACCGCGCGCCCGCGGGCGTGTCGGCCGGATCGTGAAGCCGTTCTCCCAGTTGACGATCGTCGTGCGCGAACAAGTCGAGGAGGCGGCCTGATGGGCCAGAAGGTCAATCCGATCGGACTGAGGCTCGGAATCAACCGGACCTGGGATTCGCGCTGGTATGCCGACAGTGACTATGCAGCGCTGCTGCATGAGGACATCCGGCTGCGCAAGTATCTGGAGAAGCGGCTGTCGCAGGCCGGTATCAGCAAGATCACCATCGAGCGGCCGGCGAAGAAGGCGCGGGTGACGATCCACACCGCGCGTCCCGGCGTCGTCATCGGCAAGAAGGGCGCGGACATCGAAAAGCTGCGCCAGAGCCTGATGCAGATGACCAAGTCGGACGTGAACCTGAACATCATCGAGATCCGCAAGACGGAGACCGAGGCGAAGCTGATCGCAGAGAATATCGCGCAGCAGCTCGAGCGGCGGGTCGCGTTCCGCCGGGCGATGAAGCGCGCGCTGCAGTCGGCGATGCGGCTCGGCGCTCAGGGGATCCGCATCGAATGCGCCGGTCGGCTCGGCGGCGCCGAGATCGCGCGGTCGGAAACCTACCGCGAGGGCCGGGTACCGCTGCATACCCTGCGCGGCGACGTCGACTACGGCACGGCCGAGGCGCGCACGACCTACGGCGTCTGCGGGGTCAAGGTCTGGGTCTACAAGGGCGAGATCATGGCCCATGACCCGATGGCGGCGGACAAGCGGATGGGCGAACAGCAGCCCCATATGGGCCGCTGAGCCCAAAGACACGGATAGCGAGGCGAGGCGAAGATGCTGTCTCCGAAGCGGACCAAGTACCGCAAGGCTCACAAGGGCCGGATTCATGGGAACGCCAAGGGCGGCTTCACTTTGAATTTCGGATCCTACGGCTTGAAGGCGATGACCCCGGATCGGGTGACTGCGCGCCAGATCGAGGCTGCGCGGCGGGCGATGACCCGTCATATGAAGCGTGCCGGCAAGGTCTGGATCCGCATCTTCCCGGACGTGCCGGTCAGCCAGAAACCGGCCGAAGTCCGGCAGGGCAAGGGCAAGGGCACCCCGGAGTTCTGGGCGGCGCGGGTCGCGCCCGGCCGGATAATGTTCGAGATCGACGGCGTCTCCGAGGAGATCGCGCATCGCGCGCTGTCGCTCGCGGCGGCGAAGCTGCCGATCCGGACCCGGATCGTCAGCCGCCTGGCGGTGGAGGCCTGAGCGAGATGAAGAACGAGGACTTGAAGGGCAAGTCGCGGGACGAGCTGATCGGGCTGCTGGGCGACCGGCAGAAGGAGCAGTTCAACCTGCGTTTTCAGAAGGCGAGCGGGCAGCTGGAGAATACTGCGCGCGTCCGGGTCGTCCGCCGCGACATCGCGCGGATCAAGACATTGCTGGGCAGCCGCAAGGCGAGCGCCGAGGGCTGAGGAGCGATCGATGCCGAAACGAGTAATGCAGGGTGTGGTTGTGAAGCGCTCCGGCGACAAGACGGTCTCCGTCAAGGTCGAGCGCCGCGTGATGCATCCGATGTACAAGAAGTTCATCAGCCGCTCGAAGAAGTACGCCGCGCACGACCCGGAGAACCGGTGTGCCGAGGGCGATAGCGTGCGGATCCGCGAGTGCCGGCCCTTGTCGAAGAACAAGTGCTGGGAAGTGATTTTCGATGAGGCCTGACAGCAGGTCCGGGTGGAGGCTTAACCGATGATCCAGATGCAAACCAATCTGGAGGTCGCCGACAATTCGGGGGCCCGCCGGGTGCAGTGCATCAAGGTGCTGGGCGGCTCGAAGCGCACCGATGCGGGCGTCGGCGACGTCATCGTCGTCAGCGTCAAGGAGGCGATCCCCCGCGGCAAGGTGAAGAAGGGCGACGTCCATCGTGCGGTCATCGTGCGGACGGCAAGCGACATCCGCCGCGGCGACGGCAGCGTGATCCGGTTCGACCGCAACGCCGCCGTGTTGATCAACAAGCAGGGCGAGCCGATCGGCACCCGCATCTTCGGCCCGGTGACCCGCGAACTGCGCGGCCGCAATTTCATGCGGATCGTGTCGTTGGCGCCGGAAGTGCTGTAGGCGGATCGGACGGAGAGCGACGGATCATGGCCGAAAAGTTCAAGATCAAGAAAGGCGACCAGGTGGTGGTGACCACCGGCCGCGACAAGGGCAAGAAGGGCCAGGTGGTGCGCGTAGACCGCGACAACCACCGCGTCCTCGTGTCCGGGGTCAACATGGTGAAGCGCCATCAGCGCCCGACGGCGGGCAGCACCGGCGGCATCATCGAGAAGGAGGCGGCGCTGCATATTTCGAACGTGGCGATCGTCGATCCCAAGACCAGTCAACCCACCCGTGTCGGACTGCGCACGCTGGAGGACGGCCGCAAGGTCCGTTTCGCCAAGCGGTCCGGCGAAATCATCGACAATTGAGGCGGCGAGCGATGGCGGCACGACTGCAAGAGCTCTACGTGAACACGATCCGTCCCAAGCTGGTCGCCGACTTCAGCTACAAGAACCTGATGCAGGCGCCGAGGCTGGACAAGATCGTGATCAACATGGGCGTCGGCGAAGGCACGCAGGATTCGAAGAAGGTGACCGCGGCCGTCGGGGAACTGACCAGGCTGGCCGGCCAGCGGGCGGTCTCGACGAAGGCGAAGAGGTCGGTCGCCGGCTTCAAGCTGCGCGAGGGGATGCCGATCGGCGCCAAGGTCACACTGCGCGGCACCCGGATGTACGAGTTCCTCGACCGGCTGGTGAACATCGCCCTGCCGCGGGTACGGGATTTCCGCGGGCTGAGCGAGAAGAGCTTCGACGGGCGCGGCAACTACGCGATGGGGCTCAAGGAGCAGATCATCTTCCCGGAGATCGATTACGACACGGTCGATCAGGTCCGGGGGATGGACATCGTGATTTGCACCACGGCCAAGACGGATGATGAAGCGCGCGCGCTGCTGCGGGCGTTCAACATGCCGCTGACCAACTGAGGCGGATGGAGGCGGACAATGGCGAAAACCAGCGCCATCGAAAAGAACAAGCAGCGGATCGAGCGCGCGAAGCGGCAAGCGCCGAAGCGGGTGGCTCTGCGCGCGAAGGTGCGTGACCGGTCGCTGACTCCGGAAGAGCGCTTCCAGGCGGTGCTGAAGCTCGCCGAGATGCCGCGCAACGGGGCCCAGGTGCGGGTGCGCAACCGGTGCGAGCTCACCGGCCGGCCGCGCGGCAACTACCGCAAGTTCAAGTTGTGCCGGATCATGCTGCGCGAGCTCGCCTCGATCGGCCAGATTCCCGGCATGGTCAAGTCAAGCTGGTAGAAGGAGAGTTGGCTCCATGGTACTGAGCGACCCTCTGGGTGACATGCTGACGCGCATCCGTAATGGACAGCGCGCGCGGCTGAACACGGTCGACACCCCCGCCTCGAACCTTCGGCGGCGGGTGCTGGATGTGCTTCAGCGTGAGGGCTACATTCGCGGCTATTCGGAATACAATGTCCGCCAGGGCATCGACTGCTTCACCGTGGAGTTGAAATACCACGAAGGCGAGCCGGTGATCCGTGAGATCAAGCGGGTATCGAAACCGGGACGTCGGGTCTACGCCAAGATCAAGGATCTGCCGCGCGTCTATGGCGGGCTCGGAATATCGATCCTGTCGACGCCGACCGGCGTGATCTCCGATGGAGATGCGCGTGCGGCCAATGTCGGCGGCGAGGTCCTTTGCCAGGTGTTCTAGGCTCGGGGCGGCCCGGCCGGATCGCGGCCGGGATCAGGACAGCAAGCGGAGCGGACCGGGGACGGTCGCTGAGGAGAGTGGAATGTCGCGGGTAGGAAAAGTGCCGGTACCGGTGCCGAACGGGGTCGAGGTGACGCTGGCTGCGAAGGCGATTTCGGCAAAGGGCAAGCTCGGCGTACAGGAAATGCCCCTCAACGAGGCAGTCCTGGTCGAGCAGTCAAATGGCCAGATCACCGTGTCCCCGCGCGATGACTCCAAGCATGCGCGCGCCATGTGGGGTACGACCCGGGCGCTGATCAAGAACATGGTCACCGGGGTCTCGGAAGGTTTCACCGTGCATCTGGACATCGTCGGCGTCGGCTACCGTGCGGCGGTGCAGGGCAACAACCTGCAACTCCAGCTCGGTTACAGCCATGAGGTGCTCTATCCGATCCCGGAGGGGCTGACGATCCGGTGCGAGACGCCGACGACGATCGCGATCTCCGGCGCGAGCCGGCAACGGGTCGGCCAGGTGGCGGCCGAGCTGCGGAGCTACCGGCCGCCGGAGCCTTACAAGGGCAAGGGCGTCAAGTATCGGACCGAGACCGTCCTGCGCAAGGAAGGTAAGAAGAAGTAAGGGGCCGCATGATGGCAAGCACCACGAGAAGCCTGTTCAACAAGCGCAGGAGCCGCACGCGCTTCCGCATCCGTTCGCGCGCGAACGGGCGGCCGCGGCTGTCGGTTTTCCGGTCGAACAAGCACATCCATGCGCAGGTCATCGACGATCTGAACGGCGTGACGCTGGCCAGCGCGTCGTCGATTGACAAAGAGCTGCGTGCGGACATGTCCAAGGGCAGCGACAAGGCGGCCGCAGCGGCGGTCGGCAAGGTGCTGGCCGAGCGCGCGATCGCGGCAGGCGTCTCGACCGTGGTGTTCGACCGTGGCGGATACGCCTTCCACGGACGGGTGAAGGCGCTGGCCGATGCCGCCCGTGAGGCCGGATTGCAGTTCTGATTGTCCGGAGCCAGGGCACAGGTGGCTCGAGGCGGTACTAGCGAACGGAAGCGAGACTGATGGCAAGACCGAGGGAAGAGCGCGAGCGCGGCGGCGACAGCGAACTGGTTGAAAAGCTGGTCAGCATCAATCGCGTCGCCAAGGTGGTGAAAGGCGGGCGTCGCTTCGGCTTCGCCGCGCTGGTGGTGGTCGGCGACGGCCGCGGCCGGGTCGGCCACGGCCACGGCAAGGCGCGCGAGGTGCCCGAAGCGATCCGGAAGGCGACGGAATCCGCCAAGCGGAACATGATCAAGGTCCCGCTGCGCGAGAGCCGCACGCTTCATCACGACGTCCACGGCCACTACGGGGCCGGCCGGGTGATCATGCGTTCGGCTGCGCCCGGTACCGGGATCATCGCCGGCGGCCCGATGCGCGCCGTGTTCGAGAGCCTGGGCGTGCAGGACGTGGTCGCCAAGTCGCTGGGGACCTCCAACCCCTACAACATGATCCGCGCGGCGTTCGACGGTCTCGCCAACTCGGTTTCGCCGCGTCAGGTCGCTGCGAAGCGGTCGAAGAAGACCAGCGACATTCTCGGCCGCCGCGCGAAGCCGGAAACGCAGGAGGCGGCGAATGGCTGAGTCGACCAAAGCGACCGGCGGGCGCGTCAAGGTGACCCAGACCGGCAGCCCGATCCGGCGGCCCAAGGATCAGCGCGCGACGCTGGTCGGCCTCGGCCTCAACAAGATGCACCGCAGCCGCGTGCTGGTGGATACGCCCGCCGTGCGCGGCATGATCAACAAGGTGCATCACCTGATCAAAGTGGAGCCGGCGGAATAGCCGTGACGGACCGCTACTCTCTCGCTGGGTGGACAACAGGATGAAGCTCAATCAGCTATCGGACAATCCGGGGGCGCGGAAGCCACGCAAGCGTGTCGGCCGCGGCATCGGGTCGGGTCTCGGCAAGACCGCCGGGCGCGGCGTCAAGGGCCAGAAGGCGCGAAGCGGCGTTGCCATCAACGGCTATGAAGGCGGCCAGATGCCGATTCACCGCCGGGTGCCGAAGCGCGGTTTCACCAATGCGGTGCACCGGATCACCTACGACATCGTCAACCTCGGTCGTCTGCAGCAGGCGGTGGACGCAGGCAAGCTCAAGGCGGATGCGGTGGTCGATGCCGACGCCCTGATCGCCGCCGGCCTGATGCGCCGCAAGCGCAACCCGCTGCGTCTACTCGGCAAGGGCAAGCTGTCGGCCAAGCTGACCATCCATGCGGCCGGCGCGTCGAAGTCGGCGATCGCCGCCGTCGAGCAGGCCGGCGGCACGGTCGTGCTGACTCCGGTCAAGACGCCGGCGGTGCCGGAAGCCGCCGAAGCGCCAGAGGCCTGAGGCCACCTGCGGGGCAGCCGACGGGCCGCCGCGTCGATCTGAGACAGGGAGAGCCGAATGGCCTCAGCCGCCGAACAACTGGCCGCCAATTTCAACTTCTCAGCCCTGGGCAAGGCCACAGAGCTGAAGAAGCGGATCTGGTTCACGCTCGGCGTGCTCATCGTCTATCGGCTCGGCACCTACGTTCCGCTCCCCGGGGTGGATTCGGTCGTGCTGGCCGCGGTCTTTTCCCAGGCGGAGACGGGCATCCTGGGGATGTTCGACATGTTCAGCGGCGGCGCGCTCGGCCGCATGAGCATCTTCGCCCTCAACATCATGCCCTACATCTCGGCCTCCATCATCATGCAGCTGATGATGGCGATGTCGCCGAAGCTCGGGCAGCTGAAGAAGGAAGGCGACGCCGGCCGCAAGAAGATCAACCAGTACACCCGCTACGGCACGGTGGTCCTGGCGGCGCTGCAGGGCTACGGCATCGCGACCTTCCTCGAGAGCATGACGATGCCGGACGGGCAGGCCGCGGTGGGCGACCCCGGGTTGTTCTTCCGCGCCACGATCGTGGTGACCATCATCGGCGGCACCATGTTCCTGATGTGGCTTGGTGAGCAGATCACCGCCCGCGGCATCGGCAACGGCATCTCGCTGATCATCTTCGCCGGCATCGTCGCCGAGTTCCCCTCCTCGGTCGCGGCCCTACTCGAGATGGGCTACACCAACGAGATCTCCCCCCTGATCGTGATGCTGATGCTCGGGCTGGCGATCGCCGTCATCGCGTTCATCGTGTTCATGGAGCGCGCGCAGCGGCGGCTGATCGTCCAGTACCCGAAGCGCCAGGTCGGCCAGAAGATGTTCGGCGGCGAGCGCTCCCATCTGCCGCTGAAGCTGAACACCTCGGGCGTCATCCCGGCAATCTTCGCCAGCTCGATCCTGCTGCTGCCGACCACGATGCTGACCTTCGGCGGCGCTGAATCCCAGAGCGGCATCCTCGGCGACCTCGCGATCTACCTGGGCCACGGCCAGCCGCTCTACCTCGTGCTCTATGCCGCGCTGATCGTGTTCTTCTGCTTCTTCTACACCGCGATCGTGTTCAATCCGGACGAGACGGCCGAGAATCTGCGCCGCTATGGCGGCTACATCCCGGGCTACAAGCCCGGCAAGAACACCGCGCGCTACCTGGACTACGTGTTGACCCGCCTCACGGTCGTCGGCGCGGCCTACCTGGCCCTGGTCTGCCTGCTGCCCGAGATCCTGATCGCCCAGTACAGCGTGCCCTTCCAGTTCGGCGGCACCAGCCTGCTGATCATGGTGGTCGTGGCCCTGGACACGGTCGGCCAGATCCATTCCCACCTGCTGGCCCATCAGTATGAGGGGCTGGTCAAGAAGTCGAAGCTGCGCGGAAGACGCGGATGAACATCATACTGCTGGGGCCGCCGGGAGCGGGAAAAGGAACTCAGGCTGCCCGGCTCCAGGCCGAACGCGGCCTGCTCCAGCTCTCGACCGGAGACATGCTGAGGGCTGCGACCAAGGCCAACACGCTGCTCGGTCGGCGGGCGAAGGCCATCATGGACCGGGGTGACCTGGTACCGGACGACGTGATGGTGGACATGATCGCCGAGCGGATCGATGCGCCGGACTGCGCTGCCGGCTTCATCCTCGATGGCTTTCCGCGCACGGTGGCGCAGGCGGAGTCGCTGGACCGCATGCTGGCCGAGAAGGGCCTCAGGCTGCACCACGTGATCGAGCTCAAGGCCGATGAGGACGCCGTGGTGGCGCGGGTCGAGAACCGCGCAGCCGAGGCCGTGGCCGCCGGCCAGGCGATCCGGGGCGACGATACACCGGAGAAGGCGCGCCGGCGGTTCGAGGTGTATCGCGAACAGACGTTGCCGATCCTGCCGTACTACGCCGCCAAGGGGCTGCTGGTGACGGTGGACGGCATGCAGGACATCGACGAGGTCTACCGCGACATCACGGCCGTGCTGGACGGGACCGATGGCGGTTGACACGCGGGAAGGTCGCAGTATATTCGGCGCCCTTCACGCATTTGCAGCAGGGCGGCGCGCACGCGTTCGCCCGGCTTTTTGCGTTCCGCGCCTGCACGCGGGAGGTCTTTGCGTTCCGTGCTTCGGCGCGGCTGGTATTTGCGTTCCGCGCCTGCGCGCGGCTGGCTGAGGAGACAAGGGGTGGCGCGTATTTCCGGCGTCAATATTCCGACGCAGAAGCGGGTGCACATCGCGCTACGCTACATCTACGGCATCGGTGCCTCCAAGGCGCAGGAGATCTGCACGAAGGTCGGCCTGCCGGAAGAGCGCCGGGTGCATGACCTGACCGAGGACGAGATCATCCGCATCCGCGAGGTGATCGAGGGCGACTATACGGTCGAAGGCGATCTGCGGCGCGAGACCGCGATGAACATCAAGCGGCTGATGGACCTCGGCTGCTATCGGGGGCTGCGACACCGCAAGCAGCTGCCGGTGCGCGGCCAGCGGACGCATACCAACGCGCGGACCCGCAAGGGCAAAGCGCGCGCGATTGCCGGCAAGAAGAAGTAACCAGGCGTGATGCGCAGCGCGGCGGCAGCTTGCGGAACCTCGCCGCGCGCCGCGGAACGGGAGTATCAGGATGGCTAGAGCCACAGTTGCGCGGCCGCGGCGCCGCGAGCGAAAGAACATTACGTCGGGCGTCGCGCATGTGAATGCCACGTTCAACAACACCATGATCACCATCACCGACGCGCAGGGCAATGCGATCTCCTGGTCCTCGTCGGGAAGCCAGGGCTTCAAGGGGTCGCGGAAGTCGACTCCCTACGCCGCGCAGACGGCGGCCGAGGATGCCGGCCGCAAGGCGCAGGAGCACGGCATGCGCACGCTGGAAGTCGAGGTCAAGGGCCCGGGCTCGGGCCGGGAATCGGCGCTCCGGGCTCTGCAGGCGGTCGGCTTCACCATCACGTCGATCCGTGACGTCACCCCGATCCCGCACAATGGCTGCCGGGCGCGCAAGCGGCGCCGCGTCTGAGAGATTTGTCGCCGGCTGCCTTGCGCCGGCGTTGTCCGCTGCGACGGCGGACATTCCCGCAATTGCGGCGTGCCGCGGTCAGAGTCCGCCGCGTCGTATGCAGAAAGGTCTAATCGGTGCTTCAGAAGAATTGGACCGAACTCAAGAAGCCCAGCCGCCTGCAGATCGAGCAGAAGGGCGAGGGCCGGCACGTCACCGAGATCGAGGCGGAGCCGCTGGAGCGCGGATTCGGTCTGACCCTCGGCAACGCGCTGCGCCGGGTCCTGCTGTCGTCGCTGCAGGGCGCGGCGGTGACCGCGGTCAAGATCGACGGCGTCCTGCATGAATTCTCGTCGATCCCCGGTGTCCGCGAGGATGTGACCGACATCATTCTCAATATCAAGTCGATGGGCCTGCGCATGCACGGCGATGGCCCCAAGCGCATGACGCTGATCGTTACCGGTCCGGGCGAAGTGACCGCCGGCGCGATCGAAACCGGCCACGACATCGAGGTGCTGGATCCGTCGCACCACATCATGACCCTGGACGACGGCGCACGCGTGTCGATGGAACTCACGGTCGAGACCGGCAAGGGCTACGTCCCGGCTTCCGCGAGCCGCGCCGAAGATGCGCCGATCGGGCTGATCCCGGTCGATGCCCTGTTCAGCCCGGTCAAGCGGGTCTCCTACAAGGTCGAGAACGCCCGCGTCGGCCAGGTCACCGACTACGATAAGCTGATCCTGACCCTGGAGACCAACGGCTCGATCACCCCGGAGGATGCGGTGGCGCTGGCCGCGCGCATTCTTCAGGACCAGCTGCAGACGTTCATCAACTTCGAGGAGCCGCGGGCAGAGACCCATGCGGAGGAGACGGAAGAGATTCCGTTCAACCGCAACCTGCTGCGCAAGGTCGACGAGCTCGAGCTGTCGGTCCGCTCCGCGAACTGCCTGAAGAACGACAATATCATCTACATCGGCGATCTGGTTCAGAAGACCGAGGCGGAGATGCTGCGCACGCCGAACTTCGGGCGCAAGTCGCTGAACGAAATCAAGGAAGTGCTGGTCAATATGGGTCTCACGCTCGGCATGGAGATCCCGAACTGGCCGCCGGAAAACATCGAGGAGCTGGCGAAGCGCCTGGAAGAGCCGTTCTGAGCCGGCTGGACCAGCGCGATCGCGGGGGAGTAGAACATGCGGCATAGAATAGCCAACCGGAAGCTGGGGCGGACATCCAGCCATCGCCAGGCGATGCTCGCCAACATGGCGGCGTCGCTGATCAAGCACGAACAGATCACCACGACGCTGCCCAAGGCGCGCGAGCTGCGCCGGGTCACCGACCGGCTGGTCACGCTGGGCAAGCGGGGCAACCTGCACGCCCGCCGCCAGGCGCTGGCGCTGATCGCCGATCGCAAGCTGGCGGAGAAGCTGTTCACCACCCTTGCTGAGCGCTACGCCACCCGCAATGGCGGCTATACCCGGGTGATGAAGGCAGGGTTCCGCTACGGCGACAATGCCCCGCTGGCGATCATCGAGCTGGTCGACCGGGATCCGGAGGCGAAGGGCAAGGATTCCGGCCCCTCGCAGGAAACGGCCGGCGAGGATGAAGACGAGGATTGACCGGGCGGTGCGCGCCCTGAGTCAGGGCCTGAGTGCCGACGCAAGGGCAGCCGCCATCGGCTGCCCTTTTGCGTTTGGCGGTGCTACTGCTTGTGCAGTGGCGCGTATGGGAGGGGAGGAACACAGGTGGGCAGGGCTGTGGGGATCGAGGATCGAGGACGGCGGGCTGGTGGGCTGACGGCCAGCCTGGCGGCGGTGTTGGCCGCCGTGGCATTGGCCACGGCACCGGCCGCAGCGGACTGGCTCCCTCAGGGGCGGGGCGAGGCAGCGGTGGCCGTACCGCAGGATATGGCGCAGGTCCAGTTGTCCTTCGCGCCCCTGGTCGAGGCGGCGGCACCGGCCGTGGTCAACATTCTGACCAGCGTCTATGTCGGCGGCGGGCCGGGCTCCCGGCTCTACGATGATCCCTTCTTCCGCGAATTCTTCGGGGACCGGCGCCGCCAGAACACGCCCGGTGCGCAGGCCGCGCCGACGCCGCAGTCCGAGCCGCTGTCGCTTGGGTCCGGCGTCATCGTCGCCCCCGACGGGATCGTGGTCACCAACCACCATGTGGTTGAGGGCGCCGACCAGATCACGGTCGTGCTGTTCGATCGGCGCGAGTTCACGGCCGAGCTGATTGGCATCGATCCGGACACCGACCTCGCCGTGCTGCGGATCTCGGTGCCCGGCGATGGGCTGGCCTATATGGAGCTCGGCGACCCGGACCAGCTGCGGGTGGGCGACCTGGTGCTGGCGATCGGCAACCCGTTCGGTGTCGGCCAGACCGTGACCAGCGGCATCGTCTCGGCCCTGGCCCGGACCGACATCGGCGTTTCCGACTACAGCTTCTTCATCCAGACCGACGCCGCGATCAACCCGGGCAACTCCGGCGGCGCGCTGGTGACCATGGACGGCCGGCTGATCGGCATCAACACCGCGATTTTCTCGGAATCCGGCGGCTCGCATGGAATCGGCTTCGCCATCCCCTCCAACATGGTGCGGCGGGTGGTGGCCTCCGTGCTCGAAGGCGGGGCAGTGATGCGGCCATGGCTGGGCGTGTCCACCGAGGACGTGACCGCTGCCATGGCTGCACAGGTTGGCCTTGGCCGGCCCTATGGCGCGCTCGTCGTCGCCGTGGCGGACGATGGTCCCGGGGCACTGGCGGGGCTGATGGTGGGCGACGTGGTGCTGTCCATCGATGGCTACGAGGTGGAGAACGGCGACGCCGCCCGCTTCCGCATCGGCACCTATGCGCCCGACGATGCGATCACACTCGTGGTCATGCGCAACGGGGCGGAGGTCGAGGTGGTCGCGCAGCTGATGTTGCCACCCAGCAGCCTGGTCGCCGCCCAGGCGGTGCCGCTGACTGGGCGCAACCCGCTGGCCGGGGCGGCCGTGGTGGCGCTCACCGGGTCGTTGATGAGCGAGTTCGACCTCGGCCGGATGCGCGGCGGGGCGCTGGTGACCCTGGTCGAGCCGGAATCGCCCGCTGCCGGCATTGGACTGGCGCCCGGAGATGTCGTTGTCGGGATCAACGGCCGCGAGATCCTCACCGTCGACGGACTGGTCGAGTATATCGGCAACCCGCAGCCGTTGTGGCGGATCTCCGTCGTCCGGAACGGCGAGCTGCTGAGCGTCACCGTGCGCGGCTGACGGCGAGCGGCGACCCGGTGGCCACACTGTTCGAATCCCAGGCGCCGAGGCCGCTGGCCGACCGGCTGCGGCCGCAGGCCCTCGCCGAGGTGGTCGGGCAGGATCACCTGCTGGGCCCCGACGGGCCGATCGGCCGGATGGTTGCGGCCGGCCGCCTGAGCTCGATCGTGCTCTGGGGTCCGCCCGGCTGCGGCAAGACCACGATCGCCCGTCTGCTTGCCCACGCGACCGATCTCGCATTCGTCGCGTTCTCCGCCGTCTTCTCCGGCGTTGCGGACCTGCGCAAGGCGTTCGAGCAGGCGCGCGAGCGACGGGGCATTGGCCAGGGCACGCTGCTGTTCGTCGACGAGATCCACCGCTTCAACCGGGCCCAGCAGGATGGCTTCCTGCCCTATGTCGAAGATGGCACGGTGATCCTGGTCGGCGCGACGACGGAGAACCCCTCCTTCGAGCTCAATGCCGCGTTGATGTCGCGGATGCAGGTGCTGGTGCTGCATCGCCTCGGCGACGAAGCGCTCGAGAGGCTGCTGGTGAGGGCCGAGGGGCTGGAGGGCCGGTCACTGCCGCTGGACGGAGAGGCGCGCGCCGCGCTGCGGGCAATGGCCGACGGCGACGGCCGTTTCCTCCTCAACCTGGCCGAGGAGGTGTTCGCGCTGCCGTCCGGGACGGCAAATGTCGATGCCCAGCGGCTGGCACAACTGGTTCAGCGCCGGGCGCCGATCTACGACAAGCAGCAGGACGGCCACTACAACCTGATCTCGGCGCTGCACAAGAGCCTGCGCGGCTCGGACGCCGACGCGGCGCTTTATTGGCTGGCGCGGATGCTGGAAGCCGGCGAGGACCCGCACTACGTGGCCCGTCGGATGCTTCGCTTCGCCTATGAGGACATCGGGATGGCCGATCCGCAGGCGGCGGTGCAGGCGCTCAACGCTTGGCAGACGTTCGAGCGGCTCGGCACGCCGGAGGGGGAGCTGGCCCTGGTCCAGGTTGCGATCTACCTGGCCACCGCGCCGAAGTCCAATGCCGCCTACAAGGGGGAGAAGGCCGCTCGGGCGGCTGCGCGTGAGACCGGCTCGCTGATGCCGCCCAAGCACATCCTGAATGCGCCGACGCGGCTGATGAAGACGCTCGGCTATGGCGCCGACTACGCCTATGACCATGATGCGCCGGAGGCCTTCTCCGGTCAGAACTATTTTCCCGACGAGATGCCGCGGCGGCGGCTCTACCGGCCGGTCGAGCGCGGCTTCGAGCGGGAGGTGATGAAGCGGCTGGCCTATTGGGAGCGGCTCCGCGCGGAGCGCGCCGCCGGCGACGATCCGTCGCCTGAGGAGGATGAGCGATGACGGCGGATGCCACTCACTGCAGGTTCCTCGCCCCGCGAGCGAGGTGGGCGTGGGAGGCGGGATGACCGCCGTAGAAAGCCGCACCGTCGCGCCCGACGATGACGACGTTCGGCTCGATCGCTGGTTCCGCCGGATCGCACCGGAGCTGAGTCACGGCCGGCTGGAAAAGCTCCTGCGCACGGGACAGGTTCGGGTCGACGGCAAGCGGGCGAAGGCCGGCCAGCGGCTGAAGCCGGGCCAGGTGGTCCGGGTGCCCCCGCTCGGCGACGCGCCGGAGGCAGCGCCGCGGCCGGCGGTGACGACCACGGTCTCTGCCGCCGAGACGGCCGAGGTGCGCAGCTGGGTGCTGCACATGGATCGGGACGTGATCGCGATCGACAAGCCGGCAGGTCTGGCGGTCCAGGGCGGCAGCGGGACGTCGCGGCACCTCGACGGGCTGCTGGACACGTTGCAGTTCGACGAGCCGGAGCGGCCCCGGCTGGTGCATCGGCTCGACCGGGATACGAGCGGTGTGCTGCTGCTGGCGCGCTCTGCCAAGGCGGCGCGCAAGCTCGCCGACGCGTTCCGCGCCCGCGATGCCGAGAAGCTCTACTGGGCGATCGTGATCGGCCATCCGGAGCGCACGACCGGCACCATCGACCTACCGCTGGCCAAGAAGCCGGGCCGCGCCGGCGAGCAGATGGAGGTGGACCGGGAGCACGGGCAGAAGGCGGTCACGGCGCTCAGGGTGATCGACCACGCCGGCAAACGGGCGGCCTGGCTTGCATTGCAGCCGTACACGGGACGTACCCACCAGCTGCGCGTCCATTGCGCGGCGATCGGCACGCCGATCCTGGGCGACGGCAAGTACGGCAGCCGAGACGCCTTCCTGTCGGGCGCCGGGGTGGCCAAGCGTCTGCACCTGCACGCACGCCGGATCGATATCGCGCATCCAGCGGGTGGGCGGCTGGCAGTGATGGCGCCGCTACCGGAGGACTTGCGCGCGACATGGCAGTTCTTCGGTTTCACGGAGGCCGATGGCGATGCGTGACGACGAACTGCGGCTGGCCCTTTTCGACTGTGACGGGACCTTGATCGACAGCCAGCACACCATCATCGCGTCGATGGCAGCAGCCTTCGCCGCGGTCGGGCTGGTGGCGCCGCCCGACGAGAAGGTCCGCCGTGTGGTCGGCCTCAAGCTCGACCTGGCGATCGCCGAACTGGCGGTGGGGCTTGAGACCGATGCGGTGGAGACTGCCGTCGACGCCTATCTCGCGGCGTTCCACGACTTCCACGGTGACCCGGACCATGTCGAGCCGCTCTATGACGGCATGGCTGCGGCCCTGGATGCGCTGCAAGTCGATGGCTGGCTTCTCGGCATCGCAACCGGCAAGTCCCAGCGCGGCCTGCTCTCGGCCCTGGACCGGCACGGGCTGCGACAGCGCTTCGCAACCCTGCAGACCGCGGACGTGGCGGCGAGCAAACCATCACCCGACATGGTTCACCGCGCGCTCGCCGAGACCCGCGTCGTGCGGGACCGGGTGGTGGTGATCGGCGACACCGGCTACGACATCGCGATGGCCGCCAATGCCGGGGTTGCGTCCATCGGTATCGGCTGGGGCTACCACTCGCTCGCCGAATTGAGCGCCGCCGGCGCCACCCGCACCGCGAATGCCTGCGCCGAGCTGCCGGCCCTGCTGAATGAACTGGTGCCTGCATGAAGCGGGCCTACCGGCACGCGGACTGCCGACCGTCGGACGGCTGCTGGGCGGTGGAGCTCGACGGCCGGCCGGTCCGCACCCCGGCCGGCGGAAGGCTCGCCCTTCCCACCCGGCCGCTCGCAGCGGCGGTCTGCGATGAGTGGAATGCCCAGGGAGACAGGATCGACGCCCGCTCGATGCCGCTGACCAGGATCAGCAACGCCGCCCTCGACCTGGTGTCGGCGCGCCGGGCAGAGGTGATCGAGCAGGTCGTCCAGTTCGCCGAGACCGATCTGCTGTGCTACCGGGCGACCGAGCCGGAGGCGCTTGTCGCCCGCCAGCAAGCGCTGTGGCAGCCGCCGCTCGACTGGCTGCTCCTGCACTATGACGCGCCGCTGCAGGTGACGACCGGCATCAGCCACGTGCCGCAGCCCGCGCAGACAGTGTCGGTCTTGCGGCGGGAGCTGTCGGGCATGGATGACTTCGGCCTTGCCGCCATGAGCAATCTCGCCACCATCCTCGGCTCGATCGTGCTGGCGCTTGCCGTTCGCGATCGGGTCATGACGGTCGAGGCCGCCTGGACGGCATCGATCCTGGACGAGGCGTTTCAGGCGGAACTCTGGGGCGACGACGATGAGGCGGTCGCGCGTCGCGCCGGTCGCCGGGCGGAGCTCGACCTGGCGGCGCGCATACTGCACCTGCTGGAGGGCACCGATGGCTGACGGCGAGGCGGGGTGCCGCGTGACGATCACCGGACGGGTGCAGGGCGTCTGGTTTCGTGGCTGGACGTTGAGGCGAGCCGAGTCTCTCGGCTTGCGCGGCTGGGTGCGCAACCGGCGCGACGGCACGGTCGAGGCGGTGTTCGTCGGTCCGCCGGAGGCTGTCGAAGCCATGGTCGCGGCGTGCCGGGAGGGTCCGCCGGCCGCTCGGGTCGACGGGGTGGCGGTCGTGCCGGCCGCGCCGGGAGATCTGGCCGGCCTCGGCCGCCGCTTCGAGCAACGGGATACGGAGTAGAAGCATGGCCAATGCACTGAAGCTGGCCGCGGTGCGGATCTTTGTCAGCGACATCGTCGGCGCCTCGGCCTTCTACCGCGACCAGATCGGTCTCGTCTCCGCCGCCGGCGGACCGGAGGACGGCTATGTTGTTTTCCCGCTTGCAAACGGCGTCGACCTGATCCTGGAAGAGGATGTGCCGGAGGATGAAGACGGCGACAGCCTGGTCGGTCGCTTCATCGGCATTTCGCTGGCGGTCCCCGATCTCGATGCTGCCTACCACGCACTCTGCGACCGCGGCGTACGGTTCCTCGATGCGCCCGAAATTCAGCCCTGGGGCGGCGGCCTTGCCCATTTCCTCGACCCGGACGACAATGTGCTGTCGCTGGTGGAAGCGTTGAAGCCGGACGTCTGACGGCAGCATGGGGACGGGGACCGCGAAAGCGGGCCCTGGCGGAGGTCTGGTTGAGCATTCGTACGCGCCTCCTGGTGCTGGTTGCGCTGGCGATCCTGATACCGGGCCTTGTTGTGGGCGTTCGCTTCTTTCAGGATCGGGCAAGCGGCATCGAAGCCGCGGTCGCGAGCCTGTCGACGACGGCCGCGACCATCTCCCACCTGCTCGACGAGAAGATCCTGGGAACGACTCAGCTGCTGAGCGGGCTGGCCCGCGCCAGCGATCTCGAGACCGGGGACCGGGGGGCCTGTTCGCGCTTTCTGTCCGACGTGCTCGACGAGTATCCGCAGTATACCGGACTCCTCACGATCAATCCCGACGGCAGCCTGTTCTGCGACTCGCTGCAGACCGGCCGCGATCTCGATCTGACCGACCGTGGCTACTTCGTCGAGGCATCGGGCCTGGAGAGCGGGGTCGCTCTGGAGCCGGTCTTCGGACGCCTGACCGGCCTGCCTGTGCTGCAGATTGCCCACCCGGCGCGCTCTGCGCAGGGCGAACTCGAATTCGTGCTGCTGGCGTCACTCAACCTGAGGGTCTTCGTCGACAGCACTCAGGCCCAGAACGGCGCCCAGGAGGTACTGATCGTCGACGAGGCCGGGACAGTGCTGGTGTGGACGCCCGGGGAGCAGCGGGAAGCCCTCGTCGGTACGTCGATCGCGGACACCGGCCTGTTCGAGCTCGCCGTTGCCGATCGCGCCGCCCATGTCGGCGAGGTTGTAACCGAAGGCCGCGACGAGGTCTGGGCCGTCGCCGGAGCGTCCCGGCTGGCAGATCCCGGCGTCCGGATCCTCGTCGGGCTCCCGCGCGACGAACTCGATGCCAGCGCCAACCGTCGCCTGCTCCAGGACATCGTCACGCTTGCTGTGGTATCGGTCCTTCTGTTCGCTGGCGTGTGGGCGCTGGCGGAGGTGAGCATCCGCCGCCAGGTCGGGCGGATCGCGGCGATGGCGAAGAGCCTTGGCCAGGGCGATCTCGGCGCCCGCATCGCGCCGCCGCATCCGCGCGGCGAGCTTGGCCAGCTGATGGTGGTGCTCAACGGCGCTGCGGAGTCGCTCGAGCGGCAGCGCGCCGCGATCGAGGATCTCAACCAGAGACTGCGCCAGTCGCAGAAGCTGGAGGCGGTGGGGCAGCTGACCGGCGGCGTCGCCCATGACTTCAACAACCTGCTGACCGTCATCCTGGGCAATGCCGAGACGCTGGCCGACAGCCTGACCGACAATCAGCGGCTGCGGACGCTGGCCGAGGTGACGGCGAAGGCGGCCGAGCGTGGCGCGGAGTTGATCAGCCGCCTGCTCGCCTTCTCCCGACGCCAGCCGCTCGACCCGCAGGCCATCGACGTCAACCAGCAGATCGCCGATTTCAGCAGGCTGCTGCCGCGGGCGCTGGGCGAGCATGTCGAAATCGAGGTCACCTGCGCGCCGGGCCTGTGGCTGGCGATGATCGATCCCGGCCAGCTGGAGAACGCCCTGCTCAACCTGTGCATCAACGCGCGCGATGCGATGCCGACCGGCGGCCGGCTCACCATCGAGACTGCCAATGTCGATCTCGACCACGCCTATGCCAGGCAGCAGCCCGATGTCGAGCCCGGGCAGTACGTCATGATTGCGGTGTCGGACACTGGTGCCGGCATGGATGCGACGACCATCGAGCGGGCCTTCGAGCCGTTCTTCACCACCAAAGAGGTCGGCAAGGGCAGCGGCCTCGGCCTCAGCATGGTGTACGGGTTCGTCAAGCAGTCCCTAGGGCACGTCCGGATCTATTCGGAGGTCGGCCAGGGCACGACGGTCAGGCTCTACCTGCCGCGCGCCGACGCCGATGCCGACGGCGAGGCGAAGGCCGCCGACGAGCCGGCCGCATCGCGCGGGCACGAGCGCATCCTGCTGGTCGAGGACGACGAGCTGGTGCGGGAATACGTGGCCGGCCAGCTTGACGGGCTGGGCTACGTTGTGGTCCCGGTAGGCACCGGTCCGGAAGCGATCGAGGCGTTGCGAAAGGCGGACGACTTCGACCTGTTGTTCACCGACGTGGTCATGCCCGGCGGCATGAGCGGGCGCCAGCTCGCCGATCTGGCGCGCGAGCTTCGCCCGGCGCTGCCGGTGCTGTTCACCTCCGGCTATACCGAGACCGCGATCGTGCACCACGGCCGGCTGGATCCCGGAATCCAGCTGCTGCAGAAGCCCTATCGGCGCCAGGACCTGGCCGCGAAGGTACGCAGCGTGCTCGACTCGGCGGCAGCCGCGCGGAAGTGAGGCGGGCTCATGCGGCGCGCAGGGTCCGCACGCCGAACACCTCCTCGAAAGCGGCCCGCAGTGCCAGGTCGGCGTCGGCGAGCGTCACCGGCAGGCCGAGGTCGACCAGCGAGGTAACGCCGTAGGGCGAACCGGCTGCCGCATCGATGCCGCAGGGCACGATGCCGTCGAAATGCGACAGGTCCGGCTCGACGTTGAGCGCGATGCCGTGGAAGCTCACCCACTTGCGCACCCGCACCCCGATCGCCGCCACCTTGTCCTCACGCCCGCCGCCGCGGGCGACCCAGATGCCGACCCTGCCGTCGCGCCGTTCGCCGCGGAGGTTGAAGCGCGCCAGCGCCGCGATCAGCCAGCTCTCCAGGTCGTGCACGAAGCACCGGATGTCGCGATCGCGGCGGTCGAGGTCGAGCATCACATAGGCCACCCGCTGGCCCGGGCCGTGATAGGTGTACTGCCCGCCGCGCCCGGTGGCATAGACCGGGAACCGGTCGGGGGTCAGCAGGTCCTCGCGCCTGGCGCTGGTACCGCCGGTGTAGAGCGGGGGATGCTGGACCAGCCAGACCTGCTCGGCGGCAGTACCGGCGCGGATCGCCGCCACCCGCGCCTCCATGGCGGCGACGGCGTGGGGATAGGCGGTGAGCCCGTCGGCGATGCGCCACTCGACTGCGGACCGCTCCGACTCCGCCGCATCCGGCCGCTCGGTCGCGACCCCTTCGCTTGCGCTTGTCCCCTCGCTTGCGCTTGTGACCGCCATTTGCTATCTCCCCCGTGCACAAGCAATGCGCCGGCAACGGCGCTTGGGCGGTCGTGGCGGAATTGGTAGACGCGCAGCGTTGAGGTCGCTGTGGGGGAAACCCCGTGGAAGTTCGAGTCTTCTCGACCGCACCATAAGTTTCAGCCTTAGTTATCGGGCCCGGGGGTCGCACCGCGGGCCCTTGTTCTGTACCAGGTTCGGACCCGAGGCAAGGCCATGGCCGAAACCGTGCGGCAAGAGCAGTCCCTGGAGTCCGGGAGCGGCGAAGCGGAAGGCCTTTACGGGCTGACCGACGACGTGGTGCGCGCGATCGTCGAGGCGATCGACCTGGAGCGCTACGATGAGGTCTCGGCGCTGGTCGGAACCTTGCACGCGGCCGATGTTGCCGATCTCGTGGAGCGGCTGCGCGGCGAGCGGCGCGAGCTGCTGATCAAGACCCTCGGGCCGGAGATGCTGGCGGAAACGCTGAGCCATCTCGATACCCAGGTCCGCGAGGATCTGGTCGAGGTGCTGCCGGCCCGGGAGTTTGCCGCCGCCCTCGCCGAACTCGACAGCGACGACGCGCTCGAGATCATCGAGGATCTTGATCGCGACCAGCAGCGCGAGGTGCTGGCCGAGCTGCCCGGGCCGGAGCGGCTGCTTGTCGAGCAGGGCCTGACCTATCCGGAGGACTCCGCCGGCCGGCTGATGCAGCGCGAATTCGTCATGGTCCCGCAGTTCTGGACCGTCGGCGAGACCATCGATCACCTGCGCGACAGCAAGGACAGCGACGCGCTGCCCGACGAGTTCTACGACCTGTTCGTCGTCGACCCGCGGATGAAGCTTGTCGGGGCGGTGGCCCTCAGCCGGGTGATGCGCAGCCGGCGCAAGGTCCGCATCGCCGACCTGATGAAGACCGACATCAAGCGGATTCCGATCGACATGGACCGGGAGGAGGTCGCCTTCCTGTTCCGGCAATACGGCCTGGTCGACGCGCCGGTGATCGACGACGACGGTCGGCTGCTGGGCATGATCACGGTCGACGACGTCGTCCACATCGTCGGCGACGAGGCCGAGGAAGATATGCTGAAGCTGGCCGG
>JBHJOG010000254.1:0-8721 GCA_050329975.1 Alphaproteobacteria bacterium | reverse complement strand
GATCGGCCCGCGGACCGGGCAGAACGCGGTGGAGACCCGATTCCGCAGCGCGCATGTGATCGAGTTCCGCCGGCCCAGGCTTCTCGACGCCATCACCATGAGCTACGCGCGGCCGCCATTGATCGTGCGCCGGCGGGAGATGCGCGACCTCGGGCCGATCGAACGGGTGACCATCCTCCGTGACTGATGCCGGCCAAGCGATCGATCTGACCGGCCGCACGGCGCTGATCACCGGCGCCTCGCGCGGCTTCGGCGCGGCGGTGGCGACCGCACTCGGCCGGGCCGGCGCCCGGCTGGTGCTGACCGCGCGGACGGTCGGCGGTCTGGAGGAAACCGACGACGCCATCCGGGCCGCAGGCGGTGCCGCCGCGACGCTGATCCCGCTCGACCTCGCCGACCTCGACAAGGTCGACGCGCTGGGGCCGGCGCTCTACGAACGGTTCCAGTGTCTCGACATCCTGGTGTCGGCGGCAGCGACCCTGCAGGCCCTGTCCCCCGTCTCGCATATGCAGCCGGCGCACTGGGCGACCACCTTCCGGGTCAATGTCGAGGCGGGATTCCGGCTGATCCGTACCCTCGACCCGCTGCTGCGGCGCGCCCCGGCGGGTCGCGCCGTCTTCGTCACCGACAGCGCCGGCCGTCCAGGCACCGCCTATTGGAACGCCTATGCGGCCAGCAAGGCGGCGCTGGATACCCTTGTGCTGAGCTGGGCGGGCGAGCTCTTGCGCACGCCGCTTCGGGTCAACCTCTACGACCCGGGGCCGATGCGCACCGGCCTGCGCGCCATCGCCTTCCCCGGCGAGGATCCGCAGGGCCGGGCACTGCCCGCGGAGCGGGTCGCCAGCCTGCTGCCGCTGCTCGCCCCCGATGCCACCGCTCACGGGACCCGCGTCAGCGCAGGCGATCAGGCCGGCTTGGCGTAGGGATTCTTGCTGGCCCGCGGGGTAATGCGGATCGGCGTTCCGGGCATATCGAAGGTCTGGCGCAGGTCATTGACCAGGTAGCGCTTGTAGCTCTCCGGCAGTTCGGACGGACGATTGACCCAGAGCGCGAAGGTCGGCGGCCGGCTCTTGACCTGGGTCATGTAGCGCAGCTGAAGCCGGCGGCCCTTCGGCGCCGGCGGCGGATGGCGCTCCAGCATGCCGGCGAGCCAGCGGTTGAGCTGGCCGGTGGAGATCCGCTTGTTCCACAGCCGGTAGGCCTCCAGCACCGCCGGCATCAGCTTGGCCATGCCCTCCCCGGTCTGCGCGGAGAGCCGCAGCACGGGTGTGCCGCGCACCTCGGGCATGATCTCCTCCATGCGGGCCGTGACCTCCTTGATCACCGCACCGCGGTCGTCGACCAGGTCCCATTTGTTCAGCGCCAGCACCAGCGCGCGGCCCTCGTTGGCGATCAGCCGGATGATCGCCAGGTCCTGTCTTTCCAGCGCCTGGGTTGCGTCCAGGACCACCAGCACCACCTCCGAGAAGCGGACCGCGGTCAGCGTGTCGCCGACCGAGAGCCGCTCCAGCTTCTCGGAGATGTTGGCCTTCTTCCGCAGGCCCGCGGTGTCGATCAGCTGGACCGCGCGGTTCCGGTAGCTGAAGGGCACGCGGATGCTGTCGCGCGTGATCCCGGCCTCCGGACCGGTCAGCAGCCGCTCGTCGCCAACCAGGCGGTTGATCAGGGTCGACTTGCCCACATTCGGCCGGCCGACGACGGCGAGCCGCATCGGCTTTGCCGGGTCGTCCTCGGTCTCGATCTCGGCCGGAAGCGCATCGCCGTCGATGTCCACGGCGGCCTGCGCACCGCTGGCCGCGTCGACGATCGGCCGCAGCGCCTCGTAGAGCTCGCCCATGCCCTGGCCGTGCTCGGCGGAAACCCCGATCGGCTCGCCGAGCCCGAGGTCGAAGGCCTCGTAGAGTCCGGTCGCGCCGATCCGGCCCTCGCATTTGTTGGCCACCAGGATCACCTGACGGCCCTGGGCGCGCAGCCACTCGGCGAAATGCCGGTCGAGCGCCGTCACCCCGTCGCGCGCATCGATGACGAACAAGGCGACGTCGCAGTGGTCGAGGGCGCGCAGCGTCTGCGCCCGCATCCGCCCGGACAGGGACTCGTCCAGGCTGTCCTCCAGCCCGGCGGTGTCGATGGCGATGAAATTCAAATCGCCAAGATGCGCGTCGCCCTCTCGCCAGTCGCGGGTGACGCCGGGCGTGTCGTCGACCAGCGCCACGCGCCGACCGGACAGCCGGTTGAACAGGGTCGACTTGCCGACATTGGGGCGACCGATGATCGCCACACGGGCCGTCATGCTCAAACTTCCTTCAAATGGGCCGCGACAGCGGCCTCAGCGCAACGCGTAGAGGCGGGCGTCGTCGGCCAGGATGTATATGGTGCCCCCGGCGGCCATCGGCTCGATCCGGATCGGCGCGCCGCTGATTTCCCGCTCGGCCAGCACCTCGCCGGTCTCCGGCGACAGCGCCGCGACCACGCCGTTGGAGCCGGCGACGATCAGCCGGTCGCCCACCAGGATCGGCCCGACCCAGTCGATCGGATCTTCCCGGCTTTCGGGATAGCGATAGGCCGGCAGCGGCGTGGCCCAGCGGACACGGCCATCCCCCGCCGAGAGGGCCACGACCTCGGCACGGTTGCTGACCACGAACAGCCAGTCGCCCGCCAGCCAGGGCGAGGTCGCGCCGCCCGCCTCCTGCTGCCAGACGCGGGCGCCGGTGCGCATGTCGAGGCCGGCGGTGCGCCCGCTGTGGCTGACCACGTAGAGCCGGCCCTCACTGATGATCGGGCGGGCGCGGATGTGGGCGATGCGGGCGACGGCGGCGGTGCGCCTGGGCGCGACCAGCCGGTCGGACCACAGCACGCGGCCGTTCTCCACCCGCATCGCATAGACCTCGCCCGACGTGTACGGCACCACGACGACGGACCCGTCCACAGCCGGGCTCGCGGCGCCGAGCAGGCCGGCCTCGTCGGTAGTGCCGCTGTGCGACCACAGCCGCTCGCCGGTGGCCGCATCCAGGGCGACGGTGCGGTTGTCGGCGGTGACGGCGAACACCCGGCCGCCGGCGACCGTCGGCGCCGAGCGGGACGGGCCCGGCAGGGGCACGCGCCACACGACCGAGCCGTTGGCCGGTTCGAGCGCCAGTGCTTCGGCCGCGCCGGTGGTGACGTAGAGGGTGTCGCCGGCAAAGGCGACCCCGCCGCCGAGTTCGCCCTCGTCCTCGTCCTCCGGCAACACGTCCACTTCCCAGAGCGCGGCGCCGCCATTGGGACTGCGCGCGGCAACCACGCCCTCTGTGTCGAGGGTGTAGATCCGGCCGTCGCCGATCACCGGCTGCACCAGCAGCCGTGACCACGAACTCGAGCCGCTGCCGATGCTGGTGTTCCAGACGACATTCAGGGCCCCGCTGCCCTCGAGGCGCTGTGGATTGTGCTGCGGGTTCCCACCGTCCTGCGGCCAGCCGTCGAAGGTGGCGGACGGGAGCGCGAAAGGCATCCGCGCGACCTCCGCATCGGGCTCAAGCCCAGATCCGGTCTCGAGCACGGCCACCCGGTCTCCCGGGATCGGCGCGGCCCGGGTCTCACCGAACCAGCCGCTGCAACCGGCCAGCAGCAGGCTGGCACCGGCGACACCCGCCGCCGCCAGCAGCGACCCGATCCGCGACCGCGCGATCACTGGGCGGCCTCTTCCAGCACCGGGTCTGCGCCATCGTCCGACGCGGCGTCATCCGACGCGGCGTCATCCGCATCGGCGGGGGTAGGATCGGCGTCCGCATCCTGCGCCTCGGCCGCGGCTGCCGGGTCGGGACCGATCGCGGCCAGCAGTTCCGCCGCCCGGCCGCGCATGCCGATCGGGGCCTCGGCGTCGTCGGCGATCGCCGTCAGCCGCTCGCGCGCCATCGCCAAGTCCCCGGCTTCCAGCGCCGCCGCCGCGATGATCTCGCCGGCGAGATGGCGCCACGGGCTGTTCGAGGCATCCATCGCGGCCAGCCGTCCGCGCACGGCATCCATGTCGACCGCACCCACCGACAGCGACGTGCCCAGGATGGTCGCCAGCTCGCGCAGCGCCGGGTCGACGTCCGGGCTGTCGGCGACCTCCTGGTATAGCGCGACGGCGGTCGACCGATCGTCTGCGCCGACCGCGCGCGCCGCCGCCTGCAGCCGGGCGAGCGCGGCAAATCCGGGCTCGGCGTCCTGGGCAAAGCTGGTCAGCGCAGCGACGGCTTCGGCGGGCTCGGCGTCGGCCGCCGCATCGAAGGCGCCGGCGAGTGCGGCCGTGCGCTCCTCGGCCGCGCTGCGCTCGTAGGCCCGCCAGCCGACCACCGCGGCCGTTCCGGCGACGATCAGGATGGCGCCGGCGATGATCATCCAGCCGAAGCGCCGCCACATGGTCTTCATCCGGTCTTCCCGGAGCGCCTCGTCGACCTGTTCGAAAATATCCGCCAATTCAATGCTCCCGCGTGCCCGCACGGGCACTCCATCCTAGACCGTGTCCCGGCATCCCATGAAACCGCCACCTGCGGAAGGGGACCAACCCGCCCGCCGTCCAGTGTCTCCCGTCGCTAGTGCGCCCTCCACTTGATCGAACACCCCATGCTCGGAACCTGGTCGGCGGGGCCGCTACCGGTCGCCGCGATCTGGCGCATCGCCTCGACGAGGTCGCTGGGGGACCCGGGCGGCGGATCCTCCAGCCGGCCCGAGTCGAGCCGGCCGCGATATTGCAGTTTCAGGTCGGCATTGAAACCAAAGAAATCGGGCGTGCATGCGGCATCGTAGCGTCGGGCGACATCCTGGCTCTCGTCGTGCAGATAGGGAAAGCCGAAGCGATGGGTGGCCGCGAAGGCGCGCATGTTGTCGAACGAATCCTCGGCATAGGCCGCAGCGTCGTTCGACATGATCGCCGCCGCGCCGACGCCGTCACGTCCCAGTACCTCACAGGCGGCGACGATCCGCCTGATGGTTCCCTTCACATAGGGGCAGTGGTTGGACAGAAACATGATCAGGGTCGCCTTGGGCCCACGCACGTCGGCGAGCGACCACATCCGGCCATCGACTCCCGGAAGCCGGAAATCGGGCGCCGGCCGGCCGAAGTCGCATACGGGCGTCTGCGTCGCCATGATCCTTCCTCGAGAAAACTGCCGAAAGCCTGCCTGCCGATTGTAGGCATCGCGCCGATGAACTCAACCGACGTCGGTCGACGCGGCAGAAGGTGGGGACACCGCCGCTAACCAAGGCGCAACCCCTTTAGCATAAGCTGGCTGCGATCGGGCCCCCTTAACCGCCCCCGGAGCCGCCATGCCGCGTCGCCTGTCGATCGTCCTCCTCGTCGCCGGCCTAGGTTTCGGGCTGCAGGCGTGCGCCGTCGTCAGCGGCGGCGCCTCGGTGGTGTCCCTGATCGCGACCAAGAAGACGATCATGGACCATGTAGTCTCCTTCGCCACCGACCAGGACTGCTCGACCATCGCCTACGAGCGCGACGAACCCTACTGCACCGATCCGAACGCCCCGCTGCCGATCCAGCCGGTCTACCACTGCTACCGTTCGCTGGGCTCGATCAGCTGCTACGAGACCGTCGACCCGTTCGCAAACGGGCATCGGGAAGTCCGGTAGCAACCCCGGCCATCCCCCGGGCCCTCACTGCCAGCCGTGCTGCTCCGCAGCCGCACGCAGGTTCGCCTCATGGGCCTCGCGCAGCGCGCCGAGCGCGGAAAGCATCTCCGCATCGAGGCATGACGGCGACGGGCAGGTTCCGGCATAGTCCTCGCCGTCCGGCGATGCCTCCCAGTCGTTGCCGACGAAGCGCGCATCGGCCCGGCCCGATCGGCTGACGACCGCCTCCTGACCGGTGTAGCTCTCGGCGGCCCGCGTGAGGTCGGCGACGAAGGTCTCGTCGTCGAGCCCGCTGTAAGGGTTGCCCTCCCCGTCGGTGACGTTGAGGAAATACAGGTCGTGGCCGAACGCGGTGTAGCCGCCGCCGAGCCCCTCGTTCACCGAGGCCGCGTGCTCGAAGAACGCCTGCGCCTCGTCCCCGCTCGGCGGATGGTCGGCGAAGGTGACGACGGCATAGCCGGTGTCGCCCTCGCCGGCAGGCGTGAAATCGGTGACGAGCACGCTCCACTGACGGAACACGTAGCCGACCGCAGCGGCGAAGCGGTCGGCGGTCGCCGCATCGGCCTCGAATGACGACTGCAGCGACGCGTTGGTCTGCAGCAGGTAGCCGCCTGGCGTCACCTCGGTCTCGATCTCGCTGGCAGGGATCTCCAGCACCTCCAGTATCTGTGGCAGTTCGCGGTCGGCGACTTCGCGCGTGAACGCGTCGCGCTGGTCATAGGTCGCCTTTTCGCCGTCGAGGCCGAGTAGGCCGAACGCCATTGCCTCGTAAGAGAACAGCAGCGTCGGCGCCTGGGCCGGCTGGGCAGCTGCGCTCGTTGCCGCCAGCAGCCCGGCAACGACCAGCGAAGACGTCCATTTGCTGATATGGAACACAATGGCTCTCCCCGAACTGGCGAATTCAGCCGCGTGTATAGCGCATCGGCAGGGTCCTTGTCCCCCCTTCAGGTCATCCGCCCGGTATGGACTCCTTGCCAAAAATCCGGAACACTCAAGCACAGAAACACAGTGTACCGGCTCGGTGGCAACAGGGGGTTCTGCATCGGGGATGAGCGTCGTCATTCGGCTTTCGGAAGAGCGGATTCGCAGCGGGCGTGTCGCTTTCAACCGCCAGGAACTGAACCGCCTGCTGTCGCTCTATTCCAGGCGAGTGATGAGCGGCGAATGGCGCGACTACGCCATCGACATGCGGCGCGACTGCGCAGTCTTTTCCATCTATCGCGACACGGCCGAGCATCCGCTCTACACGGTCTTGAAGACCCGGCCCGGCCGGGACGCGCCGTCCGAATTCACCCTCTATCACGGCCCGCGCCGGCTCGCCCGGTCACGCTCGCTGGACGAGACGCTGGGTACGCTCGAACGCCGGCTGCGCATCGTCTCCTGACTCCCTGGCTTCCGACTCGTCCTGCACCAGGCGCAGTGCCGACAGGACGACCGCGCCGGTCGCTCCGGGATGGCGCGCCTCCTCGGCTAGGTGCCGCCGCCACGCCCGGGCGCCGGGCAGGCCGTTGAACAGCCCCATCATGTGCCGGGTGACCGATTTTGCCGGTACGCCGTCGCGCGCCGCGCGGTCGATGTAGTCCCCCATCGCCTCGGCCACGGCGACCCGCGACAGCGGCGAGCATCCGTCACCGTAGAAGCGGCGGTCGACGTCGGCCAGCACATAGGGCTCCTGATAGGCGAGCCGGCCGAGCATGACGCCGTCGACCTGGGCCAGATGGTCGGCCGCCGCATCGAGCGAGCCGATGCCGCCGTTTATGGTGATCGCAAGGTCCGGCCGCGCCCGCTTCAAGGCGTGGACCAGCCCATGGCGCAGCGGGGGAACCTCGCGGTTCTGCTTCGGGCTCAGGCCCGACAGCCAGGCCTTGCGCGCATGGACCACGAAGTGCCGGCAGCCGGCCTCGGCGACCCGGTCGACAAAGGCCGGCAGCGTCGCCTCCTCATCCTGATCGTCGACGCCGAGCCGGTGCTTGACCGTCACCGGCACGTCGACCGCTTCCACCATCGCCGCGACGCAGCGCGCCACCAGGTCCGGCGACTGCATCAGGCAGGCGCCGAAGGCGCCGGACTGCACCCGGTCCGACGGACAGCCTACGTTCAGGTTGATCGCGTCATAGCCGTAGCCGGCGCCGATGCGCGCAGATTCGGCCAGCGCTGCCGGGTCGCTGCCGCCGAGCTGGAGGACCAGCGGCCGCTCCGTCGGGTCGAACCGCAGGAACCGGTGCCGGTCGCCGAACAGGATGGCGCCGGTGGTCACCATCTCGGTGTAGAGCACCGCGCGCCGCGAGATCAGCCGCAGGAAGTACCGATCGTGGCGATCAGTCCAGTCCATCATCGGCGCGACGGCGATCTTCTCGGAATGATCCGGCAGCATGAGGAATCCTGCGGTGCGGGCGCGTGCGACCCTTATATGCGGGGTCGCATTCCGATGCGCCAGTGCCGCAATCGCGTCGTGGCCGATTGTAACTTGGGGGCTTGCGCCCATCGCCATAGAGTTCATTACTGCGGGAGCAGGCACATTTGGAACACGGCAGGGAGGCGTGCCTTGGACATCCTGCGCGCGGTGACGAGGCTGCCGGCCGTTCTCGTCGTGATAGGGGCGGCAAGCGGTTTCGCCAACGCACAGACTCCCGCGGCAGAGTGCGAAGCGCTCGCCGGCGGTCTCGGGCCGACCCCGGCAGCCGAGGCACTCGAAGAGGCACGCGCGGCTTGTGCCGCTGCCGTGCGCGAGGCCCCCGGCGCCGCCAATCTGCTGCACCTCTACGGACGGACGCTCGAGCTTTCCGGCGACCTTGCGGCGGCAGGCCGTCTGTACGAATGGGCCGCCGGCGACGGCTACGATCCCGCGACCCAGGCACTGGCACGGCTGTCCGCCGAGCCGACGGAGAGTAGCGAGCCAACGGAGAGTAGCGAGCCGACCGGCGCTGAAGAGCCGACGGACGCTGGTCCGGACCCGGCGACGCCCGAGGACGTAGTGTCGCCCGACGGAGAGGAAACCGAACTGGCGCAGACCGCCCGCCAGCTCGAGCAGGTGGCGGCGATGATGGAGGCGGCCCGTGGCCTCTTGCCCCGCGCGGCGTTCGATCCGTCCGCCGTGGTTGCCGCGGTCGGAACCGACCC
>JBHJOG010000253.1:0-18828 GCA_050329975.1 Alphaproteobacteria bacterium | reverse complement strand
TCGCGCTGTATGGGGCGGGACTGGCGGATGCGCTCGGCTTCGCGCTGGCGCCCGGCGTCGCCCACGCCATCCCCGGCGGCGTGCTCTACGGCGACCCGCGGCTGGCCGCGATGGGCCTGCGCGGGGTGGTGGACGACGAGGGCCTGGCCTGGCTGCGGGGCCGCGGCCTGGCCGAGGGCTCGGCCGCGGACTGGGACCGGATGCGGATCTCGGCCGGCGTCCCCGACGGCAGCCGCGACCTGCCGGTGGAGAAAGCGATCCTGCTGGAGAACGGCTTCGACGAGCTGAACGGGCTCGACTGGGCTAAGGGCTGCTACATCGGCCAGGAACTGACGGCGCGCACCCGCTACCGCGGCCTGATCCGCAAGCGGCTGCTGCCGGTGACGATCGACGGTCCGGCCCCCGGCCCCGAGGCCGACGTCACGAGCGAGGGCAAGCCGGTCGGCACCCTGCGCTCGGTCGCCGGCGACAGGGGGCTTGCGCTGCTTCGGCTGGAGGCGCTCGACGGGCCGCTCACCGCCGGCGACGCGCGCCTGCGGCCGCAGGTTCCCGACTGGGTCAGGCTGCCGGCGACATCAGCCGGCTGAACCGCCGAGCCGCTGCCCGGGCAGCCCGCGGGGCTTCCAGAGCATGGATCGCCGCACCCTGGAGCACGGGCGCGAGCGCTGGCTGCCGTACGGCTTCGCCGAGCGGCGTCGGCGCGTAGGCGTCCTTGCACGCCTCCATCAGCACAACGCCGCTCACCCGGGTGAACCAGCGATGCCCGACCTTCTCCCAGGCTGGTGCGGATTGCAGCAGCACCCGCGACCGAATCGGCGGCACGAACAGCGCGCGCTCGGTGCGGACCGCGGCGAACAGGGTCTCGTCCATCACCTTCGCCAGCTGGCTGAGCGAGTATGGGCGGCCGTGGCCGAACGGGGTGTGTTCCAGCCGCGCCCAGATCCCGCGGCGGTTCGGAGCGACGATCAACAGCCGGCCGCTGTCGGCGAGCAGGCGCCAGGCCTCGCGCATCATCGGGCGCAGCTGCTCGGTACATTCCAGAGCATGCACCATCAGCAGCCGGTCCACGCTCTGGTCGGGCAAGGGGATCTGCGCCTCGTCGGCCAGCGCCACCAGTCCCGGCTCGCGCCGCGGCCAGTGGCGCACCCCCTGGCGCGGCGGCATCAGGGCGAGCGTCCGCACCGCTTCGCCGACGAAGGGACTCAGGAACGGGGTCGCGTAGCCCAGGCCAACGACCGTTTGGCCGGCGACATTCGGCCACAGCTCGCGAATGCGGCGCCGGATCATGCGCCGCGCCACCCGGCCGAGCGGGCTCTGGTAGAAGGCGATCAGGTCGGCGACGTCATTCCACATCCAGGCCACATCCAGGCCACATCCAGGCTGTTCCGGTGGCTTCAGCTAACCCGCAACCGGGCACGGCCGTTCCCCGGCACGGCCCTAGGATGAGGAGTCCGGCGGCAATGTCGAGCCTTTCCAGACGAGGGCGGCGCCGTCGCGCAGGATGGCCTCGGCCGCCGGCGTGAAGCGGCCGTCGACCTGGTGCAGCACCAGGCCCGGCAGCAGCCGGGCGGTGCCGGCGATTCCCTTGCGCGCCCGGACCAGCACCCTGCGGGCGTCCTCGCCCGACCGCGGCCACAGCGGCAGGATCGCGATCTCCGCGCAACCCGCCCAGCGCAGGGCCAGGATCGCGTCGTCCAGCCGGTCCGCCCGGTGGACCAGGACGATCATGCCCTTCGCCCTCAGCGGCCTGGCGCAGGCAGCGATCCAGCCGGCGAGCGACACCGATTCCACATTGGCCCGCTGCCGGCCCGCCTCCGGCGAGGCGTCGGCCTGGGCGGCGGTGAGGTACGGCGGGTTGGTGACCACCGCGTCGACCCGCTCGCCGGCGGCCGCCATCGCCTTGGCCAGCGACTCCAGGGCCCCGCAACGCACCTCCAGCCGGTCGGCGACGCCGTTGGCGGCGGCGTTGGACCGTGCGAGCGCGCAGGAATCAGGATCGCTTTCGATCCCGATCACCCGCAGGTCCGGGCGGCGGGCGAGCAGGCAGAGCGAGACCGCGCCGGCGCCGAGCCCGGCATCCAGGACCAGCGCGCCATGCTTCGCCTCGACCGCTGCCGCCAGCAGCACCGGATCGATCGCCGTCCGGTACCCGCTGCGCGGCTGGCGCAACCGGACCCGCCCGCCCAGCAGCAGATCCTCGCTCGCCTCCTCGCCACTTGCCGTCATTGCTTGCTTCGCGATTCCTCTTCGATCGGCCTCGAGGCCTCCGGCAAAGCAGAGACTTCACGAGTCCTTAGCAAATTGAAATGAAAATGAGCCGATCACGCGCAAAATTCGAAATGAAATCCGGCCTGCCGCGCTGCATTTGACTTGCGAAAGAATTCGGTAAGCTTAACATCCTATTGCATCGAGAACGAGGGGAGGGCCGGTCGATGTGGTCCAGCGGCGACACAGGGATGTTTCGGTCGTTCCGCGACGAGGCCGGCGCCACCGCCGTTGAGTACGGCCTGATCGCGATGCTGGTTTCAGTCGCCTTGATCGGCTCTTTATGGGTCTACGGCGAAGCCGTGTCGGAGGTTTACACGACCGAGGCCGCTACGATCGACGGAGTGGTTGCGGAGATAGACTAGCACTACGGGCCGCCGTGTCGGCACAGGGCGCGGCTCGCCCGCTTCGAACACCTGCCTAGGTGAGACTTCAGGCCCGCAGGGCTTCCCTGCGGGCCATTTTTCTTGCGTGCTGCTCAGCCGAGCACCGGATTCTCCTTGATCGCCTGCCCGTCGGAGCCGGCGGCGCCAATGCAGGAGATGCCGGCTTCCGAAGTGATGACCAAGGTCCAGCTGCCCGTCTCCGGGTTGAGCCAGACCTCCATCACCTGGGTCTGCGTCCGTCCGACGACGGCCGGCAGTTCGCCCCATTGTCCGATCAGGCTGGCGGTAAGGCGCGGCCTGTCCGCACAGACCTGCTCCTCCTGGGCGACGGCAGACGCCATCGGCCAGCTGAATAACAGGGGCACCGCCACGAGGGCGGCGCCGAGTAACGTCGAAATCGTGCGCATCCGCCCTGTTCCTTTCACCAAACAAACGGTTGCCTGCGAACCGTGGGGCCGCCTATCGGTCCTGTCGGTTCATTTGGTATCGCGCATTTTCGACGGCAATCAGAACGCGGCCGCTGCTTGTGCGGATTGTCACAGCCGTGCCGCACCTTGCTCAGGTCCGTCCGGCCTTCTCCCCGGCCGGTCGCTCGATGCCGCCCAGCGCCTCGGCCAGCCGCGTCGTTGCGCTGCCGGGCCTGAGCGCCTGCTGCTGGCCGGGCGCCGGCTTCCAGCCATGCAGGTAGACGACCTCGAACGTGGCCGGGATCCGACCGTCGCCGGTGCCGTGGCGCTCGGCGTAGAGCGCTGCGGCACGCGCCAGCACGGCACGCCGGGTCGGGCTGCGGCGTCGCTCGGTAAGCGCGTTGCCGAGCCCCATGCCGCGCAGATCGTGCATCAGCGCCAGCGCCGACTCGTAGACCACCGTGATCCGGTCGTGGTCGACCACCGGCAGGGCGAATCCCGCCCGCTGCAGCAGCCCGCCGGCCTCGCGCACGTCGGCGAACGGGGCGACGCGCGGACCGGCGCCGCCGGCCACCTCCGCTTCGGCGCCGATCAGCGCCGCACGCAGTTCGTGCAGCGTCTGGCCGCCGAGCATGGCGGCAAGCATCAGCCCATCCGGCTTGAGCGCACGCCTGGCCTGCGCCAGGACGCCGGGGAGGTCGTTGACCGACTGCAGGCTGAGGCTGCTGAGCACGAGGTCGAGGCTGTCATCGGCGAAGGGCAGCAGCTCCTCGTCGGCGCAGAGCGCCGCACCGCCCGCCGCGGCCGCCCGCGCTGCCATCGCCGGCACCGCATCGATCTGGACCAGGGTCTCGACCCGGCGGTCGGCGGCCGGCATCGCGGCGAGTCGACGGGCGATGATGCCCCCGTGGCAGCCAATGTCCGCGGCAGTGCCGAAGCGCCGGGTGGTGTCGTGCAACCGGTCGATCAGGCGGTCTGCGACCTCGGAGAACAGAAAGTCGTGCCGGTCGAACCGCGCTGCGGCGCGGGCCCGCTGCCGGCGCAGCTGGACCCGGTCGAACGGCAGCATCCCGGACGGCATCCGGGCGTCTGGCGGTGTAGCGGTCATTCGGGCACCATGGCTGCTCCGACCTGATGTCGGTTTGGCAGCAAAGCGGGACAAGGGCAATGGCGGCAACCCAGCGGCTTCCACTCGGGCTGGTCGGCGCCGGGCTCAGGCGGCTGGTCGACCTGGCGCTGCCCAACCGCTGCGTCGGCTGCCGGGTGGTGATCGGGGCCGACGGCGCACTCTGCCCGGCCTGTTTCACCCGGCTGGACTTCATCGTGGCACCGCTGTGCGGCCGCTGCGGGCTGCCGCTGCCGATGGCCCCGATCGACGGCGCGGCGGGGGACGAACTCAGCTGCGGCGCCTGCCTGGCCAACCCGCCTCGCTTCGCGGCGGCACGGGCGGCGCTGGTCTATGGCGGGCTTGCCCGCGATATCGTGCTGATGCTGAAGCACGCCGACCGCACCGACCTCGCCCGGCCCCTGGCGCAATGGCTGCGCCGCGCCGGCGAGACGCTGATCGAGCGCGCCGACCTCATCGTGCCGGTGCCGCTGCACCGCCGCCGCCTCGCCCTGCGCCGCTACAACCAGGCCGGCCTGCTCGCCCAGGCCCTGGCGGCCGACGGCGGTGCCCGGGTTGCCGTCGACCTGCTGCGGCGAATGCGCGCGACGCCCTCGCAGGGGCATCTTCCGGCCGGGCAGCGTCGGCTGAACGTACGCGGCGCCTTCGCCGTCGCACCGCGGGCGGCGGGCCAGGTGCCGGGTGCCCGGATCCTGCTGGTCGACGACGTGATGACCACCGGCGCCACCCTCGACGCCTGTTCCGGCGCGCTGCTGAGCGCCGGCGCGACGGCGGTGGACGCCCTGGTCGTCGCCAGGGTGGTGCGGGCGGGGCCGGACTTGGAAAATCTGGGCGCCGACGCAATATAATTTCCCAGGTTCCACAAGGGAGGCCGGCGTGGCCAAGATCGAGATCTACACCACCATGCTCTGCCCGTTCTGCTACCGGGCCAAGAAGCTGCTGGAGAAGAAGGGCGTCGTCTATACCGAATTCGACGTCTCGACCGATCCGGCCGGGCGGGCCGAGATGCAGCAGCGGGCCGGCGGCCGCCACACCGTGCCGCAGATCTTCATCGACGGCACCCATGTCGGTGGCTGCGACGAGCTTTATGCGCTCGAACAGCGCGGCGCACTCGACCCCTTGCTCGTCGCCTGACCGGACATGACCGCGCCGACGTTCACCGCGGCCCTGGTGCAGACTTCGTCCGGCGACGACCTCGCCGCCAATATCGCCGCAGCCGAGCGGGCGATCCGCCAGGCGGTGGATCGCGGCGCCGACGTGGTGCTGACGCCGGAGAACCTGCTGCTGATGTCGCCGAACCGCCAGGCCACCCTGGCCAATGCCCGCGGCGAGGCGGAGCATGAGGGGCTGGCGCGGATGGCGGTCTTGGCCCGCGAGGCCGGGATCTGGCTGCTGCTCGGCTCGCTGCATGTGCGGCTCGAAGGCGCCGATGCAGAGTCAGGCCGCCTCGCCAACCGCTCCTACCTGATCGATCCCGAGGGCGCCATCGCCGCGCGCTACGACAAGATCCATATGTTCGACGTCGCGCTCGCCGGCGGCGAGAGCTATCGGGAGTCGGCCACCTTCCGGCCGGGCGAGCAGGCAGTGCTGGCGCCGACGCCATGGGGCGTCTTCGGCTTGACCGTCTGCTACGACCTGCGGTTTCCGGCGCTCTACCGGACGCTGGCCCAGGCCGGGGCGGCGTTCCTCACCGTGCCCTCCGCCTTCACCCGGCAGACCGGCCCCGCGCACTGGCACGCGCTGCTGCGGGCGCGCGCCATTGAGACCGGCTGCTACGTGCTCGCCCCCGCCCAGTGCGGCACGCCGGTCCCCGGCCGCGACACCTTCGGCCATTCGCTGATCGTCTCGCCCTGGGGCGAGGTACTCGCCGACGGCGGTGAGGAGCCGGGGGCGGTCCTCGCCGAGATCGACCCAGCCGCCGTGGCCCGCGCCCGCGCCGCGATCCCGTCGCTCACCCACGATCGCCCCTTCGCCCCGCCCGCACCGGTCGCGTGGACGGACGAGGCGCCGGAGCGCGCCCGCGCCTGACGGGGTGCGATCAGCGCGGCCGCCGCGCCACGATCCGCTGCACCACCGCCGGGCGCTCGGTCAGGCCCTCGCCGTGCTCGTAGCCCAGCACCTCGAGCTGGCCGCGCACCGCCTCCAGCAGCTCGCCGCTGTCCAGCAGGAAATCGGGGTTGCTCGGTTTGCCGAACCGCTGGTTGCCGGCGGCGAAGGTCTGGTAGACCAGTACCCCGCCGGGTGCGACCGCGGCGACGATCGACGGCAGCAGCGGCCGCCACAGGTAGTTGACCACGACCACGCCGCCGAAGGTCCGCGGCGGCAGCACCGTCTCCGGCGCGAAGCCGGCGGCTTCCAGGTCGGCCTCGACCACCGTCGCCGCCGGGGTCCGGGAGAGGTCGGCGACCCCCGCCACGTCCCGGTCGACGAACACCACCGGATGCTCGTTGGCCAGGAACCAGCGGCCGTTGCGCCCGCTGCCGCAGGCCAGGTCGATCACGCAGCTGCCGGGCGCGACACGATGGCTCGCGCGCAGCACCCAGGGCTCGGGCATGGTCGCGGTGTGCGGGTGGTTATGCATCGGCATCGTACATGATCTTGCCATGCCCGTGCCGCAACGCGGCACATGATCTTGCCAAGGTCGTGCCGCGACGCCAAATCTATGGATTGTCTCAGCATCGGGCTCGCCATGATCCTGTTCTCCCTGCAGTGCGGCAACGACCACCAGTTCGACGCCTGGTTCCGCGACGGCGCCACTTATGACAGCCAGGCCGCCGCCGGCGAGGTCGCCTGCCCGCACTGTGCCGACACCGCGGTGTCGAAGGCGCCGATGGCGCCGCGGATCGGCAAGGGCCTGACGGCCGTCCCGGCCGTGCTCGTGTCCGAGGATCACGATACCGGGCAGGCTGCCGGCCCCCCGGCGGCCGGCGGCAAGGCGGTTCCGGCCGGCACCAAGGCGATGATGGACCCGCGGCTGCGCGAGATGGCGCGGCTTCGGGCAGCCCTGCTCGGCCTGAAGAAGCTGGTGCAGGACACTTGCGACTATGTCGGTCCGAACTTCGCGACCGAGGCGCGCCGGATCCATCACGGCGAGGCGGACGAGCGCGCCATCTACGGCGAGGCCACTGAGGAGGAAGCCGAGGCGCTGGCCGAGGACGGCATTCCCGTCGGCCGCATTCCATGGCCTTCCGACAGCGACGCCTGAGCGGCGCGCGCAATCCCCGGCCGGCCCTTGTTTCGCGGCCGGGCGCATGCTTTAAGGGCGGCCGAGGCGGCGGGACGATGTCCGCAATCAGATTGGGGATCATTTCATGCGACACGTAGCGAAGGCTGGCGCGCTCGGCCTGGCCATGATGGGAGCGATGGCGCCGGTCGCCCTGGCCCAGGAAGGGACCCAGCCGTCCCCGGACCAGGTCGTCGCGACGGTGGGCGGTCAGGCAATCACGATAGCCGACCTGGAGCGGGCCTACCGGGACCTGCCCGAGCAGTTCCGCCAGATGCCGTTCCAGATGCTCTATCCGAACCTGGTCGAGAACGCGATCGACAGCCAGCTGCTGCTCGCCGCCGCGCGCTCGGCCGGCCTTGCCGACGACCCCGAGGTGGTCGAGCGCGTGGAGGCCTACCAGGACCGCGTGATGCAGCAGGTCTACCTCGACAATACGCTCGACGCCCAACTGACGGACGCGGTGCTGCAGGCCGAGTATGACGCGCAGATAGGCGAGCTGCCCGACCAGTTCGAAGTGCGCGCCAGCCACATCCTGGTCGAGACCGAGGAGGAGGCCGCCGAGATCATCGGCCTGCTCGACGAGGGTGCCGATTTCGCAACCCTTGCCAACGAGCGGTCGACCGGTCCCTCGGGCCCCAATGGCGGCGACCTGGGCTTTTTCGGCGCCGGGCCCACCCGGATGGTGCCGGAGTTCGAGGAAGCGGCCTTCGCACTCGAAGTCGACAGCTACACCGAGCAACCGGTGCAGACGCAGTTCGGCTGGCACGTGATCCTGGTCACCGACCGCCGCCCGGTGGCCAAGCCGACATTCGAGGAGGTTCGCGATCAGCTGCGCAACCAGATGGCCGAGCAGGTGATCAACGACGCCCTCTCCGACCTGCGCGAAGGCGTCGAGATCGAGACCTTCAACCTCGATGGCACCCCCGCCAACCCGGCGAGCGACGGCGGCGACGGCGGCGAAGAGCCTGCCGAGGCGGAATAGCCGCCGCAATGGCCAGGAAGCAGCTGCCGACATCGCCGCTGGCGCCGACCGCCATGCCGCCGCTGCCGCCGGTCGCCGGCGTGCGGCTGGCGGCGGGCAGCGCCGGACTGCGCTACAGCGGGCGGACCGATCTGCTGCTCGCCCTGTTCGATCCCGGCACCACCATCGGCGGCGTGTTCACCGTCTCGACCACCTGCGGTGTCCCCATCGACTGGGGCCGCGCCCGGATCAAGGGCGGCAAGGCCCGGGCGCTGGTGGTCAACTCCGGCAACGCCAACGTGATGAACGGCGAGATCGGCAAGGTCACCGCCCGGAAGACGGCGGAGACGGCCGCCGCGGTCGCGGGCTGCCAGGTCGACGAGGTCTTTCTCGCCTCGACCGGCGTGATCGGCGAGCCCTTCTATCCGGACAAGATCGTCCCCGGGGTGCAGCAGCTCGGGGGCCAGCTGCGCCCGGACGCGTTCGAGGACGCGGCGCGCGCGATCATGACCACAGACACCTTCCCGAAATGGGCGACGCGGACGGTGGAGATCGACGGCCGGCCGGTCACCATCAACGGCATCGCCAAAGGCTCGGGCATGATCGCGCCCAACATGGCGACCATGCTGGCCTATGTCTTCACCGACGCCGCGGTGGATCCCGCCGCGCTGCAGCAGATGACCACCTTCTCGGCCGAGCGCAGCTTCAACTGCGTCACCGTCGACGGCGACACCTCGACCAGCGACATGTGCCTGGTGTTCGCTACCGGCGCGGCCGGAAACCGGCCGATCGCCGCCTCGCGCGAGCGGCGCGCGCGTGCCTTCTTCATCGGCCTCCGCGACCTGATGGTCGAGCTGGCCCAGCTGGTCGCCAAGGATGGCGAGGGCGCGCAGAAGTTCATCACCATCACCGTCACCGGCGCCGCATCGCGACAGGCAGCGCGCCGGATCGCGCTGTCGATCGGCAACTCGCCGCTGGTCAAGACCGCGATCGCCGGCAGCGACGCCAACTGGGGCCGGATCGCGATGGCGGTCGGCAAGTCCGGCGAGAAGGCCAGCCGCGAGGGCATCGACGTGCGCATCGGCGGGGTGCCGATCGCCGAGGACGGCGGCATCGTCCCCGGCTATGACGAAACGCCGGTCGCCGCCCATCTCAAGGGTCAGGAGGTCCTGATCGAGGTCGACGTCGGCGTCGGCCGCGGCATGGCCACCATCTGGACCTGCGACCTCACCCACGGCTACATCGACATCAACGGCGACTACCGGTCGTGATCCCGGTCATGCCGGCGGTCGAACCGGTCTCGCTGCCCTATCTACCGCACAGGACGGAGCGCCTGCTGCTGCGCCTGCCGCTGCCGGCGGATGCCGATGCGGTGCAAGTCTATGTCGCCGAGCCCGACGTCGCCCTGATGACGGCGAACATCCCCCATCCCTATCCCGAGGGCGGCGCCGCGGACTTCATCGCCAAGGTGCAGGCGGACATGGCCGCCGGCCATCGACTGGTCTGCGCGATCGTTCCCGACGGATCCGATGCGCCGATCGGCATGATCGGCCTCGACATCGACGGCCTGGCGGGCGAGGCCGACCTCGGCTTCTGGATCGGAAAGCCGCATTGGGGCCGGGGCTATGCGTCCGAGGCAGCCGGCGCGCTGGTCGAGATCGGCTTCCGGGAGATCGGGTTGCGCCGGATCAAGTCGCGCGCACTGGCGAGGAACCGCGCGAGCATCCGCGTCCAGGCCAGGATCGGCCTGCAGCCCGTACGCACTTGCGAGGGGCTTTTCCGGCCCGGCTGCCCGCCGGCCCTGCAGGAGGAGCGGGCGCTCAGCCGGGAAGGCTGGTTGGCAGGCCAATCGGGTCATTTGCCGCAGGTCGTGCTGGTCAGCGCGGTGGCCCTGGTCGACGTCGACGGCCGGGTGCTGATCGCCCGCCGGCCAGAGGGCAAGCCGATGGCCGGCCTGTGGGAATTCCCCGGCGGCAAGGTCCATCACGGCGAGACGCCGGAGGCCGCCCTGATCCGCGAGCTGCACGAGGAGCTCGGCATCGACACCCAGGCCAGCTGCCTCGCCCCGCTCACCTTCGCCAGCCACGCTTACGACAGCTTCCACTTGCTGATGCCGGTCTTCGCCTGCCGCCGCTGGTCGGGCACGCCGATGCCGCGCGAAGGCCAGACCCTGAAATGGGTGCGCCCGCGCGACCTGAAGGACTACCCGATGCCGCCCGCCGACGTACCCCTGATCGCCATGCTGCGGGACATGCTGTAGGCTGCGGCCTCAGCCCGGATTCACCGACAGCATCAGGTAGTTCACCGCCACGTCGTGCCGGTCCAGGGTCCAGCCGGCGCCCGGGCGGTAGACCAGGCCGGTCAGGTCGCGCATCTCCAGCCCCGCCTGCCGCAGGTAGCGCGCCAGTTCCGACGGCTTGACGAACTTGCGCCAGTCGTGGGTGCCGCGCGGCAGCCAGCGCAGCACGTATTCGGCGCCGACGACCGCCAGCGCGAAGGCGCGCGCGGTGCGGTTCAGGGTCGAGGTGACCATCACCCCGCCGGGCTTCAGCA
Organism: Alphaproteobacteria bacterium; assembly: GCA_050329975.1. Lineage (GTDB taxonomy): Bacteria > Pseudomonadota > Alphaproteobacteria > CALKHQ01 > CALKHQ01 > CALKHQ01. The sequence continues at coordinate 7,904 of JBHJOG010000253.1, read as the reverse complement.
GCGCCGCCGAGGCGGCGATGAAGGCCGGCGGATCGGCCACATGCTCGATGATCTCCAGGTTCAGCACCACGTCGAACCGGGCGCCCTCCGCCGCCAGCGCCTCCGCGGTGACGGCCCGGTAGTCGATCGCCAGCTCCTGGCCGGCGGCGTGCGCGCCGGCGACCGCGATGTTCTTCTCGGCAGCGTCGATGCCGGTGACGGCCGCCCCCAGGCGGGCCATCGGCTCGCAGATCAGGCCGCCGCCGCAGCCGATGTCGACCAGCGCCAGCCCCGCCAGCGAGGTCACCGAGCGCGGGTCGCGGCCGAAATGGGCGCACAGCTGGTCCCTGATGTAGCCGAGCCGGACCGGGTTGAGCACGTGCAGCGGCTTGAACTTGCCGTCCGGGTCCCACCAGGCGTCGGCCATGGCGGCGAACTTGGCGATCTCCGCCGGATCGACGGTCGAGCTGGCTCCGGTGGCCGGCGTCATGATGCGTCCCTCCGCTGCTGGCCCTGCGCCCGACCAGGGCCCCGCCGGCGCACCTTGCGTGCCGGCCGCAATCCGATTATGGGTTCGCGCGCGCAGGCTTCAAACCCAGCAGCTTGACGCAGGGTGCAATTTCCCGTGGGCCGGCACCCGCCGGCACGGATCCTCCGAGCCGACAGACGTGAACCAGAGGGAGCGCCCCGGGCGCAGGCGGACAATGGCGCGCATCGTTATGAAGTTCGGCGGCACCTCGGTCGCCAGCATCGAGCGGATCAAGGCAGTGGCCGAGCGGGTGAAGCAGGCGACCGCCGCGGGCGACCAGGTCGCCGTCATCGTCTCGGCGATGGCCGGGGTCACCGACCAGCTGATCGGGCTGGTGGCCGAGGCCGGCGGGCGCGAGGACGGCCGCGAATATGACGTGGTGGTCTCGACCGGCGAGCAGGTGACCAGCGGGCTGCTGGCGCTGGTGCTGAAGCGGATGGGCGTGCCGGCGCGCTCCTGGCTCGGCTGGCAGCTGCCGGTGCGCACCGACGACACCCACTCCAAGGCCCGGATCCTCGGCATCGACACCGCCGGCATCGAGAAGACCCTCGCCGAGGGCTGGGTGGCTGTGGTGCCCGGCTTCCAGGGCCTGGCGCCGGACGGGCGGGTGACCACGCTCGGCCGCGGCGGCTCGGACACCAGCGCGGTGGCGCTGGCCGCCGCCCTGCGCGCCGAGCGATGCGACATCTACACCGACGTCGACGGCGTCTACACCGCCGACCCGCGCATCGTGACGAAGGCGCGCAAGCTCTCTAAGATCGCCTACGAGGAGATGCTCGAATCCGCGTCCCTCGGCTCCAAGGTGCTGCAGACCCGCTCGGTCGAGCTGGCGATGAAGGAGCGGGTGCGGGTGCAGGTGCTGTCCAGCTTCGACGACACGCCGGGCACCATGCTCGTGGATGAGGATGAGATCGTGGAACAGCAGCTGGTCACCGGAATCGCCTACAGCCGGAACGAGGCGAAGATGACGCTGCTCGGCGTCCCCGACCGCCCCGGCGTCGCCGCCGCCATCTTCGGGCCGCTGGCCGATGCCAGCATCAACGTCGACATGATCGTGCAGAACGTGTCGGAGGACGGCAAGGTCACCGACCTCACCTTCACGCTCTCCCAGACCGACCTGGAACAGGCGACCGAGGTGCTGCGGGCGCGGGCCGCCGAACTCGGCTACCGCGACCTGCGGCCCGATCCCGACGTCGCCAAGGTTTCGGTGATCGGAATCGGCATGCGCAGCCACGCCGGCGTCGCCCAGACCATGTTCCGTGCCCTGGCCGACAAGGGTATCAACATCGAGGTGATCTCGACCTCCGAGATCAAGGTCAGCGTCCTGATCGCCGAGGAATACACGGAGCTTGCGGTCCGCACCCTGCACAGCGCCTATGGGCTGGATGCAGGCTAGTGCGGTGGAGAGCGGCATGATCGACGGCAGCGCCCCGCCCGGCGCCGACCCAGGGCCCGGCGCCGGGGCGCAGGACCTGCGGACCGCCGCCCAGCGGCGACTCGACGCGCTGTGGGCCCGGGGCCGCGCCTTCCTGGGCACCGAGCGCGCGATCATGGGCGGCGCGATGACCTGGGTCTCCGAGCGCAACCTGGTCGCCGCCATCTCCAATGCCGGCGGCTTCGGCGTTATCGCGTCGGGCTCGATGACCCCCGCGCTCCTTGAGGCCGAGATCCGCGCCACCCGGGCGCTCACCGACCGGCCGTTCGGGGTCAACCTGATCACGCTTCATCCCAGGCTCGACGCGCTGATCGACCTCTGCCTCGACATGCGGGTCGGCCACATCGTGCTGGCCGGCGGGCTGCCCCGCGGGCAGGCGATCACACGGATCAAGGCCGGCGGCGCCAAGCTGATGTGCTTCGCGCCGGCGCCGGTGATCGCGCGCAAGCTGGTCCGCGACGGCGTCGATGCGTTGATCATCGAGGGCATGGAGGCCGGCGGCCATATCGGGCCGGTGTCGACCAGCGTGCTGGCGCAGGAGATCCTGCCGCTGATCCGCGAGGTGCCGGTGTTCGTCGCCGGCGGGATCGGCCGCGGCGAGGCGGTCCTGACCTACCTGGAGATGGGGGCGGCCGGCTGCCAGCTCGGCACCCGCTTCGTCTGCGCCACCGAATCGATCGCGCACGCCAATTTCAAGCGTGCCTTCGTCCGTGCCTCGGCGCGCGACGCGGTGCCGTCGGTCCAGCTCGATCCGCGGCTGCCGGTGATCCCGGTCAGGGCACTCGCCAACAAGGCGACCGAGGAGTTCGCCGCCACCCAGCGCCGGCTTGTGGCCGAGATCGACGAGGGCACGGTCGCCCTCAAGGACGCCCAGCTCGCGGTCGAGCATTTCTGGGCCGGGGCGCTGCGCCGCGCCGTGGTCGACGGCGACGTCGACCGGGGGTCGGTGATGGCAGGGCAGAGCGTCGGCATGGTTGTCGAGGAGCAGCCGACCCGGACGATCCTCGACCAGCTCACGGAGCAGGCGATCCAGGCGATCCTCGCCCGTACCGCCTTCGACGGGCCGGGCCGGCCGGCGTGACGGCGCCGGGCCTCTGACGTGGGGCGGCGCGGGTGACCGGTCAGTCCTTGCAACCGCCGTCCTTGCAACCGCCGTCGAGTTTCGCCATCCAGTTACCCGACCCGGGTGTCCGGGTCGGACGTCCGAACTGAACCGCTAGCGGATCGATTGCCCGATGGTGCAACGGGGCACATGGACCGCGTCGCGGCGGCTGCTGCAGCGCGCCCGCGACGTCATGGCGTCGCGCGAAAGCGCGCAGGCGCGCCTCGACCGGCTGTCGGCGATGATCGCGCGCGAGATGGTCGCCGAGGTGTGCTCGATCTATGTGCTGCGCGCCGGCGGCGTCCTCGAGCTGTTCGCCACCGAGGGGCTGAAGAAGACCGCCGTCCACCTGACCAGGCTGCGGGTCGGCGAGGGCCTGGTCGGCGACGTTGCGGCCCATGCGCGGCCGCTGCGGCTTGCCGACGCCCCCAGCCATCCGCAATTCGCCTACCGGCCGGAGACCGGCGAGGAGGCCTATCAGTCGCTGGTCGGCGTGCCGATCCTGCGCAACGGACGCGTCATCGGCGTGCTCGTGGTCCAGAACCGCTCGCACCGGGCCTATACCGACGAGGAAGTCGAGACGCTCGAGACCATCGCCATGGTGCTGGCCGAGATGATCGCCGGCGGCGACCTCGTCGATCCGCGGGAGCAGCGGCCGGCCGACGGCCTGGCGCTCAGGCCGCTGCGGATCGGCGGGATAGCGCTCAGCTCCGGGCTGCGCTTCGGCGTCGCCTTCCCGCACACCCGGCAGGCCACCACCACCCGGCTGGTGGCCGAGGACGTGGCTGTCGAGCACAGCCGGCTCAACGAGGCGGCGCGCAGCATGCAGCGCGCGATCGACGCCATGCTCGACCGGCTCTCCTGGACCGTCGACACGGGCGAGCACACCGAGGTCATGGAAAGCTACCGGCTGTTCGCCCACGACCGGGGCTGGCTCGGGCGGATCCGGGAGGCGATCGACACCGGGCTCACCGCCGAGGCGGCGGTGCAGCGGGTCGGCGACGACATGCGCGCGCGCTTCGCCCAGGTCACCGACAGCTATCTGCGCGAACGCATGATGGACATCGACGACGTCAACAACCGGCTGCTGATGCACCTGACCGGCGCCCAGGTCACGGCTGCCGACCTGCCGGAGCAGGCGATCATCGTCGCGCGCGACCTCGGTCCGGCCGAGCTGCTGGACTTCATGTCCGACCGGCTCGCCGGCGTGGTGCTGGAGGAAGGCTCGCCGACCTCCCATGTGGCGATCGTCGCCCGGGCGCTGGAGATCCCCATGGTCGGCCGGGTGCGCGGGATCCTGAGCCAGATCGAGCGCGACGACCCCCTGGTCGTCGACGGCGACAGCGCCCAGGTGTTCATCCGTCCCGGCGACGACGTGCTGGCGACGGTCAGCGAGACCGTGCAGGCGCGCGCGGTGCTGCGCGCCCAGTACGAGGCCGACCGCGACAAGCCGGCGATCAGTCGCGACGGCCATCGCATCGCGCTGAGGCTCAACGCCGGCCTGCAGGCCGACCTTGCCCAGCTTGCGCGCACCGGCGCCGAGTCGATCGGGCTCTACCGGACCGAGATCAGCTTCATGGTCCGCCCCAGCTTTCCCGACGTGGTCGAACAGACCGAGATCTACCGGCGTATCCTGGCCCTGGTCGAGGGTCGCGAGGTGGTGTTCCGCACGCTCGACGTCGGCGGCGACAAGGCGCTGCCCTATTTCCGACCGCAGGTCGGGGTGGACGAGAACCCCGCCATGGGCTGGCGGGCGATCCGGCTTTCCCTCGACCGGCCGATGATCCTGCGCACCCAGCTCCGCGCGATGATCGCCGCTGCCGATGGCCGGCCGCTGAGCGTGATGTTCCCGATGATCGCCGACGTCGACGAATATGAGCGCGCCCGGTCAATCCTGGAGAAGGAGCTCGAGGGCGCGGCGCGCGAGGGGCATCCGCTGCCCTCGGTGCTCAAGGTCGGCGTGATGATCGAGGTGCCGTCCCTGATCTGGCAGCTCGAGGCGCTGCTGCCGCGAGTCGATTTCGTCTCGGTCGGCTCGAACGACCTGATGCAGTTCGCCTTTGCCGCCGACCGCAGCAGCCCCAGCGTCGCCGGCCGCTACGACGTCCTCTCGCCGCCGGCGCTCTCGATGCTGGCGCAGATCGTGGACCGCTGCCAGGATGGCGGGGTGCCGCTGACCGTCTGTGGCGAGATGGCGGGCAGGCCGCTCGAAGCCATGGCCTGCATCGGCTTGGGAGTGCGCTCGCTGTCGATGTCGGCCTCGTCGGTAGGCGCGGTCAGGGCGATGATTCGCTCACTGGAATGCGGCTCGCTCGGGCCCTTCCTGCGCGCCCGGCTGCACGGGTCGGACCGCAGCCTCCGCGGCCTGCTCCGCGGGTTCGCGCGCGACCATGGCGCCCGGCTCTAGGAGTCGATCGGATTAAATCGCATTGACATGGTTCGTGGACTTGATCTGGTTGCGGGAAGTGCTTTAGACAGCGATACACGGGGCAAGGAGGAATATCGGCTACGCAGGCAGCAGATTTTGGGGGCGAACGCAGTCCGAACCGGGAGCGCCAACGGCGAACGACAACTGGTCGGAATGCGCAGGGACAGCAGAACGTGAGTATGCCAACGAATCACGCGCACATGCTCCAATCCGGGAGCGACGATTCCCTGGACGTTGTAGGAGGCGGCGGCCGTCGGGGCGATTTCTCGACGGTCGGCTTGATGCTGCGCGAAACGCGGGAGCGTTACGGCCTGACCCTGCGTGATGTCGCCAACGCGCTCCGCATCCGCGTGGTCTACCTGCATGCGCTGGAGGAAGGCCGCTTCGCCGATTTGCCCGGCCGGCCCTATGTGATCGGATTCCTCCGCAGCTACGCCGAGTATTTCAGCCTCGACGGCGGCGAGGTGGTGCGCCGCTACCGCGAGGAACGGGCGGACGCGGGCAAGCCGGCGAGGCTGGTCTTTCCCGAGCCCCCGCCCGAGACCAAGTTCCCGATCGCCGCCATGCTCGCCATCGCCGTGGTGGCCACGATCGTCGGCTACGGCGGCTGGCAGCTGCTCGGCAGCAAGAGTCCCGAGTCGCGGCCGATGGTGGCCGAGGTGCCCACGGAGCTCACTCTGGAGGCCGACCGCGCCGAGAACGAGATCGCCGAACTGGCCAACGAGCATGCAGCCGATGCCTCGATGCTGGCGGTTGCGACGGCCGACGCGACCGCCACGATCAGCCGCAGCATCGGCAGCAGCGCCGAGCCCGAGCTGGCAAAGGAGCTCGGGCAGGACAGCCTGGACATCGTCGCCGACTTGCCTGCCGCCGAGCCGCCGCGGGACAGCGGCGGATCGGTGATCGAGTTCTCCAGCGCCAGCGCGGCCTCGATCCCGGTCGACGAGCCGCCCTACGGCGACCCCGGCGCTGCCGCGGCGGTTGCGGCCGCCCAGCCGCTGTCACCCTCCCTGCTCGGCTTCCCCAATGCCGGCGAGATCACCGTTCCCAGCGACCTCGCGTCCCTCGATCCGGCCGAGCGGACGGCCGCTGCTGCCGGCGGGATCCAGCTCGCCGCGATCGAGGAGACGGCGACGACCATCTACGGCGACGTCAATGTCGACGCCCGGGTGATCCTGCGGGCGACAGCCGACTGCTGGATCGAGATCAAGGATGCCAGCGGCCGCGAGGTGTTCACCAGGCTGATGAAGGTGGGCGAGATCTACAAGGTGCCGAACCGCGACGACCTGCTGTTGCGCATGGGCAATGCCGGCGGGCTGGAGGTGCTGGTCGACGGACGGGCCCTGCCGCTGCTCGGCGCACCCGGCGAGGTGATGCGCAACGTCTCCCTCGCCCCGACCGCCCTGCTCGCCCCCCTCTAGGCGCAGACCCGCCCTGCGACCACCGGCCCGTTGCGGCCGTCGCGCCGATGGCGTAGCTCCTTGCCTGGAGCGGCGGGCTGCCCATGTTGAAGATCTGATCCCGCCCCCGGTAAGCACCGGTCACCTCGCCGTATGGTGTTCTCGATGGCAGTGCGTCCCTATCGATCGATCGACCGCCGGCGCGCGCGGCAGATCCGCGTCGGCACGGTGCCGGTGGGTGGCGATTCGCCGATCAGCGTGCAGTCGATGACCAACACGCTGACCTCCGACGCCGAAGCGACCCTGGCGCAGGTCGCGGCGCTGGCCGCGGCAGGCGCCGATATCGTGCGCGTCTCCTGTCCCGATCGCGAGTCCACCGCCGCACTGAAGCGGATCGTCCGCGACTCGCCGGTGCCGATCGTCGCCGACATCCATTTCCACTACAAACGCGCGATCGAGGCGGCGGAGGCAGGTGCCGCGTGCCTGCGGATCAACCCCGGCAATATCGGCGACAAGGCCCGGGTGCTGGAGGTGGTGAAGGCCGCCCGCGACCACGGCTGCTCGATGCGGATCGGGGTCAACGCCGGCTCGCTGGAGCGCGATCTGCTGGAGAAATACGGCGAGCCCTGCCCGAAGGCGATGGTCGAGAGCGCGCTCGACCACGCCCGCATCCTGGAGGAACTCGACTTCCGCGAGTTCAAGATCAGCGTCAAGGCTTCGGACGTCTTCCTCGCCGTCGCCGCCTACCAGGGGCTGGCCGAGGCCTGCGATTACCCGCTGCACCTCGGCGTCACCGAGGCCGGCGGGCTCACCGGCGGCACCGTCAAGTCGGCGATCGGGATCGGCTCGCTGCTCTGGGCCGGCATCGGCGACACCATCCGCGTCTCGCTCTCGGCTGATCCGGTCGAGGAGGTGCGCGTGGGCTACGAGATCCTGAAGTCGCTGGGCCTGCGCCGCCGCGGCGTTACCGTCATCTCCTGCCCGTCTTGCGCCCGGCAGCAGTTCAACGTGATCGAGACGGTGCAGATGCT
>JBHJOG010000252.1:0-17898 GCA_050329975.1 Alphaproteobacteria bacterium | reverse complement strand
CCGGTCAGCGTCGAGACAACACTGGTCTTCGCTGCCGCGATGGGCTTTCTCTGGCTGAGCGTCGTTCCTCCCGTCAGCGGCCTGATCAACGGCCTGTTCGGTCCGGCCAATTTCGGCGCGCTGTTCGGCGTGATGTTCATGAGCCATCAGGTCGGCGCCTTCCTTGGCGCGTGGCTCGGCGGCTTGAGCTATCAGTGGAGCGGCAGCTATTCGATCGGCTGGATCAGCCTGATCGTCGTGGGAACGCTCGCCGCGCTGGTGCAACTCACGGCCGACGGCGAAGGCACCCGTCGTCTGCGACCATCATAGGCGTCGCGCTCGAAATCCAGGGACACTCGAAATCCGGAGACACTATACCCAGCTCATCGACCGTGTGCGCTCTCCCGTCGCTGTATGACAAAACGTCATGAGCACAGCAATCAGGTATTGTGTCCCCGGGACTTGAGTGCCCTGTCACCGTAACTCCAGTCACCGTAACTCAGTGGGGTGGGCAATTACCAACAATAGGAGTCTCCACCACCACCAGGGCACGGAATTGGTATTGGGGTGTCGGGGGAGATAATTGGGCCGATCGCATCGCCGATCGCATCCTTGAACTCGCAACCAACCACACATCCAAGATGCGTTGCGGCTGCTGGACAGAATTCCCCTTCTTGCGCGCACCCCCTTGCGGCGTCCGCCAAAATATCATCACATGTGTCATAGCACGCCTCGATTGCACTTTCGCCAGGACGCCTCGAATCCAACAGATCTGTGCGAAGAGTATCTGCAGGCAATATGATCCAGTCATACGGCTCGACTGCCGAAGTCCTATGCTCTCGCGATTCGGTCCAAAGAACCTCACTCGAGGTATCAGGGACCAGGAATTGATCATAGTAAACGTTTCGTAGCGTGATCTTATCTCCGAAGGCGACCAGGCCACCACGTCCGTCCAACACTATCTCCCATTCATATTGTTCCCCATATCCCGAACCGTCCGTCTCTCCAGCAATGTCGTAACCCGGAAGATAGTAACCCACGCCGTGGCTAAACGCACCAAGCCAGTTGTACCTAATCCAATCATGGGGCCAGTTGCTGGTATATGCGGTTCGAATGTTGTACTTGGCTTCTTGCAAAATCCCAGAGCCAGGGCCAGTGCACGAGAACCGAATGGCATCGGCATTGGCTCTATCTGATTCGGGCGACGGATAGTAATAGCTCCCGGAAACCGGAACTCCATAGTATGTTCTGGTCGATATATTAAACAACTGAACGTGCTGTCCGCATTTAACGTGTTCGCGATGTTCAGCGAAAGTTATCAGACCAGTCCAGTCGATAGATGAGCCAGAAACGTTGGGCGATGAATTTGTCGAGATTATGTCATAAATTTTATGCACCTGCTGAGTATGGGTAGCGTATAGCACTTGATCAGCGAATAGCGCCAAAATAACGAACACATTCCGGTGGAGGTCCCACAACACTTTGGTATCTCCTGCACGGACATAGGCCATAACGTGATCGGGCACCCCTGGAATGCCCGGGCCAATGTGTAAAAATCTAGCATAGAGGCCCCAGATCGCATCTGAATCATCTGAACGCTTGACTTCGATCCATTCACTCGGGGAAATCTCGACAAAGGCTCCGCCATGATATTCCACAGCTTTCACGTCGGCATGTGCGCCGCGTGCAAATAAGCTTAGCGCTATCAGCGCTATAGAGAAACAGACAGCGTGCTTCAAAGAGGAAATCAGAGTGCACTCAGATCTTGGCCCACTTGGAGTCCCGCTTCGAGCATAGAGTCCTGATCCATGTTCGATTGACTGTCGCATGCTCACCCGCCCCTCCCCATCTCGAAAATTGGTAATCAAAGATCTTCCCCACTCCTGGGGCACAGCAAAGCGTGCAACAAAGTTGCCACAGGGAGGCAGCGCGCGCAATAAAATTCCTGCCCTCGGAGCGGGAGCTATCCGGTTGACGTTGCGTCAACTGGATAGTTCCCGAAGTTACACGACCTCCTGGCAGTTCCCGTTTACCCGAACCGGCGCAGGAAGCGGACCAGCCGTTGCGTGCGCGGACTGAACAGGCGCTCGGTGTAGAACGCGCCGGCGGCGCGCTTGGAGGCCTCGCCCAGGGTCGGATAGGGCGCGACCAGGGTCGCCATCGCATCGATCCGCAGGCCCTTGCCGATAGCCAGGATCCAGGGCTGGATCAGCTCGCCCGCGTGGCGGCCGTAGATGGCGGCGCCCAGGATGCGGCCGCGGCGGGTGACCACCACCTTCACCAGCCCTTCGGTGGACCGCTCGGCACGCGCCCGGTCGTTGTCGGCGAAGGGCGCGCGCAGGACCTGGACGAAGCTGCCGTGGCGCGCGCGCGCCTCCGCCTCGCCGAGCCCGACCGCGGCAAGCTCCGGGTCCATGTAGGTCACCCGGGGGATCGCCGCCTTCGCCCGGGACGGCAGCCGGAACAGCGCATTGCGGATCACGATGCCGGCGTGATAGGCGGCGAGGTGGGTGGACTGGCCATGGCCGGCAACGTCGCCGATCGCGTAGACGCGCCGGTTGCTGCTGCGCAGACCGGCGTCGGTGACGATGCCGCCGGGGCCGGATTCGATCTCGGCGGCCGCCAGCCCGAGCCCGTCGACCACGGCCTTGCGCCCGACCGCCAGCAAGAGGTGGGAGCCTCGGACATGGCCGCCGTCGGTTTCGACGACGACGGTGTTGCCTTCCGCGCGCACGGCCTCGACCCTGGTCCGCGGCATCAGCGCGGCACCCTCGGCCGTGAGCGTCGCGCGCGCCAGCGCCGCCAGCTCGGGGTCCTCGGCGCCGAGGATCTCGGCCATCTCGATGATGGTCACCGCGCTGCCGAGCCGGCGGAAGGCCTGGCCGAGCTCGACCCCGATCGGTCCGCCGCCGACGACCAGCAGGTGGGCAGGCAGCACGTCGAGGTCGAACACCGTCTCGTTGGTCAGGAACGGCACCAGGTCGAGGCCGGCGATCGGCGGCACGACAGGGTGGCTGCCGGTGGCGACGACGAAACGGCGGGCGCGGATGGTGGTGTCGCCGGCCAGCACCGTGCGCGGATCGACGAAGGTGGCGTGGTGCCGCAGCACACGCACCCCGAGCCCCTCGAACCGGGCGGCCGAATCATGGGGCGCGATCTGGGCGATGACGTCGCGAACGTGGGCACGGACGGCGGGCATGTCGACCTGCGGCGTCCCGCAGTCGATGCCGAAGCGGGATGCGGTGCGGGCGGCATGTGCCGCCGCGGCGGCGGCGATCAGCGCCTTCGACGGGACGCAGCCGGTGTTCAGGCAGTCCCCGCCCATCCTGTCGCGCTCGACCAGCACCACCGAGGCGCCCATCTGGGCGGCGCCGGCCGCGATCGACAACCCGCCCGACCCGGCGCCGATGACGCAGAGGTCCGGCCGCAGGATTTCGCTCATCGCGGGGTCAGGTCTCGGATCGCGGGCGCCGCCGAACGCGCCAGGCGCGGACCGCGATCGGGGCCAGCGACAGCACGGCGAGGCCGCTGAGCCCGAGCAGGATCTCCACCGTCAGCACATCGCCGAGCGTGATGTCGGCGCCGGCAGCGAGCAGGTGGCCGATGCCGGCGCCGAAGGAGGCGAAGACGAAGGTGCCGGGCACGATGCCGAGCACGGTCGCCAGGATGTAGGTGCCGAGCTTCACCCGCAGCAGGGCGGGCGCCAGGTTGACGATCCAGAACGGGAACACCGGCGTCAGGCGCAGGAACAGCAGGTAGGCGAAGGCGTCGCGGCGGAAGCCCGCCTCCATTTTCCGCACGAACGGCCCCGCCCTGCGCGCCATCGCCTCGCCGACGGTCGCGCGCGCCGCGAGGAACAGGAGGGTCGCGCCGGCCGTCGCCGCAACCACGACGATGGCGGTGCCCGCCCAGACGCCGAACAGGAAGCCGCCGACAAGCGTCAGCACCGCGCCCCCCGGCACCGAGAGCGCGATGGCCACGGTATAGAGGAGTGCGTAGGCGAGAACCGCGACCACCAGGTTCGCGTCGACCCAGACCGTCAGTTCGGCGTGGTTCGCCTTCAGCAGCTCGAGCAGGCTGTCGCCATCCACCCCGGCGGCGATGGCGGCGACGAGGCCGGCCGCGATCGCCGCCAGCGGCGCCCAGCGCAACCATCGCGAAGCGCCCCGCGACGAAGCAGTCCCTTCGCCGCCGTCAGGCCCGTCTCCGCCCGCCTTTGTCTCAGCAATGGCCATGTCCGCCGTCCGAATCCCACGCCGTTTCCCGGGCAAGCCGGGCGCTTCGTCGCGTGCAAGGTGCGCGCCCGCCCGGTCACTATCCAGTCAAGGTCGCGTGAGTCTCGCAACCGTGACCGGGCGCCCATCGCGACCCGCGTCCGGATGGACGCGGTTTGAGGCAGGTCGGCCTAAGGCCGCGCCTCGGCGGCAGTCTTGAGCGCGGTCTTCAGCTTCGCCTCGGTGTCGGCCAGCTCCTTCTCGGCGGCGAGCCGCTTGGTCTTGCCTTCCTCGGCGATGCGGATGCTGTCCTCGATGGTCGCGATCAGGTCGTCATTGGCCTTCTTGATCACCGCGACGTCGTAGACCCCGCGCTCCATTTGCTCCCGGATCTGGGCGTTGCTCATCCGCAGGTTCTCGGCGTTGGCGGCGAGCAGCTCGTTGTTCAGGTCGTGCACCGCCTTCACCGTCTTCCCGGCCTCGGCGGCGCGGTACATGGTGACGGCCTGGGCAAGCTGGGTCTTCCACAGCGGGATGGTGTTCAGCAGCGCCGACTGGATCTTGTTGACCAGCATCTTGTCGTTTTCCTGCACCAGCCGGATGCTGGGCAGCGACTGCATGGTGACCTGGCGGGTCAGCTTCAGATCGTGCACCCGCCGCTCGAGCTCGTCGCGCGCCGCCCTGAGGTCGCGCAGCTTCTGGGCGTCGACCATGTCGCCGGTCTCCTCGGCGACCTTGGCCAGCGCCGGGATGTCCTCGGCGTCCAGGCGCCGCAGCTTCTCCTCGCCGGCGGCGATATACTCGGCCAGCAGGTGGAAATATTCGAGCGTGGTGTCGTAGAGCCGGTCGAGCAGCAGGATGTCCTTGAGCAGCTGCTGCTTGTGCTTCTCCAGCACCGCGGTCAGGCTTTCGATCTGGCTGCCGACGGTTTCGTACTGCTGGATGAACCGGGCAATCGGGGTGATGGCGCCGAACATGCGGGCGAGGAAGCCGGGCTTCTTGCCGCTCTTCAGCTCATCGAGGTCGAGCCCGCGCACCTGCAGCATCATCCGGTTCAGCGCATCGCCGGCCGGCCCGGTGTCCTTGTTGCGCACCCCCTCCAGCATGGTCTCGGAGACTTCGGTGACCTGGCGCTGGGCCTCGGTGCCGAACGAGATGATCGACTGGGTGTTGCCCATGTCGAGCTGCGCGACCAAGGCCTCGATCCGCTGCCTCTCCTCGGTGTCGGCCGCCTCGTAGGGGACGATATTGGCTTCCGGAGCAGGCAGGGTCTTCAGCGCCTCCTCCGGCACGTCGGTGAGCGTGAGGGTAGCGACGGGCGCAACACTGGTCTCTGTCATCAATATCCCCTTCCAAGTGGCCCGGCCGGGCGCGCAGGCGGCAAGCGGCGCCTGCAGCGTGGCGAAGCTGCAAATGCCTGTCTCCGCAGGAACTCTACCATAGGCCACCCGCGCGGACAGTCCGATTGTCGCGGCACTGCCCGATTGTGCCAGCGTTGCCGCGGTGCTATGTGCAGCCCGCGATCCGCCCAGCGATCCGCCGCGGGCGCCTGCGTGAATCGCATGGTTCGATAGTGCCGAAACCCTGGGAGTTGGGGCATGGCCCAACCCGCGCCGCAAGGTGCAGAGCACAGTGCAGCGGCAGGCGCGGAGACCCGTCCCGGGATCTCCGTGGTCGTACCGGTCAAGGACGAGCAAGACAACATCCTGCCCCTGATCGAGGAGATCGACGCCGCCCTCGCAGCCTTTCCCGACCACGAGATCGTCTATGTCGACGATGGCAGCACCGACGGCACCGGCGCCGCCCTGCTGCAGGCGAAGGTGCGCTTTCCGCAGCTGCGCTGCCTGCGCCACGACCGCAGCTGCGGCCAGAGCCGGGCGATCCGGACCGGCGTCCAGCATGCCCGCGGCACGCTGGTGATCACGCTGGACGGCGACGGCCAGAACGATCCGGCCGACATGCCAGCGCTGATCGCGCTCTACAACCTCGGCAGCCCGGATCGGCGGGTACTGGGGATGGTCGCCGGCCAGCGCGCCAAGCGGCGGGACAGCTGGGTCAAGCGCCGGTCGTCGCGGATCGCCAACGGGCTGCGCCGCCGGCTGCTGGACGACGACTGCGTCGACACCGGCTGCGGACTGAAACTGATCACGCGGGAGTGCTTCCTCGCCCTGCCCTACTTCGACCATCTCCATCGTTTTCTTCCCGCCCTGGTCAAACGCGAGGGCTATGCGGTGCGCTTCGTCGATGTTAATCACCGGCCCCGCCAGCGCGGCCGGTCGAAATACGGCACGATGAACAGGCTCTGGGTCGGGATCGCGGACCTGCGCGGCGTGATGTGGCTGAACCGGCGAAGCCGGCGGCCCAACCGGATAGAAGAGCTATAGGTGCATGTTCGGATATGAGTGGAACGAGATCCTGACCGTCGATGCGCTCTGGGTCGCGATCGGGTTTGCCGGCCAGGGGCTGTTCTTCGTCCGCTGGCTCGTGCAGTGGTTTTCCAGTGAGCGCCAGCGGCGAAGCGTGATCCCGGTCTCGTTCTGGTACCTCAGCATGGCCGGCGCGGTGGTGCTGCTTGCCTATTCGATCTACCGCGAGGATCCGGTCTTCATCATGGGGAACGTGTTCAACTCGGCGGTCTACGCGCGAAACTTGTACCTGATCCGTCGCAGTCGCTCAGAAGACGCGAGCCGGGAAGACGTGGAATCGGCCAAGCCGCTGACCGAGTAGACATCCCAAACCCGCAGCAAGACTGCGCCGCCGCGGGCCCGACTCGGAGCGTCCTGTGGATAAGATTTATTTGGCCTGCAACCACAGCTATGGTACGGTCAACCGTATTGAACACCATATCTTGTGGCACCTGGGCTCGAGGCGCTCTACCCTCCGAGCGTGTGGCGCGACGGTGGACAACGGCCGGCGTGAAGGAAATGCGAGATGGCTTGGACGGATGAACGGGTCGCCGAACTGAAGCAGTTGTGGGAGCAGGGTCATAGCGCGAGCCAGATCGCGACGATCCTGGGAGAAGTCACCCGCAACGCGGTCATCGGCAAGGCCCATCGCCTGGGCCTGTCGAGCCGGCCGTCGCCGATCAAGGCCGGCCAGCCGGGCTCCGCCCAGCGTCCGAAGAAGAAGCCGGCCGCCCGGCGTCCCGTGCCGCGCCGCCGCGCCGCGCCGGCCGCGCGCGCCAAGCCCGAGCGCCCGGCCGCGCCGAAGCTCACCGACGCCGAGCGAAGGCTGCTCGCGGTCCAGCCGCAGCCGGCGCCCGCCGACTATCGCGGCCCCACCTGCCAGTGGCCGATCGGGGATCCCGGCCAGGACGAGTTCCGTTTCTGCGGCGCGCCGGCGTCCACCGGCCGCCCCTATTGCGACGCCCATTGCCAGATCGCCTATCGCAGGCGCGAAGAAGCCGCCTGACGACAGCGCGCTCGAACGAGCGACGGGTAAAATCGGCGCACCGGACGGCGCGCTGATTGACAGAGCGGGAAGCCGCACCGTATATCACCGCGCACGCGAAACGCCCGGCGCCTTTCGCGGGCGCGGCTGTTTCCAGTTCGGCGACATTTCAGTTTCGGCGAGGTCCTACGTGAAACGCACCTTCCAACCGAGCCGTCTGGTGCGCAAGCGCCGCCACGGTTTCCGCCACCGCTCCGCGACCAAGGACGGCCGGATCATTCTCAGCCGCCGCCGCGCGAAGGGGCGCAAGCGCCTGTCGGCCTGATCATGCCATAGCCGGATGCGCCGACGGGCCGGGTCGGCGACAGCCGTGCCGGTTCACCTCGCGAAGAGCGGACTCCAGTGATCCGCTCGCCCCGCGCCACCAGCCCCGGAGTCCGTGCCATGGGCGACGTCGAGCGCCAGACCTGCGCCCCACGCCCGCAGATGCAGGCCCTCGGCGCCGGCGAGGCCGGGGAACGGCCCGCGCTCGAACGCCTGAAGCGACGGCCGGAATTCCTGCGGGTAGCCGCGGCGCGCACCAGCGCCGCGCGGCCGGGCCTGGTCCTGCAGGCGATGCGGCGCAGCGAGCCGGGCGGCCCCGGCAGGCCGGTCCGCTTCGGCCTTACGGTCAGCCGCAAGGTCGGCAACGCGGTCGAGCGCAACCGGGCTCGTCGCCGGCTGCGGGCAGCGGTGGAAATGACGCTGCCCCGACACGGCGAGGCCGGCGTCGACTATGTCCTGATCGGACGGCGAGGAACCTTGCACCGACCCTTTGCATCCCTGGTCCTGGACCTCTGCGGCGCGATGCGCCAGACCGGGTGCTGGCGCCCGGCCACCGCGACCGAAGCCCCCGCGGGAGCCCCGGCGCCGTGACCGGGCACGACACCATCCGATCGGTCCTGGTGCGCCCGCTGCAGTGGGCGATCCGGGGCTATCAGCTGGTACTGTCGCCGATGCTGCCGCGGGCCTGCCGCTACGAGCCGAGTTGCTCGGCCTATGCCATCGAGGCGCTGGGCCGGCATGGAGCGCTGAAGGGCTGCTGGCTGGCGCTGCGGCGGATCGCGCGATGCCATCCGTGGGGCGGCCACGGCTACGACCCGGTGCCGGAGCACCCGGCGCGGCACGACGCCGCTTGCGGACAACAGGTTACCCCGCCGCTCGCCGGCCGGACGATGACGAGGCACTAGCCGATGGGAAATTTTGGCAGCACCCGCAACCTGATCCTCGCGATCTCTATCTCGGTCGCGATCATCGCGCTGTGGCAGATCTTCTTCGAGATGCCGCGCGCGCAGCGGGAACAGGCCGCGCAGATCGAGGCGCAGCAGCGCGCCCAGACGGCCGAGCCGGTCGATACCGGGACCACGACGGCCACCGTCGACGGCGTCGAGAGCCCTGACGGAACGGTCCAGGCGGCGGACTCGCCGCGGATCACCATCGTCTCCGACCAGCTCCACGGCTCGATCCGGCTGATCGGCGCCCGCTTCGACGACCTGACCCTGCGCGGCTACCATCTCACGGTCGATCCGCGCAGCCCGGAGGTCGTGCTGCTGGCGCCCGAAGAGGCCGACCTGCCCTACTTCGTCGAGCATGGCTGGCGGTCCGAGCAGTCCGGCATCGAGCTGCCGGGACCGACGACGCCGTGGGAAGCCGATGCGGACGAACTGGTGGTGAACCGGCCGCTGACGCTGCAATGGACCAACCCGCAGGGGGTCCGGTTCGAGCGCGTGATCACGCTCGACGAGAACTACATGTTCAGCGTGACCCAGACCGTGACCAACGGCGCGGGCTCCACGATCGTGCTGAGCCCGATGGCGCGTTCCGAACGGCATGGCCTGCCGCAGCTGGAAAACTTCATGGTGCTGCACGAAGGCCCCATCGGCGTCTTCGACGAGACCCTGGAAGAGCTCGACTATGGCGACGTCGACGACGACGGCCGGGTGACGCACACCGGCATCGGCGGCTGGCTCGGGTTCTCGGACAAGTACTGGCTGGTGGCGCTGGTGCCCGACCAGCAGTCGCCGGTGATCGGCACCGTCGACCGGGTGCGCGGCCAGTTTCAGAGCTATTCGGTTGAGATGGCCGAGACGGTGCCGGCCGAGGTCGCGCCCGGCGCCAGCTTCTCGGTCACCAGCCGTTTCTACGCCGGCGCCAAGGACGTCCGGCTGCTGGACCGTTACAGCGAGGAGTTCGGGATCCCGCTGTTCGACCGGGCGGTGGATTTCGGCTGGTTCTATTTCCTGACCAAGCCGCTGTTCCTCCTGCTGACCTGGATCTACGGGGTGGTAGGCAATTTTGGCATCGCCATCATGTGCCTGACCGTGATCGTGCGCATCTTCCTCTACCCGCTGGCGAACAAGTCCTACAAGTCGATGAGCCGGATGAAGAAGCTGTCGCCGCAAATGCAGGCGCTGCGCGAAAGGTTCAAGGACGACAAGCAGAAGATCCAGCAGGAAATGATGGCGATGTACAAGCGGGAGAAGGTCAATCCCGCCGCCGGCTGCCTGCCGCTGCTGCTGCAGATCCCGGTGTTCTTCGCCCTCTACAAGGTGCTGCTGGTCTCGATCGAGATGCGGCACGCGCCTTTCGTGCTCTGGATCAAGGATCTCTCGGCCCACGATCCGACCACGATGTTCAACCTGTTCGGGCTGATCCCCTGGAACCCGCCGCTGTTCCTGATGGTGGGCGTGCTGCCGATCCTGATGGGCATCTCGATGTGGGCGCAGCAGCAGCTCAATCCGGCGCCGCCCGATCCGGTCCAGGCGCGGATCTTCTCCCTGCTGCCGATCGTGTTCACCTTCTTCCTGGCGAGTTTCGCCGCGGGGCTGGTGCTGTACTGGACCACCAACAACGTCCTGTCGCTGATCCAGCAATATGTGATCATGCGCCGGATGGGCGCCCCGATCGGGCGCAAGGCCGGCGCCGCCGAGCAGAAGCGGCTGGAGGCAGAGGCGCGCGAAGCGATCGAGGCCGCTCAGCGCGAGGTCGAGGAGCGCCGCGAGCGGGAGAAGGCCGAGCGGGCGCAGGCGCGCGCCAGCCAGCCGACGCCGTCCAAGCCCTTCAAGCCGAAGAAGGCGCGGAACGCCCAGCGCGGCGGCCGCTCCGGACAGCGCGGCGGCCAGTCGCCCAAGGGCGCCGGCGGAACCACGTCCTGACCGCGCCGGTCCAGGCAGCCGACAGCGAGGCCTCGCCGCGCCTCGGGCTCACGGCCGAGCGCGTGGAGGCGGGCCGGCTGATGTTCGCCGCCGAGTGCGCCTTCGTCGCCGGGGCGGCGACGCCCGACCGGCTGCCGGACCTGCAGCTGCCCGAGATCGCCTTCGCCGGCCGGTCCAATGTCGGCAAGTCGAGCCTGATCAACGCGCTCACCGGACGCAACACGCTGGCCCGCACCTCGAACACCCCTGGCCGAACCCAGCAGATCAATTTCTTCGACCTCGCGGGCCGGCTGATGCTGGTCGACCTGCCGGGCTATGGCTACGCCAAAGCGGCGAAGAGCGCGATCGCCCAATGGCAGGGCCTGACTTTGGACTATCTGCGCGGCCGGCCGAACCTGCGCCGGATCTGCCTGCTGATCGATGCCCGTCACGGGCTGAAGAGCACCGACCGCGAGATCCTCGACACCCTGGACCGTTCCGCCGTGCCCTACCGGGTGATCCTGACCAAGGCGGACAAGATCGGCCCCCGGGTGCTGGCGGAGAGCCGGGACCAGCTCGAGGCAGCACTTCGAAAGCACCCGGCCGCGATGCCCGAAGTGCTGGCCAGCAGCGCTGCAAAAGGCTATGGAGTCGCCGAGATTCGCGCCGACCTGGCGCAACTCGCCGAGATCGAATCGCCATAGGCGCCGCCACAATCAGCGCAGGAAAACCGATGGGGCCCAAGGACAACAGACGCCGCCTGGAATGGCTTTCCAAGGCCGGGATCCTGTCGGAGGCGCTGCCCTACATGCGCCTCTATGCCGAGAAGACCTTCGTGATCAAGTACGGCGGCCACGCGATGGGCAACAGCGAGCTCGCCACCGAGTTCGCGCGCGACATCGTGCTGCTGAAGCAGGTCGGCATCAACCCGATCGTTGTCCACGGCGGCGGCCCGCAAATCGGCCAGATGCTTGAGCGCCTGAAGATCAAGTCGGAGTTCGTCGACGGCCTGAGGGTGACCGACGCGGAGACGGTGGACGTGGTCGAGATGGTGCTGGCCGGCCAGATCAACAAGCAGATCGTCACCGCGATCAACGCCAACGGCGGCAACGCCATCGGCATCTGCGGCAAGGACGGCAACCTTATGAAGGCGCGGCGCCTGCGCCGCACCCAGCGCGACCCGGACTCCAACATCGAGCGCATCCTCGACCTGGGCTTCGTCGGCGAGCCGACCCATGTCGACCCGACCGTGCTGGAATCGCTGGTCGACTGCGACCTGATTCCGGTGGTGGCCCCGATCGGCGTCGGCGACAAGGGCGAGACCTACAACATCAACGCCGATACCGCTGCCGGCGCAATCGCGGGCGCAATCGGCGCGACCCGGCTGTTCCTGCTGACCGACGTGCAGGGCGTGCTGGCCACCGACGGCAGCTTCATCAGCGACATTACCGTCGAAGACTGCAAGCGCCTGATCGCCGACAAGGTGGTCACCGGCGGCATGATTCCGAAGCTGGAAACCTGCATCGACGCGCTCAACCAGACGGTGGAGGCCGCCGTCATCCTGGACGGCCGCGTACCGCATGCGCTGCTGCTGGAGATCTTCACCGACCTTGGGGTGGGGACGATGGTGAAGCCGGCCTGACTACCGCGCCAGCCCGCAATCCGGCCGGTCGCAGCGGCCGTCGGAATAGGCACCACAGACGGGGCAGGCGGTGAGATCGGCCGCTTTCGACGCGGGCTGCCGCTTCTCCGGCGCCGGCGCCGCCGGCTGCCGCGCCTGGGCGCCGGTCCTGACCACGCTGACGAGCCGGAATCCGACGATCGCGACCACGACCACGATCAGGAGGAGGATGATCTTTCCGAAGGAGAGCATCGCGCTGCTATGCCCGAGCGACGAACGCGGGGTCAAGCAGCCCGTTCGCCCTCACAGCCCGTAGCGGCCCCAGAGCGCGCGCTCGGCGAGCGTGTCGCCGACGTCGACCAGCATGTCTGCGGGGTCATGGCGCACCCGCAGCCGCCACCAGGGCCGGCGACGCGGCGGGTTGACCAGGCGAAGCTGGACCTTCGGACCGAACTTGTCCCTGAGCACGCCCCTCAGGTCGCCGAGCGCATCGGCCAGCCCGAGCTGTACCGCCGTCCGCCCGCCCCAGAACGCGCCGGAGAAAAGATCCGCATCGTCGCCCTTCAGCCGATCGCCGCGGCGCTGCTTGACGTGGTCGATGAAGGCGGCGTGAATCTCGCCCTGCACCATCTGCAGCCGGGCCACGTCCTCGGGCTGCTCGGGGCGGAACGGGTCGAGGATGGCCTTGCGGTCCCCCGAGGTGTGGACACGGCGGTCGATGCCGAGACGGGCGATCAGGTCGACGAAGCCGAAGCCGGAATAAACCACGCCGATCGAGCCGACCAGCGAGCTGTCGTCGACGTAGATCTCATCGGCGGCCAATGCCAGCCAGTAGCCGCCGGACGCCGCGACGTCCTCGCAGAACGCCAGCACCGGCAGCTTCTTCTCCTCGGACAGCAGGCGGATACGCCTGGCGATCAGCGACGACTGCACCGGCGCTCCGCCCGGCGAGTTGACCACCAGGGCCACCGCCTTGGCGTGCGGCACACGGAATGCGCGCTCCAGCGCGGGCGCCAGGCCGGAGAGCGTCATTCCCGCCGCCCGGCGTCCACCCGGCACGCCGCCGATCACGCCGGTCAGGCGCACCACCGGCACGACGGGAGGCGCCTTTACCTTCAGCCGGCCCAGCAATCCCACCCGCGCGCTCCCGCTCTCAGCACATCGTCACAGCGGACAATGCCGATTGACCGCCCGATGGTTCCACGAATATCGCGCGTAGCTTCCGGCTACATGAACAGCGCTTCGCCGTCCAGTCCTGCATAGAGATCGGCGACATACTCGCCATAGCCGTTGTAGATCACCGTCGGCACCCGGTCGCCGGTGTGGAGGATGCGCTCGAAGGCCTGGCTCCAGCGTGGGTGGGGAACCTCCGGGTTCACATTCGCCCAGAAGCCGTACTCGTGGGAGTTGATCTCTTCCCAGAACGTCAGCGGGCGCTCCTCGGTGAAGCGGAAGCTGACAATCGACTTCACCGACTTGAAGCCGTACTTCCACGGCGTCGCCAGCCGCAGCGGCGCGCCGTTCTGCTTCGGCACCGGCTTGCCGTAGAGGCCGGTGACCATGAAGGCGAGATCGTTGGTCGCCTCGGCCATGGTCAGCCCCTCGACATAGGGCCATGGATACCAGGTCTGCTTCTGGCCCGGGGCCGTCTCGGGGTCGAGGAAGGTGGTCATCTGCAAGTACCTGGCCGAGCCGAGCGGGCGGGCGATCTCGACCAGCTGGCGCAGCGGGAAGCCCGACCAGGGCACGGTGATCGACCAGGCCTCGACGCAGCGCAGGCGGTAGATGCGCTCCTCCAGCGTCACCCGCTGCAGCAGGTCGTCGATGTCGAGCGTCATCTCCTGCTCAACCAGGCCCTCGATGGCGATGGTCCACGGCCGGACCACCAGGTCCTGGGCGCGGACGGCGATCTCCTTCGAGGAGCCGAACTCGTAGAAATTGTTGTAGGTGGTGGCGAGCTCCTCCGGCGTCAGCTCGCGGCCCGCCTGGTAGGTCTCGTTGGTCGGCACGGGATACAGGCTGTTCCAGGCCTCGGTCTCATCTGCCAGCGCCGGCCGTCCATGCAGCAGGGCGCTGCCCGCGATGGTGCCGGCGGCCGCTACGCCCATGAAGGACCTCCGGTTCAGATAGACGTCCTCCGGCGTGACCGCCGATTCCGGCAGCTCCCACCCCTTCCGCGTCTTGATCAGCATGCCGTTCCTCCGTTGGTCCTGCCTTAGCATACACTCAGGGCAAGCAAATGGGGAAACGGCCGCACACGGCAACTCAATAGCGGGTGATGCCCGATGGGCCGATCAGCGCCAGCGCACCGGCCGGCGCAGCGGCAGGCGGCCTCCCAGCGCCTCGTCGATGCGCAGGCAGGCGTTCCACTTCGCCATCCGTTCGGAGCGGGCGAAGGAGCCGACCTTGAGCTGGTCGGCGCCCCAGCCGACCGCGATGTCGGCGATGGTGGTGTCCTCGCTCTCGCCGGAGCGGGCCGAGGCGATCGCGCTCCAGCCGGCCTCGCGCGCCGCCTTCAGCGCCGCCTGCGCCTCGGTCAGGGTTCCGGCCTGGTTCGGCTTGATCAGCGCGGTGTTGCCCGCGGCGCCGGCCGCGGCGGCGGCGATCCGGGCCGCGTCGGTGGTGACGAAGTCGTCGGCGACCACCAGCAGGCGGGCCGGCGCGGCGGCGGTGAAGGCGCGCATGCCCTCGGCATCGCCCTCCTCCACCGGGTCCTCCACCGACACGATCGGATAGGCGGCGCACCAGCCCAGCAGGCGCTCGAGCCAGGCGTCGCGCGAGAGCGCGACCCCGTCGGCGGCCAGATGATAGGCGCCATCGCGGTAGAACTGGCTGGCGGCGACGTCGATGGCGATCGCCACCTGCCTGCCCGGCTCCAGGCCCGCCCGCTCGATCGCCGCCACCAGGGTCGCCAGCGCCGCCTCGTTGCCGGTGAAGGACGGCCACCAGCCGCCTTCGTCGGCGACGCCGGCCGCGCCGCCGCGCTCGGTCATCAGGCCGCCGGCGGCGCGGTAGACCTCGGCGGTCCAGTCGAACGCCTCGCCGATCCAGGTCGCGCCGACAGCGACCACCATGAAGTCCTGCAGGTCGACGCGCGCCGCCGCATGCGCCCCGCCGCCGAAGATCTGGATCTCCGGCAACGGCATGTCGGCGACATCCGCACCGCCGGCGAGCCGGCGCCACAGCGGCTGCCGCTGCGCGGCGGCCGCGGCATGGGACACCGCCATCGACACCGCGATCAGCGCGTTGCCGCCCAGCCGCGCCTTGTCCGGCGTGCCGTCCAGCGCGATCATCACCCGGTCGACGGTCGCCTGCTCGCCCGCGTCGAGGCCGGCCAGCGCCGGCCCGATCTCCTCGCCCACCGCCGCGACCGCCCGGGTCACGTCGAGCCCGCCGAACGCCCGGCCGCCGTCCCGCTTGTCCACCGCCTCGCCACGGCCGGTCGACGCGCCGGCCGGCGCGATGGCGCGGCCGACGGCGCCGCCGCGCAGGTGCACCTCCGCCTCCACGGTCGGCCGGCCGCGGGAATCCCAGACCCGGCGGCCGATCACCCGGTCAATGGTGGCGTCGGTCATGATGCTCCTCCAGCCCGGCCTGCCAGCGGCCCGCGATTGTCTCCAGGTCGGAATGCCCCGCCGCGACCAGTGCCCGCGCCGTCGTCCGCACGAAAGCCCGGTCCCGCGGATCGACCAGGTATTCCACCGGCGACTTGCCGTCGACCCGGGCCAGCGCCAGCGCCGGCAGCAGGGTCGCCGCCCGCGCCTCGGCGTCGGCCGCCGGCTCCCAGCCCACCGCCCCGATCCAGGCCGCCGCCAGGGCGCGGAAGCAGGCGAGGAAGCCCGCCGTCGCCGCCGGCGTCCACAGGCATTTCAGCAGCAGGTGGTTGAGGCAGAAGGCGGCGTCGAAGGCGGGGTCGCCGTACCAGGCACATTCGGCGTCCAGGAACACCGGGCCCTCGATCTGGTCGCTTATCGGCCCGATCAGGATGTTCTTGGGGCTGACGTCGCCATGCACCAGCGCCAGGCGGGTCGCCGCCGTCCGCGCGGCCAGCTCTCGGAGCCGGCCGGCCAGGTCGGGATGCCGCTCCGCCGTCGCCAGCAGGTAGGGCTCGAGCCGGATCGAGCGGAAGATCTCGTCGGTGGCGAAGCGGGCGGCGATAGCCGGATCGCCGGCGGTCGCCGCGTGGATGCGCCCGATCGCGAATCCGACCGCCGCCGCGAAGGACGGATCGGCTTCGCCGCCGTGCAGCACCGCCTTCCACAATCGATGGCTTTCCGGCGGCAGGTAGGCCATGGCGAACAGGCCCGACGCCGGCGCGTGGCCCAGGATCTCCGGCGCACTGCCGGGCACGATCGCGCGCGCGGCCTCGATCCAGGCGACCTCGTTGGCGTTGCGCTCCACCGGCGCCCGCCAGTCCGCCGCCACCTTGAGCCGAGCCAGCGCACGCTTGACGCAGAAGGTGCCGCGCGCGGCCTGCACTGCCCAGATGTCAGAGGAGACGCCGCCGGTGAGCGGCGTCATCGCGGGCGCTTCGTCGGCGCCGACCAGTCCGAGCCGGCGCAGCGGGCCAAGCAGATCCACGGCCTTCTGTGTCATTCAGAGCGCGCCGGAGCCGACCGCACCCAGGGCGATGACCAGTCCGACCCAGCGGTGGAACTTGAATGCGGCAAGGCATTGCCGCGGGTCGGCCAGGCGCACCGTCGCGATCTGCCAGGCCAGCATCAGCGTCGCCGCTCCGCAAGCCGCATACCAGGGCCAGCCGGCGCCGGCGAGCTGCCCTGCCAGCCCCAGCAGCACCGCCATCGCCACGTAGAACCCACCGATCCAGACCCGCGACCGGCTGCCGAACCGGCGCGCGGTCGAGCGGACGCCGATCAGGATGTCGTCGTCGATGTCCTGGTGGGCGTAGATGGTGTCGTAGCCCAGTGTCCAGCAGATGCCGGCCACGTACAGCGGCAGGATCGCCCAGTCGAGCCCGCCGGTGGCCGCCGTCCAGCCGAGGATCGCCCCCCAGTTGAAGGCGAGCCCGAGGAAGACCTGCGGCCACCAGGTCACCCGCTTCATGAACGGGTAGATCGCGACCAGCGCCAGCGAGGCCGCGCCGATGCCGACCGTCAGCCAGTTGAACTGCAGCAGGACGACCAGCCCGACCAGCGCCTGGGCCACCATCCAGGCGGCCGCCTGGCCGACGCTGACCGCGCCCGACGGGATCGGCCGGGTGGCGGTGCGGGCGACCTTGGCGTCGAACTCGCGGTCGACGATGTCGTTGTAGGTGCACCCCGCGCCGCGCATCGCCACCGCCCCGAGCCAGAACAGGGCGCCGTGCCAGAGCAGCTTCCAGTCCAGCGGCGACGCGAGGCCGAGCGACCACCAGCAGGGCAGCAGCAGAAGCCACCAGCCGATCGGCCGGTCGAGCCGCGACAGCAGCACATAGGGCAGCGCCTGCCTCGGCAGGGCGGCGACCCAGCCGGTCGCCTGGATGTCGCTTCGGTCGCTGCGCGCAATGGTCATGCGGTATCCC
>JBHJOG010000251.1:0-5941 GCA_050329975.1 Alphaproteobacteria bacterium | reverse complement strand
AAGGAGGTTACTCATGGATGCTGTCAAGTACCTGACGCCGGAAGAGGTCGCAGAACGCTATCGTGGCGAAATCTCTGTCGGTACGCTAAGGAACTGGCGTTCGATGCGAGTCGGGCCTGGCTTCATCAAGATTGGAAAGGCCGTCCTCTATCCGGTGGCCGAGCTCGACGCTTGGGACGAACAGAATCACATTGCCTGCCGTGCGCCAAAGCGACTCGTGGAGAACTTGCGGGATCAAGCGTGACGCTCCCATTGTATCACGTGATACGTATCCCAATTGCCGGTACCAGCTTATGGGATGAGCGCAGATTATCCCGTCAAATCAGTTCGTTAGATAAAGGATCAGCATCTCCCACAACCACCCGTCCGGCGATCCGACGCCGAGCCAGGCCGATATCGCGATGACGCGCGAGATCGTCAAGGCAGCCAAGAGCCTGGGGCTCGCCGTCCACGATCATCTGGTCATCGGCCGCAGCGGCCATGTCAGCTTCCGCGCCGAAGGGCTGATGGACTGAGTGCGCGATATCGGTCGGGCCTCACGCAGCCGCGGTCAGGGTTGTGCGGTGGGCGGCGAGGAAGTCGCGAACCGAACCCGGGTCCCGGCCGGTGAGCACCTTGACCGTCGGCGCGACAATCGCGTGCCGGCCCTCCGCGGCGGCCACGTCGAAGGCGACCAGCGCGTCGGCCATGAATGGCGGCAGGCCACCGCCCAGCAGGCCCTCGCGAAGCGCCGAAGGGTCGATGTCGACATGGGCGACACTGCGGCCGGTGAGCCCGCTCGCGATGGCCGCGATCTCGGCCTGGGTGACGGCGGCCGGGCCGCTGACGTCGAGTATCTGCCGACCCCGGCCGGATGCCAGTGCCGCCGCGTCAGTGCGCGCGCAGTCCTCGCGGGTGACGTAGCTGCGGCCCCCGATGCCGGTCGCCGTGACGAGATTGCCGCTGGCGACAGCGCGCGGCAGGCCGAGCAGGAGGATCTCGGCGTAAATATTGTGGCGCAGGATGGTCCATTCGAGGCCGCTGGCCGCCAGCGTGTGCTCGGTCCAGAAATGGTCGTCGATCAGCGAGCTCTCCGGCGTGGGATGGGGCGAGGGCGCCGAGGTGTAGACGACATGGCGCACACCCGCCTTCTCCGCCGCCGCTATGGCTGCCCGGTGCTGGCGCAGGCGCAGGCCCGGCTCATGCAGGGCATCGGTACTGACAAGAAGCATGCGCTCGGCGCCGGCGAAGGCCTGCGCCAGAGAAGCTGGATCATCGAAGTCCGCCCCGCGCACCTCCACGCCGCGCGCGACGAGATCCGCGAGCTTGCCGGGGCTGCGGGTGGTGGCGATTACCTTGCCTGCTTCGGTCTCAAGCAGGATTTCGACGACGCGCCGGCCGAGTTTGCCGCCGGCGCCGGTGACGAGCAGGGTCATATCGGTGGTTTCCTGGTATTGAAAAGAGAGCACGTGCAAAATAGAGATCGACACCGGGGGGCGAAAGAAGGCAGGTTTTCCGCCGATGGTTACTGCGAAGGAACCGGCATCATGACGATGAGAGGCAGCGCGGCGGCAGCCGGGGCGCGGGACGTCGCGGCGATGCTGCAGGGCTACAAGGACAAGGGCGCGATCCCGATGCAGTGCCCGGTCCGTGATGTGCTGGACAAGATCGGCGACAAGTGGAGCGTGCTGCTGCTGATCACCCTTGCCGAGCAATCGCATCGCTTCGGCCAGTTGCGCCGCGCGGTGCCGGACATCTCGCAACGGATGCTGACGCAGACGCTGCGCGACCTGCAGCGCGACGGCCTTGTCAGCCGGCACGTCCATCCGACGGTGCCGCCGAGCGTGGAGTACCGCCTGACGCCGCTTGGGCAATCGCTGCTCGATCCGCTTGCGCACCTGATCAGCTGGGCCGACAGCCACTACGCAGCCATCCGCACGGCGCGGGCCCGCTTCGAGCATACGGCGGCGCTTGCGCCTTGAGCCCGGAGGGCAAAGGCCTAAGGTGGATCCCGGTTCTCCAGCGACTCCCCAAGGTGACGAGATGAGGTCGTGACGGTCGGCAACGCGCTGGCGGATGCGTTCGCCGAAGGCCGGTTCGTGGTCACGGCGGAAGTGGTGCCGCCGGCGAGTGCCGACCCGGAGGCCATGCTCAGCCGGGCGCGGCCGCTGTGGTGCCGGGTCGACGCGGTCAACGTGCCCGATGCGGCCGGGGCGCGTGCCGCCATGGGCAGCCTCGCCGGCGCGGCGCTGCTGAAGTCCGTCGGAATCGAGCCGGTGATGCAGTTGACCTGCCGCGACCGCAATCGGATCGCGATCCAGGGCGACATTCTCGGTGCGGCGGCACTGGGCATCCGCAACATTCTGCTGCTGCACGGGGACGCACCGGCCGCCGGCGACCAGCCGGACGCGAAGCCGGTGTTCGACTATGCCAGCCGCGACGCGATCGAGATGGTACGCGGCATGCGCGACGACGCGAGGCTGCCTTCGGGGCGCGCGCTCGGGGCCGCGCCCGCGATGCTGATCGGCACGGCCGATGCGCCGGTCGATCCAGCGCCGGATTGGACTCCGGCAAGCCTCGCCGCCAAGGCCGACGCCGGCGCCGATTTCGTTCAGACCCAGTTCTGTTTCGACGCCGGGCTGGTCCGGCGATACCTCGCCGCCCTTGCCGAAGCCGGCATCGCCCAGCGGATGAGGCTGCTGCTGGGCGTCGGCCCGATCGCCTCGGCCAGGTCGGCGCGTTGGATGAATGCCCATCTGTTCGGGGTCGAGGTGCCGGAGGCCTGGATCGCCCGTCTCGAGCGGGCGGGCGATCCATTGGAGGAGGGAGCGGCGCTGTGCGCCGACCTGGTCGCGAGCCTGCGCGACATCCCGGGTCTGGCCGGCATCCACCTCATGGCGCCTGCAGGCGGCTCGGCCGCGATCGTCCGGGTGCTGGACCGGATCGGACGCTGATCGCAGTGGCACCGCGCGCGCCCATCTGCGGGCTGGACCGGGAGCGCCGCCGGCCAATACAGTCCTGCGAGTTCGTTGCGTCCAGTCATCCGGAGAAGGTTGCCATGAAGAAGCTGATCAACGCGGTCGACGACATCCTGACCGAGAGCCTGAACGGGTTCGCCGCGGCCCATGCCGGCCTGGTCAGGGTTTCCCACGACCCGGCCTTCGTCGTCCGTGCCGACGCGCCGGTGAAGGGCAAGGTCGCGCTGCTGTCGGGCGGCGGCAGCGGGCACGAGCCGCTGCACGGCGGGTTCGTCGGCCGCGGCATGCTGGATGCGGCCTGCCCGGGACAGGTGTTCACTTCGCCGACACCCGATCAGATGGTTGCGGCCGCCGAGGCGATGGACGGCGGCGCGGGCGTGCTGTTCATCGTCAAGAACTACGAAGGCGACGTGATGAATTTCGAGATGGCCGCCGAGATGGTGAAGGACGCCACCGGCGCCGATGTGGCGACCGTGCTGACCAACGACGACGTGGCCGTCGAAGGCAGCACCTGGACCACCGGCCGGCGGGGGGTCGCAGGCACGATGGTGGTCGAGAAGGTGGTCGGCGCCGCCGCCGAGGCCGGGGCCGATCTGGCCGCCTGCAAGGCGCTGGGCGACCGCACCAACAAGCGCACCGGCTCGATGGGCGTGGCGCTGACCAGCTGCACCGTGCCGGCCGCCGGCACGCCGACGTTCCAGCTTGCCGAGGACGAGATGGAGATGGGCGTCGGCATCCATGGCGAGCCCGGCCGGCGCCGGGTCAAGCTCGGGTCGGCCGATGCGATCGCCGAGGAGATGATCGGCGCCATCCTCGCCGACCTCAAGCCGGCGCCGAGCGAGAAGGTGCTGTTGCTGGTCAACGGCTTCGGCGGCACCGCCGCGATGGAGCTCTACGTCATGTACGATGCGGCCCGGCGGATGCTGGACAAGGCGGGCATCGGCATCGGCCGGTCGCTGGTCGGCGACTACGTCACCTCCCTGGAGATGGCAGGCTGCTCGCTGACGCTGACCGTGCTCGACGACGAGATCGCGCGCCACTGGGATGCGCCGGTCCACACGGCCGGTCTGCGCTGGGGGTGCTAGCCCGGCTACAGCAGCAGCAGGAACAGGATGCCGGCGACCACCAGCGCGATCCCGACCAGCTCCGCCGGCATGGTCCGCTCGCGGAAGAACAGGATCGAGGCGGCGAAGGTGAACACCAGCTCGATCTGACCGAGCGCCCGGACGTAGGCCGCCTGCTGCAGGGTCATGGCGGTGAACCAGCCGGCGGAGCCCAGCATCCCGATCAGCCCGACCCAGAGCGTCCAGCGCCAGTGGCGGAACACGCGCAGGATCTGGCCGCGGTCGCGCAGCGCCAGGTAGAGGGTCATCGCCACGGTCTGGAACGCCAGCACACACAGCAAGGTGGTCGCCGCCCGGATCAGCGCGTCGCCGCTGTCGAGCGCCAACGAGGCAGCCCGATAACAGACTGCGGACACGCCGAACAGGCCGCCGGAGGCCAGCCCGATCAGGGCGGCCTTTTCGGTCCAGCCGGTCAGGATCGAGCGCAGGGTCAGGCGTGACCTGGCGGTCGAGATCGCGACCACGCCGGCCAGGCTGACCGCGATTCCGATCGCCGCGCCCATGCTGAGCGTCTCACCCAGGATGACGGCGCCGATCAGCGCGGTCTGCACGGTCTCGGTCTTCGAATAGGTGGTGCCGACGGCAAAGTTGCGGAAGCGGAACGCGCTGAGCAGGCAGAAGGTGGCCAGGATCTGGGCCAACCCGCCCACGGCCCCGTAGATCGCGAACAGCCCGTCCGGGCGCGGGAGCGACTGCCCGCTCGCCGCCGTCACCAGCCACAGGTAGAGCGCGGCGAACGGCAGCCCGAACACGAAGCGGGCGAAGGTTGCACCGAGCGTTGTCAGCCGGCCGGTCAGGTGCTTCTGCAACGCGGTGCGCAGGTTCTGCGCGAAGGCCGCCGCGATCGTGATCGGAATCCACAGGTCCATCGTCGGCTGTCCCAGTAGCTTATATGCAGCGATCGGAAAGAACGCAGAAACTGGGCAGAACGCAAATCAGAACAATCGACATGGCATCAGAGAATCTTATACTCGACCGATGATTCCTTCCCTCAAATGCCTGCTCGCCTTCGAGGCGGTCGCCCGCAATCGCAGCGTCAGTCGCGCGGCCGCCGAACTAGGCGTGACCCAGCCGGCGATCAGCCAGCGGCTGCGCCAGCTCGAAGAGGTACTCGGCCGCTCCCTGCTGCGGCGCACAGCGCGGGGAATCGGTGTCGACGAGGCTGGCGAGCTCTATGCGGCGCGGCTCAGGCGCGCACTCGACGAAATTGCGGAGGCCACCGCGGCGATCCGACCGGATGCGGCCCAGGCGGCTGAAGACCTGACGCTCAGCCTGCTGTCGACCCTGGCGCAGCGCTGGCTGATCCCGCGCCTGAGCCGGTTCCAGGACGCCCATCCGGACATGGCGATACGGCTGCTGACCCCCTCCAGGCCTGCCGATCTCGCGCGTGACGACGTAGACTTGTCGATCCGTTGCGGCAGCGGCCGCTGGCCCGGCTTTCATAGCGACCTCCT
The DNA here is from genome assembly GCA_050329975.1 of Alphaproteobacteria bacterium. GTDB lineage: Bacteria > Pseudomonadota > Alphaproteobacteria > CALKHQ01 > CALKHQ01 > CALKHQ01. The sequence goes on along the minus strand of JBHJOG010000251.1, from coordinate 406 downwards.
GATGCGCAACCTGATCGGGGTTGTGGCCAGCCCCGCCCTGATGGAGAGGCGGCCGGTGCGGGCGCCGCACGACCTCGCGGACCATGTGCTGATCCAGATCGACGCCCCGCCCCGTGACCGCGACTGGGTCGAGTGGCTTGCCGCTGCCGGGGCACCGGACCTGGTTCCCCGACGCCGGCTCAGCTTCTCGACCTCAACCCAAGCTCTGGAAGCGGCGGTGGCAGGCCTGGGAGTCGCGATCAGCCATACACCGTTCATCGTCGATGCCCTCGACGCGGGAACCCTGGTCCGCCCGCTCGACCTCATGGTTCCTGACCGCGAGGGCGACTATTTCCTGTTGACGCCGCGGCATGCCCAGGCCCGGAAGGTCCGGGCGTTCCGCCGCTGGCTGCTGGCCGAGGTCGGC
>JBHJOG010000250.1:0-2592 GCA_050329975.1 Alphaproteobacteria bacterium | reverse complement strand
CATCATGGCCTTCTCGGCCACCTGCACGCACTGCAGCAGCGGCAGCTTGCCGTTGTCGTCGAAGTACACGCCCACGCCCAGATTGACCTTGTTGGGGTGGGTGTCGGCGTTGAAGTGGTCGTTCAGTCCGAGAATCGGGTCGCGAGGGGCCATTTCGACGGCGGAGAATAGGGACATGCTGGGCATCCAAGTAGAGAATGGGAACAACGATGTGTGATTTTACGATCTTGATGACCCCGCAGGCCGACGAGCTGGTGCGCGCTTGTGCGCACAGAGCGAAGACATCTTCATGCTTGGGTCTTGGTGAGCAAGCCGTTCACCTCAGTTGGCCCGATCAGGTGCCCAACGGAAGCCGCCAAAGCAACTCCCCACCGTGAGCTTGGTCATGGAGTCTGTGGACGTTGTGGTCATCGGCGCCGGCGTGGTGGGCCTCGCGGTGGCGCGGGCGCTGGCCCTGGCCGGGCGCGAGGTGATGGTGATCGAGCGCGAGCACGCCATCGGCACCGGCACCAGCTCGCGCAACAGCGAGGTGATCCACGCCGGCATCTACTACCGCGCCGGTAGCCTGATGGCCCGCCACTGCGTCGCCGGCAAGCATGCGCTCTACGCCTATTGTGCCGAGCGCGGCATTCCCCACCGGCGCTGCGGCAAGCTGATCGTCGCCACCGCGGCGGAGGAAGTGGCGACGCTCGCCCAGATCAAGCTGCGGGCGGAGGCGAACGGCGTCGACGACATGGCGCTGCTGTCGGCCGCTGAGGCGTGCGCGCTGGAGCCAAACCTCAGCTGCCACGGCGCGCTGCTCTCGCCGTCCACCGGCATCCTCGACAGCCACGCCTTCATGCTGTCCCTGCAGGGCGATGCCGAGGCGGCCGGCGCGGCCGTCGCCTTCCTCAGCCCGCTCGAACGCGCCGAGGCCAGCGACAGCGGCTTCCGCCTCGTCGTCGGCGGTGCCGACCCGATGGCGCTGGCCTGCCGCCTGCTGGTCAATTCGGCGGGGTTGAAGGCGCCGGCGGTGGCGCGCGCCATCGACCGGATGCCGCCCGACCGGGTGCCGACGCCGTTCTACGCCAAGGGCAGCTACTTCACGCTCGCCGGTCGGTCGCCGTTCAGCCGGCTGATCTATCCGGTGCCGGTCGCAGGCGGGCTGGGCACCCATTCCACCGTCGACCTTGCCGGCCAGGCCCGCTTCGGCCCGGATGTGGAGTGGGTCGACCGTGTCGACTACGCCATCGATCCCGACCGGTCCCGGAGCTTCTACGCCGCGATCCGCCGCTACTGGCCGGCGCTGCCGGACGGCGCGCTCCAGCCCGGCTACACCGGAATCCGGCCGAAGATCGTGCCGCCGGCGGTGGCGGTGCAGGACTTCCAGATCCAGGGCCCCGCCGACCACGGGCTCGTTGGGCTGGTCAATCTGTTCGGCATCGAATCCCCCGGCCTCACCGCCTCGCTTGCGATCGCCGACCATGTCCGCGACCTGCTGGCTGCGGCGTGAGCGCGGGCGCTCAGTCCACCACCCGGTAGCTGAGGGTGAAATCCGACCCGTCCGCGGGCATCTGGCCCAGGGCAATCCGGCCGGCGCGGCCGAGCGGCGCGCCACCGCGGCGCAGCGCCACGATGCTGCCGCCGGTCTGCTGGACGAAGGTGCCGTTGGCGCTCGAGTCATGGATGAAGAAGTGGCCGTGCGCCTGTTCGATGCGCGCGTGCTGGCGCGAGATGCGCGGGCCGAGCACGATCAGGTCGCAATCGGACTGGCGGCCGATCACCAGCCGCTGATGCGCACCGGTCAGTCTTCGGACCTGGCCCGCCCCGGCGAGTTCGAGCGATGTTGTCGCCTGCAGCCTGATCGCCGTCGGTGCGCCGACCACGGTCGCATCCACTGCGCCGGCCACGATCCGGTAGATCTCGATCGGTTCGGGCTTGCCCTTGACGCTGATCGCGTCGAGGAAGCCGACGCCGCCGCGCAGAATCGGGTTCAACTGGCCGCGCAACTCGCCGGTCATCAGCACCTCGCCGGATTGCGCCAGCGCCACCACCCGCGAGGCGACGTTGACCACGTCGCCGAACACGTCGCCGTCGACCATGATCAGCGGGCCGAAATGCAGCCCGGCCCGCAGGCTGACGCCATCCTCTTCCTCCGGCGCCACGATGCCGGTCGCGCTCAGCAGCGCCTTGTCCGGCTCGGGAAAGATCGCGATCACGCCGTCGCCGATCGCCTTGACCACGGTGCCGTCATGGCGCTCGATCGCCCTCGCCACCCGCGCCAGCACGGCTGCCACCAGTTCGTAGGCCGTGCCGTCGCCATGCATGTCGTACAGCCGGGTGCTGTCGCAGATGTCGGCAAACAGCACGGCGGAGGTCAGCGGAGTCTGCGACACGATTGCCAAGGTGCCTGAGGGATGGGTGGTCCGATTATGCCGATCCGGATCATTTCGCGTAAGGGGCTTGCTCAGCGGCCCTCCGTGCCATGGTCGCGCATCCGGGCGAGCCAGCGCTGCCGGCCGCGCGGATCGGGCGCGGCGACCATGCCGATCAGGCTCTCGCGGATCGGCCCGATGCCGGTGAAGCGCAGGATGTTGCGCTCCAGGCTCTTCA
>JBHJOG010000249.1:0-8341 GCA_050329975.1 Alphaproteobacteria bacterium | reverse complement strand
CCCGGCTTGCGGGCGGGGATGCGCGCGCCGGCATGCTTCTCGATCCACCTCTGCCACTCCGGCCACCAGCTGCCCGGCACCTCCTTGGCGTTGCGCAGCCAGGTGTCCGGCGTCTTGGCGGGGCGCGGCGCGGTCCAGTAGCAGTACTTGCCCGAGGCCGGCGGGTTGATCACGCCGGCGATGTGGCCCGAGGCGGCGAGGCAGAACTTCACCGGGCCGCTGAAGATGCCGGTGGCCGCGAAGGTGGACTTCCACGGCGCGATGTGGTCCTCGCGGGTGGAGAGGATGAAGGACGGCGTATCGACGGTGGTCAGATCGATCGGCACCCCGTCCAGCGTGATCCCGCCAGGCACCACCAGCCGGTTCTCCTGGTACATCTTGCGCAGATAGAAGCTGTGCATCGTTGCCGGCATCCGGGTCGAATCCGCATTCCAGTGCAGCAGGTCGAACGGGAACGGATCCTTGCCCAGCAGGTAGTTGTTGACCACGAACGTCCAGATCAGGTCATTGGCGCGCAGCATGTTGAAGGTGGTGGCCATCTCATGGCCTTCCAGGTAGCCGCGCTGATGCATCCGCTCCTCGAGGGCGGCCAGCTGCTCCTCGTCGATGAAAACGCCGAGTTCGCCGGACTCCGAGAAGTCGATCATCGTGGTGAAGTAGGTTGCGCTCGCCACCCGCTTGTCGCCCCTGGCCTTCATGACTGCGAGCGTACACGCAAGCAGCGTGCCGCCGAGGCAATAGCCGATGACGTTTGCGCTCGGCTCTCCCGTCGCCTGCTGGATGGCGTCGAGGGCCGCCAGCGGACCCTCCTGCATGTAGTCGACGAAGCTCTTGGCCGCGAGGTCGGCGTCGGGGTTGACCCAGGAGATGACGAAGACGGTGTGGCCCTGGTCCGTCGCCCATTTGATGAACGAGTTCTCCGGCCGCAGGTCGAGGATGTAATACTTGTTGATCCAAGGCGGGATGATCAGCAGCGGCTTCCTGAATACCGTGTCGGTCGAAGGCTCATACTGCAGGAGCTGCATCAGCTCGTTCTGGTAGATCACCTTCCCCGGCGTCACCGCGATGTTCTCGCCGAGCTTGAACTTGCTGCTGTCGGTCATCCGGATGCGCAGGTTGCCCTTGCCGCGCTCCAGGTCGTCCAGCAGGTTCTCCAGCCCGTTCAGCAGGTTCTCGCCGCCCGATTCCATGGTGGCGCGCAGCACCTCCGGGTTGGTCATCACAAAGTTGCTCGGCGCCATCGCATCGACGAACTGGCGGGTATAGAAATCCACCTTCTTGGCGGTCTTGTCGTCCAGGCCCTCGACCTCGCGCACCGTCGACTGCATCCAGCGCGCGGTCAGCAGGTAGCTCTGCTTGATGAAGTCAAACAGGGCGTTGTCTTCCCAGTCGGCGTCCCGGAAGCGGCGGTCGCCGCGCTCAGGCTTGATCAGGGGTTCGGCATCCTGGCCGAACATGCGCTGGGCCGAGTTCGTCCACAGATCGACATAGGTCTGCCACAGGCTCATCTGGGCCTGCAGCAGCTTGGCGGGATTGGCCATCATCTGGGTCGTCATCTCGACGAAGGCGCCGGCGACGTTCATCGGATCGGACATGCCGAACCGCCCGCTGCCCTGCTCGCCCTGGCGCTGCAGGAAGTCGACGACGATCTTCTGGCTGCGCTCGGCGATCTTGGCGACCGTCTGCGTGATCTCCATCGGATCGGGCGTCGACTGCTGTTGCTTGGTATCGTCGGGCATCTGGCTTCCCTTGCTCTCCCGAATGCTTCGGCCCCGCCATCTATCACCATGACCCGGGCGCTGCCCAGATATTTGCCCTGCCGGCCCGGAATCCAAGTGCCGCGGTGCTGCGGTAACCCTGGACGGTTGGCCATCCGATCGGTTACCCAATGGTCGGAGAGGGAATCGGCGACGACGAGGGCGACGACAATGCCATTTCGCTTGAATGCTGCAGGCGCACTCGCAGCCATGCTGGCGGCGGGTGGGTGCAGCGATTGGTTCAGCAGCGACGACGCCCTCTACACGGGCCCGAGCGGGGTCACCCTGCGCGCCGACGAGACCTTCCCCAGCATCGCCTCGGTTCCCGACCGGCCCGCCACACGCTCGACCGAGGAAGAGCGTGCGGCCGCGCTGGCCGAAAGCCGCCCGCTGGGGCCGGCCGTCACCAGCCAGCCGGTCCAGACCGCACCGCTGCAGACTGCGCCTGCGGCATCGGTTCCGCAGCCTGCCGTGCCGGTGCCTGCGGCAGTCAGCCAGCCCAGTTTCACGCCGCCGCCGCCGATGCCCCAGAGCCTCGCGCCGCAAAGCTTCGCGCCGCAACTGCCGCAGGGGCCGGTGCTGGTGGCCACCATCAACTTCGTCACCGGCTCCGACAACCTCGACGCGCGCGACCGCGACATCCTGCGCAACGTGGTCACCATGATCGGCCAGAGCGGGCGCAGCGTGACGGTCGTCGGCCATGCCAGCGCGCAGACGGCCGTCATGGACCCGAACCGGGCGCGGGCGATCAACTACGACCTGTCGGTGCAGCGGGCGACGGCCGTGGCCCGGGCGCTGGTCAACCTCGGGGCGCCGGCCGGGCAGGTGCTGGTCTACGCCGTCGGCGACAACCAGCCGGTGTTCCATGAGTGGATGCAGACGGGCGAGGTCGGCAACCAGCGGGCCGAGATCTTTTTGAACTGAGCAAGCCGAAGAGGCCGGCGGCCTATGACATCGTAAGACTGGGCCGCCGTAGGGGCGCAACAACCTTGGATCACGAATTCTATCGCATCAAACGCCTGCCGCCCTATGTGTTCGCGCAGGTCAACGCGATGAAGGCGGCGGCGCGCGCCGCCGGCCAGGACATCATCGATTTTGGGATGGGCAACCCCGACGGCGCCACGCCGCCGCACATCGTCGACAAGCTGGTGGAGACCGTGCGCGACGGCCGCACTCACCGCTATTCGAACTCGCGCGGCATTCCCGGGCTGCGGCGCGCGATCGTCGCCTACTACGCTCGCCGCTTCGAGGTCGACATCGACCCGGAGCACGAGGCGATCGTCACTCTTGGCTCCAAGGAGGGGCTGGCCAACCTGGCTCAGGCAATCACCAGCCCCGGCGACGTTGTGATCGCGCCCAACCCGAGCTACCCGATCCATGCCTTCGGCTTCATGATCGCCGGCGGCTCGGTCCGGCACCTGCCGGTGGTCACTGATGCCGCCAACGAGCCGGGGCCGCACTTCATGGCGGCGCTGGAGCGGGCGATCCGGCACTCGGTGCCCAAGCCGATCGCGCTGGTGCTGAACTACCCCTCGAACCCGACGGCCCAGGTGGCGACCCTCGACTTCTATGCCGCAGTGGTCGACATGTGCCGGCGCTACGAAGTCTATGTCCTCAGCGATCTCGCCTATGCCGAGATCTATTTCGACGGCAAGCCGCCGCCTTCGGTGCTGCAGGTCCCCGGCGCCAAGGAGATCGCGGTCGAGTTCACCTCGATGTCGAAGACCTACTCGATGCCGGGCTGGCGGATCGGCTTCGCGGTCGGCAACCGCAAGCTGGTCGGCGCACTGGCCCGGGTGAAATCCTATCTCGACTACGGCGCCTTCACCCCGATCCAGGTCGCGGCGACCGCGGCGCTGAACGGCCCGCAGGACTGCGTCGACGAGATCCGCGCCGTCTACAAGGAGCGCCGCGAGGTGCTGATCGACGGACTGGCCGCGGCCGGGTGGCGGATCCCGCGGCCGCCGGCGACCATGTTCGCCTGGGCGCCGATCCCTGAGCCCTATGCCGCCTATGGCTCGCTCGAGTTCGCCAAGCTGCTGCTGCAGGAGGCCCAGGTCGCCGTCGCGCCCGGCGTCGGCTTCGGCGAGTATGGCGACGGCCACGTCCGCATCGCGCTGGTCGAGAACCCGCACCGCACCCGCCAGGCGGTCCGCTCGATCCGCCGCTTCCTGCAGCGGCAGCCGATGCCGGTGGCGCTGGCCGCCCAATGACGGCACCGTTGCGGGTTGGCCTGGCCGGCCTCGGCACGGTCGGGGTCGGCGTTGTCAGGATGCTGCAGGCCCATGGCGCGGAGATTGCGGCGCGCGCCGGTCGGGCGATCGAGATCGTCGCGGTCAGCGCCCGCGACCGGGCGCGCGACCGCGGGGTCGATCTCTCCGGCTACCGTTGGGTCGACGATCCGATCGCCCTGGCCGGCGATCCCGAGATCGACGTGGTGGTCGAACTGATCGGCGGCGCCGACGGGCCGGCTCTCCTGCTCGCAACGACGGCGCTGAACAACGGCCGCAGCGTGGTCACCGCGAACAAGGCGATGCTCGCAGAGCAAGGCGACACTCTGGCCCACATCGCCGAGGCCAAGGGCGCCGCGCTTGCCTATGAGGCGGCGGTGGCAGGTGGCATCCCGATCGTCAAGGCGTTGCGCGAGGGGCTGGCCGGCAACCGGATCGAGCGCATCTACGGCATCCTCAACGGCACCTGCAACTACATCCTCACCACCATGCGCGAAAGCGGGCGGTCGTTCGACGACGTGCTCGCCGAGGCCCAGCAGCTCGGCTATGCCGAAGCCGACCCTGGCTTCGACGTCGACGGTATCGATGCCGCCCACAAGCTGTCGATCCTGGCCAGCATCGCCTTCGGCAGCGAGATCGACTTCGCCGGCGTGCATATCGAGGGGATCCGCCATGTCTCGCCGGTCGACATCGCCTTTGCCGAAGAGCTGAACTACCGCATCAAGCTGATCGGCAGCGCGCGGCGCACGGCCTTGGGCATCGAGCAGCGGGTGCATCCGTGCATGATCCCGCTCGCCGCCCCGATCGCCCATGTCGAAGGCGTATTCAACGCCGTTGTCGCGCAAGGGGATTTCGTGCAGGACAGCATCTACACCGGGCGTGGCGCCGGCCAGGGGCCGACGGCCTCCGCCGTGCTGGCCGACCTGATCGACCTCGCGGCCGGCCGCCGCGCGCCCACTTTCGGCACCCCGGCCGCCAGCCTGTCGCCGGCCCGGCGCGCGCCGATGGACCGCCATGTCGGGGCCTATTACGTGCGGCTGACGGTCCGCGACCGGCCGGGCGTCATCGCCGCCGTCTCGGCGATCCTGCGCGATGCCGAGATCAGCATGGAGGCGATCATCCAGCGCGGCCGCGACCCGGAAAGCATCGTGCCGGTGGTGATGACCACCCACGAGACCGAAGAAGCGGCCATGCGCATGGCTCTCGCCCAGATCGACGCGCTGTCGGCCATGGCCGAACCGGCCCGGATGATTCGCATCGAGACCCTTTAGTGCGGCCGCGTCCGCGCTAGGTTGGTGAACAACTCTTAGGGCGGAAGTTCACCCGCCCGTCACGGGCTTGCGCTAGACTGCCGACAGGCGGCGGTGCCGGCGCGCGAGTTACGCCCCGCAAAGCCCATCGGCAAGTCGAGAAGGAAGCACAGGGATGACAGCGTTGCAGGCAGAGCCCGTTCCGTCGGAGCAGCCGGGCGTCGAGGCCGGTGGCCTCGCCGCCAAGCTGAGCCAGAGCGACCGCAACCTGGCGCTGGAGGCGGTGCGCGTCACCGAGGCCGCGGCGCTGGCGGCCGCCCGGCTGGTCGGGCGCGGCGATGAGGAAGCAGCCGACCGTGCCGCCGTCGACGCCATGCGCCGGGCCCTGAACGGACTTGCCATCGACGGCAAGGTCGTGATCGGCGAGGGCGAGCGGGACGAAGCGCCGATGCTCTTTGTCGGCGAGAAGGTGGGCCGCGGCGGTCCGCGAACCGACATCGCGCTCGATCCGCTGGAGGGCACGACCATCACCGCCGTCGGCGGCGCCAACGCCATGTCGGTGATCGCGATGGCCGAAGAGGGCGGCTTCCTGCACTCGCCCGATGTCTACATGGACAAGATCGCCATCGGCGGCGGCCTGCCGCAGGGCATCGTCGACCTGGACAACCCGGTCGGGCACAACCTGGTCGCGCTCGCCCAGGCCAAGGGCAAGGCGGTGGAGGAACTGCTGGTCTGCATCCTCGACCGGCCGCGCCACGCCGACCTGATCGCCAAGGTGCGCCAGGCCGGCGCCCGCATCATGCTGATCCAGGACGGCGACGTCGCCGGCGTCATCGCCACCTCGCGGCCCGACACCGGCGTCGACATCTATGTCGGCAGCGGCGGCGCGCCGGAGGGCGTGCTGGCCGCCGCTGCGCTGCGCTGCATCGGCGGCCAGATGCAAGGCCGCCTGATCTTCCGCAACGACGAGGAGAAGGCGCGGGCCGAGCGCTGCGGCATCACCGATTTCGGCCGGAAGTACGAGCTGCTCGACCTCGCCAAGGGCAGCGTGATGTTCGCGGCCACCGGCGTCACCGACGGCCCGATGCTGCGCGGCGTGCGCATCTATGCCGAGGGCGCGAAGACCCACTCGCTGGTGATGCGCTCGAAAACCGGCACCATGCGCGAGATCCAGGCCACCCACGTCTTTGCCCGCAAGGCCCCGCTGGACCCGACCTTCAGCCGGCTCTAGCGCGGCAGCCCACGACGCCGGCGCTGGCCGGCCAATCCGACGCTGTAACTCCCCGGCATCGGGGCGTAGGCTGCCGCGATGCGCGATGGAGTCGTTTTCTCGCTGCCCGACGGCAGCCAGTCCTTCACCGGCCGGCGCTGGGTGTGGCGCAGCGGCGCTTCCCAGGATGCGGCGGCGGTCGAGCGGATGGCGGCGGCGATCGCCCAGGTCCACGGGGTGCCCGATGTCGCCGCCCGCCTGCTCGCCGCCCGTGGCCAGGACGTCGATTCGGCCGCGACCTTCCTCGAGCCGCGGCTGCGCGACCTGCTGCCCGACCCGTCGGGTCTGCAGGACATGGACGCCGCCGCCGACCGGATCGCGGCCGCGGTGCGCCGGGGCGAGCCGATCGCCATCTTCGGCGACTACGACGTCGACGGCGCCACCGCGTCGGCGCTGCTGTGCCGCCACCTGATCGCGGTCGGCGCAACCGTCTCGGTCTACATCCCCGACCGCTTGGCCGAGGGCTACGGCCCGAACGCGCCGGCGCTGCGGGGGCTGCGTGCCGCCGGCGCCGCGCTCTGCATCACCGTCGATTGCGGCATCACCGCCTTCGAGGCGCTCGCGGCGGCCGCCGGCTGCGGGCTGGAGATGATCGTCGTCGATCATCACCAGGCCGAGCCCGCGCTGCCGGTCGCGGTCGCCGTCGTCAATCCGAACCGGCTCGACGACCGGAGCGGGCAGGGCGTGCTGGCCGCGGTCGGCGTCGCCTTCCTGTTGGCGGTGGCGGTGAACCGGGCGCTGCGCCGTGCCGGCCATTTCGCCGCCCGGGCCGAGCCGGACCTGATCGGGCTGCTCGACCTCGTCGCCGTCGGCACCGTCTGCGACGTGGTCCCGCTGACCGGGCTCAACCGGGCGCTGGTCGCCCAGGGCTTGCGCGTGCTCGCCCGCGGGGAGAATGTCGGACTGGCCGCGCTGGCCGAGGTCGCCGGGCTCGACGCGGTGGCCAGCGCCTATCACCTCGGCTTCGTCATCGGCCCGCGGATCAACGCCGGCGGCCGGGTCGGCACTCCCGACCTCGGCGCCCGGCTGCTGCGCACCGACGACCCGGCGGAGGCGCGCGACCTCGCCCGCCGGCTGCACGCGCTGAACGAGGAGCGGCGGGCGCTGGAGGCCGACACGCTGGCCGACGCCATCGCCCGGGTCGATCGCGGCGAGGGCGTCGACGACGGGCTGATCCTGCTCGCCGACACGGGCTGGCATCCGGGCGTTGTCGGGATCGTCGCCGCCCGCCTGAAGGACCGCTATCACCGTCCCGCCTTCGTCGGCGGCAGCGACGGCGCGGTGGTCAAGGCCTCCGGCCGCTCGATCGCCGGCGTCGACCTCGGGGCCGCGGTGATCGCCGCCCGCCAGGCCGGCCTGCTGGTCAACGGCGGCGGCCACGCGATGGCGGCCGGTCTGACCGTCGCCGTCGACCGCCTTGCTGCGGCGCACGCCTTCCTCGCCGGCCGGATCGGGGCCCAGACCGGCCACCAGCCGATCGCGCCCACCCTCAGCATCGACGATGCGCTGTCGCTGCGCGGCGCCGGCCTGCCGGTGATCGACGCGGTCGACCGGCTGGAGCCGTTCGGCAGCGCCAACCCGCGCCCGCGCTTCGGCTGGTTCAACGTGATGCTGGTGCATGCCGAGCCGGTGGGCGAGGGCGGCCACCTGCGCTGCCGGCTGGCCGATTCCACCGGCGGCCAGGCCAAGGCGATGGCCTTCCGCGCCCTGCAGGGGCCGCTCGGCGACGGGCTGCTCGGCGCGCGCGACCGGGTGATCCACATCGCCGGCACGCTCCGCCGCGACCGCTGGCGCGGCACCGAGACGGCGCTGCTCACCATCGACGACGCCGCC
>JBHJOG010000248.1:0-17316 GCA_050329975.1 Alphaproteobacteria bacterium | reverse complement strand
CTGGGCCCTGCCGGCGTGCTGGTCAACAACGCCGCCCGCGACGACCGCCACGGCTGGGAGGACGTGACGCCGGAGTATTACGACGAGCGGATCGCCACCAATCTCCGGCATTTCTTCTTCGCCATCCAGGCGGTGGCGCCGGGGATGATCAAGGCCGGCAAGGGCTCGATCATCAACTTCGGCTCCAACAGCTGGTGGGAGAACACCGGCGGCATGCCGGTCTACACCACCGCCAAGGCGGCGGTGCACGGACTGACCCGCGGCATGGCGCGCGACCTGGGCCCGCACCGCATCCGGGTGAACACCGTCGTCCCCGGCTGGGTGATGACCGAGCGGCAGAAGATGCTGTGGGCGACGCCGGAGGCGCTGGAGAAGCACCGGCAGAAGCAGTGCCTGCCCGACCTGATCGACCCGGTCTATCTTGCCCGCATGGTGCTGTTCCTCGCCTCCGACGACGCGGCGATGTGCACGTCCAACAACTACATGGTGGAAGCGGGCTCGATCTGACGCTGCGGCATGAACATCTGCCGCATCGATGCGATGTAGTGATCTTCCGAGGTGGTCCAGCGCAGCGCGGCGACCAGCCTGGTGTCCGGTCCGGCCGGATAGCGGAGCGTGCTCCCCTCCTCGGTCGCGGCCGCGAACACGGCCTCGGCGACCTCGGCCTCCGTGCAGAAGGCGGTCGGGTAGTCGGCCAGCTTCGCGAAATAGGCCTGGGCGAACGGCCCGTACTCCTCGGGGATCAACCCCTGCATGCGCGAGCCGGTGTGGGCGCTGAAGCGGGTGGTCGGCGCATAGCCGGGTTCCACCAGCCGCGCCTTGATGCCGAACTGGTCCAGTTCGTGCGACAGCGACTCGGTGAAGCCTTCGACCGCGCACTTGCTGGCGGCGTAGACCGCCACCAGCGGCATCGGTGCGATGCCGCTGCTCGAAGTCACGTTGATGATGACGCCCTGCCCCTGCCGGCGCATCTGCGGGATGATGGCGCGGCAGGTTGCGAACACGCCGAAGGTGTTGGTCTCGAAGATCTCGCGCATGACGCCGTCCGGCGTGGCCTCGACGGCGGAGGCAAGTCCGATTCCGGCGTTGTTGACAAGCACGTCGATGGCGCCGAAGGCGGCCACGCCGTCGGCGATCGCCCTGCCGATGCTGTCGGCATCGGTGACGTCGAGCGGCAGCACCCTCAGCCGCTCCGATGCCGGGAACACCGCCGGGTCGGGCCGGCGCATCGTGGCGAGCACGTTCCACCCGCGCTCGAGAAACAGCTCGGCCATCGCCTTGCCATAGCCCGACGAGGTGCCGGTGATCAGGATCGTCTTGGTCATCTGAGGGGTCTCCGTTGTCATCCCCCTCCAAGATGGACATCCCCGCAGGACAAACTATAATAGCCAATCCATCATCTGTTATCGATCGTCCAAAATGGATCCCCTCAGCGACATCATCGGCCTGCTCCGTCCCCATGCCGCCGTGTCGAAGCCGATCACCGCGCGCGGGCGGTGGGGCGTCCGCTATCCGGCCTATGGGCTGCCCGGGTTCGCGATCGTACTCGCCGGGCACTGCTGGCTGGCGCTCGACGGGCAGGAGCCGGTGCAGCTCGAACGCGGAGACTTCGTGCTGCTGCCGGCCACGCCCGCCTTCGCGCTGTCGAGCCACCCCGGCGCCGCCTGCGTCGACCGCGATCCATCCAACGCTGGGGGCCGGCAGGGCGTCCGTCATGGCGACTGCGACGGCGAGCCCGATTTCAGCATGCTCGGCGGCGCCTTCCGGATCGAGCCGGTCAACGCGCCGCTGCTGCTGGCATTGCTGCCCGGCATGATCCACATCCGTGCCGCCGATGGCGGCACCGGACGGCTCGGCCGCATCATCGAGTTGATCATCGAGGAATCTGCAGCCGACCACGCCGGCCGCGACATGATCCTGCAGCGTCTGCTGGAGATCATGCTGGCCGAGTCCCTGCGCTGGCGCTGCCTTGGCGGCGATGACGCGCTGCCGGCCGGCCTGCTGCGCGGGCTGCGCGATCCTGTCCTGGCCCGCGTCCTGCGCGCGATGCACGCCGACGTCCGCGCCGGCTGGACCGTGGCCGGGCTGGCCAGGCTTGCCGGCATGTCGCGCTCGGCTTTCGCCGCTCGATTCGGCGCGACCCTCGGCTGCGCGCCGATCGCGTATCTGGCCCGGTGGCGCATGGCGCTGGCCCGGGACGCGCTCGGCCGGGGCGGTACGTCCCTTGACCGCCTCGCCACAGAGATCGGCTACGACTCCGCCAGCGCCTTCAGCACCGCGTTCCGCCGCCACGTGGGCTGCCCCCCCGGCGCCTTCGCCCGCGCCCGCCGTGTGCAGGACACCGTTTCGGTTCGCGCCGCGTCCGAAACGATTTAGACTGCCGGCGACCGCGCAGGGGAGGATGCGATGCCGGACGTGGACTTGGCGAAGCTCGACGCGTTCAAGCGCAAGCTGCTGCCTGAGCTCGGCGGCGCCGCTTCGATGGTGGTCGCCATGCTCGGCGACAAGACCGGGCTGTTCCGGGCGATGGCCGGGGCCGGGCCGCTGACCTCCACCCAGCTCGCCGGGAGCACCGGCTGCGCCGAGCGGCTGGTCCGCGAATGGCTGAACGCGATGGCGTCCGCCGGCTGGATCGACTGCGACCCTGCCGTGCCGACCTACACGCTGACCCCGGAGCAGGCGCTGGTCTGGGCCGACGAGGAAAGCCCGCACAACATGCAGGGGTTTTTCCAGTCCACCGCCTCGATGATCTTCGACCTCGACCGCACCGCCGAGGCGTTCCGCACCGGCAAGGGCGTGCCCTGGGGCGACCGGCACCTGTGCCTGTTCTGCGGCACCGAACGCTTCTTCCGCCCCGGCTACATCGCCAATATCGTCGACCACTGGATCCCGGCGCTCGACGGCGTGCAAGAGAAGCTGGAGGCCGGCGCGCGCTTTGCCGACGTCGGCTGCGGCTACGGCATCTCCACCGTGCTGCTGGCCGAGGCGTTTCCGAACTCCACCTTCGTCGGCTACGATTTCCACGCCCCCTCGATCGACCGCGCTCGCGAGAAGGCGGCGGAGATGGGCCTCGCCAACACCCGCTTCGAGGTCGCCGCCGCCAAGGGCTACGGAGAGCGCGGCTTCGACGTCATCGCCTTCTTCGACTGCCTGCACGACATGGGCGACCCGGTCGGCGCGATGGCCCATGCCCGCCAGGCGCTGACCCCGGACGGCACCGTGATGCTGGTAGAGCCGTTCGCCAGCGACGCGCTTGCCGACAACCTCGGCCCGGTCAGCCGGTTGTTCTACTCCGGCTCGACCTGCGTCTGCGTCCCTGCCTCGATGAGCCAGGAGGTCGGGCTGGCGCTGGGCGCCCAGGCCGGCGCCGCCCGGCTGCGGGCGGTGGCGCTGGAAGCCGGTTTCGCCGACCTGCAGCCGGTGATGACGTCGGATTTCAACATGGTGCTGCAGGCCCACCAGCGCTGATCGGGAGCAGACGCGATGACGGACGGACTGACGATGAAGGGCGGCTTCACCGGGGCCGACCATGTCGGGCTGACAGTGCCGAACCTGGAGGAGGCGGTGACCTGGTTCGAGCAGGTGCTCGGCGCCAAGGCGCTCGCCTGGACCGAGCCGTTCGGCTCGGCCGACGACCTGATGGTGCGCCGGTTCAAGGCCCACCCGCGGGCGAGGGTGCGGGTCTGCCTGCTGCGCTGCGGCACCGGCACCAATATCGAGCTGCTGGAATGGACCGACCCCGACCAGGTGACGCGGATGCCGCGCACCGGCGACCACGGCGCCTCGCATGTCTGCTTCCACGTCGCCGACATCCACGAGGCGGTGCGCTACCTGCGCAATCAGGGCGTCGAAGTGCTGGACGAGCCGATGCGGATCGGGGACGGCGACCTGGCCGGCCTGTGGTGGGTCTATTTCCTGACCCCCTGGGGTCACTTCATGGAGCTCTACAACTACCCCGAGGGGCTGGGCTACGAGGCGCGCTCCGAGGTGCGGATGTGGTCGCCGCTCCGACCCGGCGAATAAAGCCTGCGCGACGGCTACGCCTCGCCCCAGATCTCCCGCGCCGTGTCCGCCACCAGCCGCAGCTTCGCCCACTGCGCGTCCTCGGTCAGGATATTGCCTTCCTCGGTGGAGGCGAAGCCGCATTGCGGGCTGAGGCAGAGCTGGTCGAGCGGCGCGAACCGGGTCGCCTCCTCCACCCGCGCCTTCAGCGCGCCGGGATCTTCCAGGTCACCGAACTTGGAGGTGACCAGCCCGAGCACCACCCGCTGCCCGCCCCTGGGCAGAAAGCGCAGCGGCTCGAACCCGCCGGCGCGCTCGGTGTCGTACTCCAGGAAATAGCCGTCGTAGCCGGTCTGCCCGAGCAGGATGTCGGCCACCGGCTCGTAGCCGCCCTCCGCGATCCAGCTGGAGCGGAAGTTGCCGCGGCAGACATGGGTGGTGACGGTCATGTCGGCGGGCTTGCCCTGCAGTGCGTGGCGGATCATGTCGCGGTAGATCGCGGGCAGCGGGTCGGGGTCGTCGCCGCGGTCGCGCGCGGCCTGGCGCTCCTTCTCCGAGCAGAGATAGGCCCAGACCGTGTCGTCGAACTGCAGGTAGCGGCAGCCGGCATCGTAGAAGGCGCGGACGGCGTTGCGATACGCCTCGGCGGTGTCGGCGAAGAAGGCGTCGAGGTCGGGGTAGACCTGCCTGCTGATCGCCGCCCGGCCGCCGCGGAAATGCAGCACGCTCGGGCTCGGGATCGTCATCTTGGCGACGGTGCCCGGCGGGCAGACCGAGGCCAGGTAGCGGAAGTCCTCCAGCATCGGATGGTCGCCGAAGCCGACCTTGCCGGTGACCGCGATGCTGTCGGCCTTGGTGGTGACGCCGTGGAACTGGATGGCGCGCTCGCCGCGCACCAGCTCCACGCCATCCAGGCCGGCGAGGAAGTCGAAGTGCCACCAGGCGCGGCGGAACTCGCCGTCGGTGACGGCGGTCAGCCCGACCTCCCGCTGCCTGGCCACCACTTCGCGGACCAGCCGGTCCTCGACCGCCCGCAGCTCGGCGCTGTCGATTCGACCCTCGGCATAGGCGATGCGGGCGTCCTTCAGCGCCTGCGGGCGCAACAGGCTGCCGACCTCGTCGGCGCGATAGGGCGGCCGGGACATGGCGGTTCCTCCTTGGTGTGGAGTCGTTGCGGCGATCAGACCACGCCGCGCCCGACCGGGCAACCGGCGGCCTCGCCCAGTAACCGGTTGCTTTGCTTGGGTGACTGAGCGAAACCGGAAGTCCCTGCGCCGCAGCACTGGAACCCGTCATGAGCAAGTCGCGCGATTCGGCCCCCGACGGGACGGCCTCCACCGATGGGCCGGCGGCACCGACGCGCGAGCGGATCAAGCAGGTCGCCGAGGATTTCTATGTGCTGCGGGGTTACGAAGGCTTCAGCTTCGGCGACATCGCGCAGGTGATCGAGACCACCCGCGCCAACATCCACCATCATTTCGGCAACAAGCGCGCGCTGATGGCCGAGCTGATCGACGGCTTCGTCGCCGACGCCGAGGCGCGCATCGCCGGCCACTGGACCAAGCCCGGCCTGTCCTTCTTCGAGCGCTTCGCCGACCAGGTGGAGGATCTCAACCGGTTCTACCTGCGGTTCAACAGGACGCCGGGCGACCGCAACGTCTGGAGCCCGCTGTCGCGGCTGCGTCTCGACCTGCCTGTGCTGGGCGAGCTGTCGATCCGCGCACTGGAGCGGGTGAACGCCCGCTACGAGGAGACCTTGCGCCAGGCGGTGAACGCCGCGATCGCGTCCGGGGAGCTGTCCCCCGATACGCCGGTGGACGAGGTGGTCCGGCTGCTGCGGATGAGCCTGCTCTCCTGCGGTCCGATGACCCAGGACAGCGGCAGCTTCCAGGAAGTGGCGCTGCTGTTCGGTGCGATCGGCCGCACCATCGCCCGCGCCTGGGGACGGACTCCGCCAAGCGATTGACACGCAGAAGCAGCTTACTTACACGTAGGTAAGCTGCGTGTGGATTGGGAGCAGGCGATGTTCCGTGACAGTGATTTCGAGCGGTTCGACGTGAGTCCGCTGACCGGCGCGCTCGGCGCCGACATCCGCGGCGTCGACCTGGCGCGCGACCCCGGCGAGGCGGTGATCGCGGACCTGCGCCGCGCGCTGCACCGCTACCACGTGCTGGCGGTGCGCGATCAGGATCTGTCGCCCCAGCGCCTGCACGAGGTGCGCGAACGCTTCGGCCCGTTCAGCGGCAACCCGGTGCACCGGCCGCTCGACGGCTTCGAGGACATCGTCCAGTTCGTCCGCGAGGCAGAGGACACCGACACCGTGATCGGCGAGAACTGGCACATGGACCTCGCCTGGCTGCCCAAGCCGCCCGGCATCACCATGCTGTTCGCCGAGGTGGTGCCGCCGGTGGGCGGGGATACCTGCTTCGCCAGCCTGGAGATGGCCTATCGCGCGCTGTCGCCGCGGCTGGAGGCGCTGCTGCGCACCCTGGTCGGCGTCCATAGCGGCAAGGGCGTCTACGACATCAATGCGCGCAGCGGCCGCCTGCAGCTGCTCGACAAGCAGGACCGGGTCGACGAGGTCGAGACCGAGCATCCGGTGATCGGCCATCACGCCGCCACCGGCCGGCCCTATCTGTTCGTCAGCAGCGTGCTCAACCGGTTCAAGGGCATGACCGAGGCCGAGAGCCGCCCGATCATCGATTTCCTGCTCGCGCTCGCCGTCAGGCCGGAGTTCACCTGCCGGCTGCGCTGGGCGCAGGGCACGCTCGGCATGTGGAACAACCCGCTGGTCCTCCACACGGCGATCAACGACTATCCAAGCTACCGGCGCGTGATGTACCGGACCACGGTCGAAGGCGCGGTGCCGCAACCGGCGCCGGCGGAAGCGCAGGCCGCCTAGGGATGCCGGGCTCCGCTGTGCGCGGCGCCGGTCGATGAACGGCTTCAGGGCGGCCTTCCCGTTCCTGGCGCCGGTGCACCTGATGGTGCTCGGCATCATCGGCATCCCGGCGGCCTACATCGTCTGGCTGAGCCTGACCCACTCCACCTACGGGCTGGCGCCGACCTATGTCGGCTTCGACAACTATGCGCGCGTGCTCGGCGACCCTTATTTCTGGCGAGCGCTGAAGAACACCGTGGTCCTGATCCTGGTGGTGGTGCATGTGGAGCTGCTGGTCGGGCTCGCCATCGCGCTGCTGTTCGCCAGCGGACTGCCGGCGAAACGCCTGCTGCTCGCCGCCGTACTGGCACCCTATGCGGTCAGCGAAGTGACGGCGGTGGTGATGTGGCGCTTCCTGTTCGACCCCGACGTCGGGCCGGTGACGGTGGCGCTGCAGTCGCTCGGGCTGCCGATCCTGGAATGGTCGGTGGAGCCGGCGCATGGGCTGGTCATCGTCGGCCTGCTGTCGATCTGGCTGCACCTGCCGTTCACCTTCGTCATCCTCTATGCCGCCCGCGTCGTCATCCCGGAGCCGCTCTACGAAGCCGGGCGGATGGATGGCGCCAGCCCATGGCAGCTGTTCCGCCGGATCACGCTGCCGATCCTGGCGCCGGCGATGCTGATGGCGATGCTGTTCCGCTTCATTTTCGCGTTCCGCCTGTTCTCGGAGGTCTGGCTGATGACCCAGGGCGGGCCGGCGCGCACCACCGAGGTGGTGGCGGTCTACCTGTACCTGGAGGCCTTCCGCTACAGCTCCTTCGGCTCGGCGTCGGCGACCGGCTGGATCATGGTCGTCGTCTCGCTGCTGCTGGCGAGCGGCTACCTGTGGAAGCTGCGGCGGGAGATGGCGGCCCATGCGGCATAACCGGCTCGCCATCGGCATCGGCAAGGCGGTCGCCGTCGCGGCGATCCTGATCTGGTCGCTGGTGCCGATCGCCTTCATCCTGGTCTCGTCGCTGAAGCCGACGCAAGACATCTTCGCGATCCCGCCGAAGCTCGCCTTCTCGCCGACACTCGACCACTACGCCAATCTCTGGACCCGGTGGGGCGACTTCTTCCACGGGTTGGTGAACAGCTTCGTCATCACCGCCGGGACCGCCGTTCTCGTCGTCGCCACCAGCGCGATGGCCGGCTTCGCCTATTCGCGTTACCGCAGCCGGTTCCTGTCCGGCACCGCCCAGTCGCTGATCGCGATCCGGCTGATCCCGCCGATCGTCATCACCCTGCCGCTGTTCCCGATCGTCAACTGGCTGGCGCTGAACGACACCCACCTGTTCCTGATCCTGCTCTACGCCACCTTCTTCGTCTCGCTCGGCACGCTGCTGATGCGGACCTTCATCGACCAGATCCCGCGCGAGCTTGACGAGGCGGCGCTGATCGACGGCGCCAGCCGGCTGACCATCCTGTGGCGGGTGATCATGCCGCTCGCAGCACCCGGCGCGCTCGCCATCGCCGTCTTCGTCATCGTGTTCGCCTGGAACGAGTTCCTGTTCGCCTTCATCTTCACCTCGACCCAGGCGAAGACGGCGCCGCTGGTCATCTCGGAGATGATCGGCTCGTTCGACGGCGTCGACTGGGGCGTGCTGTTCGCCGCCTCCACCGTGCAGCTGCTGCCGATCCTCGTCTTCATCATCGTGACGCAGAAGCATCTCGTCACCGGGCTCACCGCCGGTGCAACCAAGGGCTGACCGCGATGTCATGCCCGCTCAACAACGGGAGGAACGCATGTCCATGATCATCACCCGCCGCCAGGCCCTTCACCTCGCCCTTGCCGGCACCGCGCTGGCGGCCGTCGGCCGCCCGGCCTTGGCCCAGAGCCGGACGCTGAACATCCTCGCCCATCGGGTGCACCAGCTCTCGCTGACCGAGGGTGCGGCCGGCGACTTGACCGCGCCGTGGCGCGACGCG
Organism: Alphaproteobacteria bacterium; assembly: GCA_050329975.1. GTDB lineage: Bacteria > Pseudomonadota > Alphaproteobacteria > CALKHQ01 > CALKHQ01 > CALKHQ01. The sequence continues at coordinate 8,465 of JBHJOG010000248.1, read as the reverse complement.
AATGACGCCGACATCTCCTGGACCACCTTCGACACCGGCCCGCTGCAGGACCGGCTGATGCGGGAGGCGAGCCTCGGCGAGACCGATTTCGGCGTCGGATTCCTGGTCAACAACCGCGCTGACGCGGCAGCGGCCTCGCTGATGCATCCGCTGGACGACTTCCAGGCGTCGGACGGAATCGAGGACTTCGCCGACATCGCGCCCGGGCTGGTCGAGGCGATGACCATCGACGGCAAGCTGATCGGCATCCCCTTCCGCCACGCGACCCAGGGCCTGTTCTATAACGAGGCGCTGCTCGAGGAGGCCGGCATCTCCGCCCCGCCAACCACGCTGGAGGAGCTGGTCGAGCAGGCGGGCCAGGCGACCTTCACCTCCGCCGAAGGCACGCCCGTCGTCGGCCTGGTTCTGGCGAGCGACCTCGCGGTCTATCCGGTGATGTTCGCGCGCGCCTTCGGCGGCGACTTCATCACCGGCGACCTGCAACTGATGCCCGACCCGGAGCCGATGGTGAAGGGGATCCGCGTGCTGCAGGGCATGTTCGAGGCGGGCTCCCTGCCGCGCAGCTATGCCACCACCAAGAACGAGGACCAGGTGACCTGGCTGCAGCAGGGCCGCGCCGCCTTCGCCATCCTGCCGTTCAGCCGCCACGCCCAGCTCAACCGCGATTCCGCCTTTGCCGGCCGGATCAAGGCGGTGGAGATGCCGATCTCCGAGGCGCTGCTCGGCCAGCAGGAGATGGCGACGGTGGTCGAGTTCTGGGCGATGTCGATCCCCGGCTCGGCGGCGGACAAGGAGCTGGCCTGGAGCTTCATCCGGCACGCGTCGAGCAAGGCGGTGACCCTGGGCGCGGCGCGCAACGGCAATGGCCCGGTGCGGGTCTCGACCTACGCCGAGCCCGAGTTCACCGCCGACCAGCCGCTGGCCGCGGTCGAGGCGGCGGCGCTGTCGCGGGCGCGGGTGCCGTTCCCGGCCTTCCCGGAATCGGCCCGCGCCCAGGCGGACTTCCTCGAGGAGGTGGCGCTGGCCGTCCTCGGCCAGAAGACGGCAGAGGAGGCGGTCGCCGCGATCCAGGAGCGGGTGACGCCCCTGCTGCCGGGCTGAGGCCCGGCTACAGCCGGTAGGCCGCCTTGGCCAGCCCGTAGGCGAGGTCGCGGGCCACCTCGCAGGCTTCGTCCTCGTCGAGCCGGTGGGTCGCCACCAGCTCGGCGAGGTAGGAGCAATCGGCCCGCCGCGCCACGTCGTGCCGGGCCGGGATCGACAGATAGGCGCGGGTGTCGTCGTTGAAGCCGACGGTGTTGTAGAAGCCGGCGGTCTCGGTGGTGAGCTCCCGGAAGCGGCGCATGCCCTCGGGGCTGTCGAAGAACCACCAGGGCGGGCCCAACCGCAGGCAGGGATAGTGCCCGGCCAGCGGCGCCAGCTCGCGGCCATAGGTGGCCTCGTCCAGGGTGAACAGGATGAGCGTCAGCCCGCGCTCGTTGCCGAACCGGTCCAGCAGCGGCTTCAGGCCGGCCACATAGTCGGTGCGGGTCGGGATGTCGGCGCCCATGTTGCGGCCGAAACCGCGGAACAGCGCGGCATTGTGGTTGCGCCCGCCCATCGGGTGCAGCTGCATGACCAGCCCGTCGTCCAGGCTCATGCCGGCGAACTCGGTCAGCATCTGGGCGCGGAACAGCTCCGCGTCCTCGGGGTCGAACCGGTCGGCGACGATCCGCTGGAACAGCGCCTCGGCCTCGGCGCGGTCGAGATCCGCCGTCGCCGCGCTCGGATGCCCATGGTCGGCCGCGGTCGCGCCCAGCGCCTTGAACGCCGCCCGCCGCTGCCGGTGGGCGTCCAGATAGCCGGACCAGCTCAACGTATCGCAGCCGGTGATCTCGCCCAGCCGGCGCAGGTTCTCGGCGAAGCCCCCGAACTCCGGGTCGACGACCGGGTCCGGCCGGTAGGTCGGCACCACCTTGCCGTTCCAGCCCGACTGACGGATCGCCCGGTGATCGTCCAGGCTGTCGAGCGGGCTGTCGGTGGTGGCGATCGCCTCGATCCCGAACCGCTGGTAGAGCGCCCGCGGCCGGAACGCCGGCGTCGCCAGCGCGTCGGCGATCCGGTCGAAATAGGCATCGGCATTGGCCGGCGACAGCCGCTCCCTGAAGTCGAACAGGGTGGCGAACACGTGGTCGAGCCAGATCCGGGTCGGGGTGCCGCGGAACAGGTGGTAGGACTCGGCGAAGCGGCGCCAGACCGCGCGCGGATCGAAGGCGATCGCTTCTCCGGTCTGCGGCTGGACTCCCAGCTCCTCGAGCCCGACGCCCTGGCTGTAGAGCATGCGGAACACGTAGTGATCGGGCACGATGAACAGGGTCGCCGGGTCGGGGAACGGCTCGTCGTGGGCGAACCAGGCCGGGTCGGTATGGCCGTGGGGGGAGATGATCGGCAGGTCCCGCACCGCGTCATAGAGCCTGCGGGCAACCGCCCGGGTCATCTTCTCGGGGGGGAACAGCCGGTCGTCGTCGATCAGCATCGGTGAGCCGTCTCCTGTTCAGCCTGGCCGGCGCGCCGGCGCGACCGGGCTGCCCGTCCGGGCGCTCTCGAGCAGCGCCTCGATCAGCCGGTGCACCTGCAGCGCCGCCTCGCCGTCGACCGCCGGCGCCCGCCCGCTGTCGATGGCGTCGAGAAAGTCGGCGAGGAGGGCGCGGTGATAGTCGTGGGGGAAGGCCATCGGGTCGGCGCCGGTGCCCCCCGGCGTCGCGTCCGGCTCCAGCCGGAACGCTTCCCTGCCGGGCTGGTGGATGGCGAGCTCGGTGCCGGCGAGCGACGCCGTGCCGTGCTCGCAGACGAGCGCGATCCGCTCCGGGAAGCCCGGGTAGGCGGCGGTGGTGGCGTCGATGGTGCCCAGCGCCCCGCCGGCGTAGCGCACCGCGGCGGCGACCAGGTCCTCGGTCTCCATCCGGTGCACCGGACTGGTGGCGGCGTAGGCGCGCACTTCGTCGACCGGTCCGGCCAGCGACAGCATCAGGTCGAGTGTATGGATGCCCTGGGTCAGCAGCACGCCGCCGCCGTCCCGCGCGCGGGTGCCGCGCCCCGGCTCGTCGTAGTAGCTTTGCGGCCGCCACAGCGGGATGCTGGTGTTGCAGGCGACCAGCCGGCCGAGACCGCCGTCGCCAAGGCGCTCCCGCAGGGCCTGTGCCGCCGGGCGGAAGCGGTGCTGCAGCATGATGCCCAGGGTGACGCCGGCCTCGCGGCAGGCGGCGACCAGCGCCTCGGCCCGCTCGAGCGAGACCTCCAGCGGCTTCTCCAGCACGATGTGCTTGCCCGCCGCCGCCGCCCGCCGCACCAGGTCCAGATGGGTGTTCGGCGGGGTCAGGATGGCGACGGCGCCGATGCTCCGGTCGGCGAGGAGGGCGTCGAGGTCGCCGGCGAGCGGGAAGGGGAAGCGTTCGGCAAAGGCGCGCCGGCGTGCCTCGGTGGGGCTGTAGGCGCCGGCCACCTCCACCCGGTCGGTCAGGTCCAGCAGGCTCCTGGCATGCGGCGTCACCGCCATGCCGAGGCCGATGATGGCAAGCCGGTGCCGAGGCATCGTCGTCTCCCGAGAACCCCCTGGGCGAAAGTGCCCCGGGAAGGTCCCATGTGCGTCCGGGGCGGTCAATCCGCCGCTCACATCAGGGCGTCGGGCAGGAACAGCACCAGGCTCGGCGACAGGGTCAGGATCAGGATCAGCAGCACCACCGCGCCGATCAGGGGCAGGGACTCGATCACGTATTTCTCGATCGGGCATTTCAGCAGGCTGCAGACGGTGTACATCGCCACCCCCACCGGCGGCGTCATCGAGCCCAGCGTCACCACCGTCATCATCAGGATGCCGAAATGCACCGCGTCGATGCCGACGGTCTTCACGATCGGCAGGAAGATCGGCGTCAGCAGCAGCACCAGCACGGTGCTCTCGACGAACAGCCCGGCCAGGAACAGGAACACCAGCACCATCGCCACCACCAGCAGCGGCTCCTGGGTGAGCGCGGTCATCGCCCCGGCGATGTCCTGCGGCGCCTGTTCGAAGATGATCGCGTAGCCGACCATGCCCGAGAACAGGATGATCAGCATGATCATGCCGACATCGACGATCGCCTCCGCCAGGGCGGCGCGCAGGCCGTGCCAGCTCAGCTCGCGATGGGCGATGAAGCCGGCCAGCCCGGCATAGACGACTGCGAACGCACCGACTTCGGACGGGGTGAACAGGCCGCCGCGGATGGCTAACAGCAGCGCCACCGGGAACAGCAGCGCCCATTTGGCGTGCCAGAGTGCGCGGCCGACCTCGCGGTAGGTCGGGCGTCGCGCCGCTTCCGGCCGGTAGCCGCGGTGCTTGGAGATCATCCACACCGTCGCCATCAGGAAGGCCATCATCATCAGCCCGGGGATCAGGCCGGCCAGGAACAGTCGCCCGATCGAGACCCCGCCGACGAAGCCGTAGAGGATCAGGCCAAGGCTCGGCGGGATGGTGGCGGTGATCAGCGAGGAGACGGCGATGACGGCAGCGGTGAAGCCGCGGGAGTAGCCGCGCTCGATCAGGCTTGGGCCCAGGATCCGCGCTTCCATCGCCGCGTCGGCGACCGCCGAGCCGGAAACGCCGCCCAGCAGGGTCGACAGCACGATGCTGACCTGGGCCAGGCCGCCGGCCATCCAGGAGACCAGCACGCTGGAGCATTCGATCAGCCGGCTGGTGATGCCGGAGCGGTTCATCATGTGGCCGGCAAGCACGAAGAACGGCACCGCCAGCAGCGGGAAGCTTTGGGAGGCGGTCGCCACCTGCTGCACCGCGATCGACAGCGGCACCGTGGCGCTGAACAGGAAGAAGCTTATTCCGGCCAGCCCGATGGCGAAGGCGATCGGCAGCCCCAGCAGCATCAGCATGAAGAAGGTGACGGCGAGCAGGGTCACAGCACGTCCTCGATCTCGCCGCGCGCCGGGTCGGAAAAGACCAGCAACGGCTCCGACCGCCACCGGCGCAGCACGGTGAGCACGTGCCAGCCCACGGTCGTCGCCAGCATCAGGCAGCCGACCGGAACCGCGCCGGTGACGAAGGCGTAGCTGATGCCGCTGTCGCCGAACTGGCGCTCGATGTTGAGGAAGGTGAGCTGGGTGCCGATCACCACCATGGTGAACAGGAAGGCCAGCACCAGGCCGGCCAGCGCCAGCTCGATCAGCCGGCGGAACCGCAGCGGGACCGGGCGCACAGCCAGGTCCATGCCGATATGCACACGTGTCCGCAGCGCCTGGTTGGCGCCGATGAAGCTGACCCAGATGAACAGCAGCTGGGCCAGGTCGACCGACCAGATCAGCGGCGTGCCGAACCAGCGCAGCAGCCCGGCCGCGAACACCAGGCAGACGATCACCGCCAGCAGCACCATGCCGAGCGCCGTCTCGAGGCGTTTCAGCAAGGTCAGCATCCGACGCCTCCTGCCCGGTTCACGGACTGTGCTATGCCAGCGCCCTCCCTCCTTTCCGAGGGAGGGCGCGCAGGTCGTGGCAGCCTATTGATCGAGGATAGGCTGCAGGGTTTCGCGCAACGCGCTGTAGCCCAGCAGCTCGTAGACCGGCGCCGTCGCCTCGACGAACGGCGTCACGTCGATCTCGCTGATGGTGACGCCCTGCTCCTCGAACTGGCGCTCGTACTCGGCCAGCGACTCCTGGGTCATCCGCGAGGCCTCGTCGCCGGCGTTGAGCGCTTCCTCGCGCAGAATCGCCTGGTATTCGGCCGGCAGGCTGTCGAACCACTCGGCGCTGGTGACGATGCCGGTGATCAGGTTGATGTGGCCGGTCTTGGTGATGTGGTCGACCACCTCGTACAGCCGCTGGCCGTAGCTCGCCGGATGCTGGGCCTCGACCGCGTCGATCACCTGCTGCTGCAGCGCGGTGTAGACCTCGGTCCAACCCATCGGCGTCGGGGTGGCGCCCATTGCGCGCACCGTCTCCATCCAGACCGGCGCGCCGGGCGTGCGCATCCGGACGCCATCCAGGTCGGCCGGCGTGGTCACCGGCACGTTGGTCAGCAAGTGGCGCTCGCCCTGCCACCAGTTGAACGACAGCACCTGATGGCCGGAGGCTTCGCGCAGCTTCTCGACCCAGGTCTCGAACACGTCGGAGGTGACCACCTTGCGCACGCCATCGAATCCGCTGGCGAGATAGGGGGCGCCGAGGATGCCGAACTCCGGCACGAACACCGCGAGCCGGCCGCCGTCGACCACCACCGCGACATTGGCGCCGGCGCGGGCCTGTTCCAGTACGTCCTCGTCCGCGCCCAGCTGCGAGCTCGGGAAGATGCGCACCTCGAGATTGCCTTCGCTGCGCTCCTCGACCGCCTGCTTGAACAACTCGAGGCCGTGGTAGAGGGGGTCGTCCTGGGTCAGCGCGGTGTTGACGTTGAGCGTGTAGTCCTGGGCCAGGCCGCTTTGCACCTGGCAGACGAAGCCCGTCGCCAATGCAAGGGCCAGGGGCAGGCGCGAGAAACCGGTCATCCTTTCCTCCCAAGTTTTTCTGGTTCGGTTGTCTGGTATGGTAGTATGGTACGGTCGAATGCGCAATGGCCTTGTCGAGCGGCGCCGGGTCGCGGCAAGACTGCATGGCAAGGTAAGACGGGAGGAGAATGGATGCAGGGCCAGCCCGGTCTCGGCCGGCTTGCGGCGCAGGACAGCGCCGAGCCCATGGCGGGCCGCGTGTTCCACGCGCTGCGCGACGCGATCGTGACCATGGAGCTCAAGCCCGGCCAGGCGCTGTCGGAGAAGGACATCGCGGATCGGCTCGGCGTCAGCCGGCAGCCGGTGCGCGAGGCGTTCATCAAGCTCAGCGAGGCAGGGCTGGTGCGCGTGCGGCCGCAGCGCGGGACCTATGTGGTGAAGATCTCCGCCAAGCAGGTCACCGACGCCCGCTTCGTGCGCGAGGCGGTGGAGATCGCGGTTGCCCGCCGGGCCTGCGAGGTGATGTCGGGCGACGGCCTTGCCGGCCTGCACACGATCCTGGACGCTCAGCGGGCGGCCGCCGCCGATGGGGCGCACGCGCGCTTCCTGCTGCTCGACGAGGCGTTCCACCGGGCGCTGGCCCTTGGCGTCGACTGCGACTATGCGTGGCGGGTGGTCGAAGAGGTGAAGGCGCAGATGGACCGCGTGCGCTACCTGAGCCTGCCCGCGGCGACCCCGGTCGAGCGGCTGATCGAGCAGCATGCGGCGATCGTGGCGGCGGTCGCGGCCCGGGACGCGGCGGCCGCGGAGGCGGCGGTGCGGCTGCACCTGGGCGAGATCCTGCTGTCGCTGCCGCTGCTGGAGCGTCAGTTCTCGGAGCTGTTCGAGCGCGACGACCTGCCGGCGGCGAGGGATTCCGCCCGTCGGGCCATCTAGCCGGGATCCCCACCATGATCGAAGATCGGAGCCCTTCATGAAGATCATTGACGCCAAGGTCATCGTGACCTGTCCGGGACGCAATTTCGTCACCCTGAAGATCGTCACCGACGAGGGCGTTCATGGGCTTGGCGACGCGACGCTGAACGGACGCGAGCTCAGCGTCGCCTCATATCTGGCGGACCATGTCGTCCCCTGCCTGATCGGCCGCGACCCGCACCAGATCGAGGACATCTGGCAGTATCTCGCCAAGGGCGCCTACTGGCGGCGCGGGCCGGTCACCATGTCGGCGATCGCGGCGGTCGACACCGCGCTGTGGGACATCAAGGCCAAGGTCGCTGGGCTACCGCTCTACCAGCTGCTCGGCGGCAAGAGCCGGTCGGGCGTCATGGTCTACGGGCACGCCAACGGCCGGGACCTGGCCGAGACGGTGGACGCGGTCGGCCAGTATATCGAGCTGGGCTACAAGGCGGTGCGCGCGCAGTCCGGCATCCCCGGCCTCGACACCGCCTACGGGATCGCGCGTGGAAAACTGTTCTACGAGCCGGCCGGCAAGGGCCTGCCGGAGGAACAGGTCTGGTCGACCGAGAAGTACCTCGACTTCGCGCCGCAGCTGTTCGCGGCGCTCCGGGAGACGCACGGCTTCGGCGTCCACCTGCTGCACGACGTCCACCACCGGCTGACCCCGATCGAGGCGGCGCGGCTCGGCAAGTCGCTGGAGCCCTACCGCCTGTTCTGGATGGAGGATCCGACCCCGGCGGAGAACCAGGAGGCGCTGAAGCTGATCCGCCAGCACACGGTGACGCCGATCGCGATCGGCGAGATCTTCAACTCGATCCACGACTGCCGCGAGATCATCCAGAACCAGCTCTGCGACTACATCCGCACCACGGTGGTCCACGCGGGCGGCATCACGCAGCTGAAGAAGATCGCGGCGCTGGCCGAGCTCTACCAGATCCGCACCGGCAGCCACGGCGCCACCGACCTGTCGCCGGTGTGCATGGGGGCGGCGCTGCACTTCGACCTGTCGGTGCCGAATTTCGGCATCCAGGAGTACATGCGCCACACGGAGGAGACCGACGCCGTCTT
>JBHJOG010000247.1:0-20266 GCA_050329975.1 Alphaproteobacteria bacterium | reverse complement strand
TAGCCCTCGGCGACGAGCACCGTGCCCTGCGCCAGCCGCGCGCTGAGGTCGTTCTCGTCCGCCGGTTGCGGGTTGCTGATCATCGGATGCTCCAGGCTCGTGGAGCGCCCACCGTGGGCTGAAACCGCCTCGGCGGCAATCCCGAAACGACTGCGATTTGAGGTACGACGCCGACGGTGGAAATGGTGCCCAGGGACGGATTTGAACCGCCGACACGCGGATTTTCAATCCGCTGCTCTACCAACTGAGCTACCTGGGCACGCGGCGCGGGTTATAGAACATGGCGCCGCGGGGCGTCCAGCGCGAATCGGCGGGCGGCGGGGCTCAGCGCGGCGGCGCGTCGGCCGGCGCGGTGGGGCGCAGCAGGCAGACCGCGGCGAGCAGGAACAAGGTGGTCAGCCACCAGCCCTGCCACATGCCGAAGCTGGCGGTGGCGGGGAGGAAGACCGCCGAGAGGGCGGCGCAGGGCGCCCAGGCGTAGGCGCGCGGCAGGCGGTAGAGGCGACGCGCCCAGTCCAGCAGCACGACCAGCAACAGAAACACGCCGACGGCGCCGAGCTCCAGCCACAGGTTCATCGACAGGCCATGCGGGTGCAGCGGCAGCCGCTCGCCAATCCGCGGTCCGTAGATTTCGGGCCCCAGTTCCGGGCCGCAATCCGGCATGGCCAGCTGCATGGTTCCGCCGGGGATCCGGCGCGACGCTTCCAGCCCCCAGCCCAGAACCGGCCGCTCGGCCACGGCCGCATCGACGAAGTTCCAGATGCCGAGCCGGTGGACGATGCTGAGCTTCTGTTCCATCAGCCAGCAACCGAACGGGCTGTCCATCGGCTGGGGGACGAGCAGCGGAACGGCGAGCAGGGGCACCGCGAACGCCAGAGCCGGCAGCGGACGGGTCCAGCGCCACGCTGCCGCCAGTCCGCCGACGACCGCGAGCGGCAGCGCCAGTTTCGCGGTTTCGTTGGCCGCGAGCAGGACGAAGGCCGCGGCGGCGACTGCCGCTGCCACCGCCCACAACCGGGCGCGGTGCTGCCACAGGGAGATCGCCAGCGGAAGCAGGACCAGGGCGGAAAATGCGGCGCCGGGGCCGTAGGCGTAGATCGCCACCGGCTGGCCGTGGGACCAGCGGAGCAGGTAGCCGGCGAGTTCGATGTCGGCGATGGCCAGCGCGGCTGCGAGGATCAGGCCGGCGGCGAGCGCCTGCAGGTGGATGCGCGCATCGTGCCGGCCGATCGTGCAGGCAAGACCGATGATCAGCGCGCCGGCGCCGAACTCCAGCACCAGCCGCAGGCCGCGCTCCAGGCTGTGCGCCGGCACCACCGTCCACAGGGCGGACGTCAGGCCCAGCGCGACCAGCAGCCACAGCAGCCCCAGTCGGCGGGCGTCACCGAGACCGCTTCTCCAGCCGCCGCCGCGACCGAGCAGGTGGACGAGGCGGGCGAGCGCGATCAGGAGTCCGGCGATCCACAGCCCCTTCGGCGCGACGATCGCCAGCGGTCCCGCGGCGGCGAAGCCGGCCAAGGCCAGCCACTGCACCGGTGCGTTTCGCCGGACCGACGCAGACCCAAGGGCGGGCGCCATGACGGGCGCCTCGACGGGCGCCGTCGGTCGCGCTCCTTGTCCTGCCACCTACGCGTCGTCCTCGGTCTGGTCGTCCTGCTCGACCTCGTCGGGCTCGACGGCCGGAATCGCGTAGCGCTCGCCGAACCATCGCGACAGGTCGACGTCGCGGCACCGCGCCGAGCAGAAGGGCATCGTTGCGGCCGCGGGCGCCTTCCCGCAGATCGGGCAGCCGCCCTGGCGGCGCGGCAGGCTATGGATGCTGGCCTTGCTCATCGGGCTGCCGAAGGCTCGCTCTCGTTCGGCCAGAGCGCCGCGAGGGGCGCGCCGAGGCGGTTGCGGGTCAACTCGTAGAGACCGAGCGGTCCGAAGCCGGCAAGGCGGACGCCGGCACGGTCGCCTGCGGTCGCCCGCCGCAGTGCAGCCTCGATCGCCGGCGCCCGGTTGTCGCGTCCATGGCCGTCGCGTCCCCGGGTTCCCGGCTGCACGTCGATGAAGTCGATGATGATCACGCCGGCACCATTGCGTATCCTCAGCTGGCGGGCAATCTCCGTGGCCGCCTCCAGGTTGGTCGCCGCCGTGTCGCGCGATCCGGCCCCGCTGTCAACGTCGACCGCAAGCAGCGCCCGGGTCTGATCGAAGGTGAGGCGGCCGCCGTCGCCCAGCGGAACCTCGCGCGACAGCGCCGCGGCGATGTCTCCCAATGCGTCGCAGCGGCCGAGCGGCCGGTTCTGCTGGTCGATCACGATCCTGGGCTCGGATCGGCCGGCCTCGGCCCAGGCCTGCACGGTCTGCAGCCGGGCAAGGGTATCGGCCACGACGATCTCGCGCGGCTCGATCGGGCCGACGGCGCGGGCGACCTGGACCAGCGGATCGCCAGCCTTGATCACCGTGCCCGGCACGGCCCCGGTGGCCGCTGCCTGGGCGTCGGCGCCGACCCGCCCGATCACACGCGGCCCCTTGTCGTCATAGCCGGGGTGCACGATCCGCACCGCCAGCATCTGGCCCTCGTGCAGGCGGCGGTTCAGTGCGCGGGGCTCGTGCCCAGCCAACCGCAGGTCGCGGCCCCGCAGCAGCGCGTGCGCCGGGGTGCCGATGTCGACGAAGGCGGCATCGAGGCCCACCTCGACCCGAGCCACCCGGCCGGCGACGATGGTGCCGGGGGCGGTGGCGGTATCGACCGGCAGCAGGATCAGGTCGTCCAGCCGGCCGTGACGGACCAGTCCGGCGGCCTGGCAGCCGCCGCGCCGTTCGATCAGCAGGGCCTCCAGGGGCGGCAGCAGGGCCGCTTCAGCCATCGGCGATGCCCTGGCCGGCCAGCAGTGTCGCGGTCTCGTAGAGGCCGAGGCCGACCACATTGCTGTAGGAGCCGCCGAGCTGGCGGACGAAGGCGGCGGCGCGGCCCTGGATGGCGTAGCCGCCAGCCTTGCCCTGCCACTCCCCGCTGTCGATATAGCGGGCGATCTCGGCGTCGGAGAGGCGCTTGAAGCTGACCCGGGTCTCGCACAGCCGGGTCAGCGCGCGGCCGGCCGGCGTCACCAGGCAGATGCCGCCATAGACCCGGTGGCTGCGGCCGGCGAGCAGACGCAGGCAGGCCAGCGCGGTCGCCGGATCCTCGGCCTTCGGCAGGATGCGGCGGCCGCTGGCGACCACGGTGTCGGCGCCGAGCACAAGGGCGCCCGCATGCCTTGCGGCGACGGCCAGCGCCTTGTCACGGGCAAGCCGGCGCGCGTGGTCGCGGGGCAGCTCGCCTGCCACGGCCGTCTCCTCAAGGTCCGCCGGATCGATCGCATCCGGGACGATGCCGATCTGTCCCAGCAGTGCCAAGCGCCGCGGCGAGGCCGAGGCGAGCACCAGCGCCGGGCGTGCCCGGGTCATGGTTCGTCCTCCGGCTGGACCGGGAACCTGGCCAGGATGCGCGCGCGCAGCTCGTCGCGCACCTTGCGATATGCATCCAGACGCACCTCGCGGCTGCCTTCGATGATCGACGGGTCGAATGTGTGCCAGAGCTCGACATCGCATGCCATGGTCCGGGTCAGCTCCACGGCGCTGTGCTGCGCTTCGGGTGAAAGGGTCACGATCAGGTCGAAGGACGTGTCCTGCAGCTGGTCGAAGGTCTTCGAGCTGTGCCGGGAAATGTCAATGCCGATCTCCGCCATCACGGCGATGGCGAAGCCGTCCACGTCGCCGTCCCGGACCCCTGCCGAATCGGTATAGATCCGGCGCGGGTGAAGCGCCTTCAGCAGGCCTTCGGCCATCGGGGAGCGGATCGAGTTCCGGCTGCAGGCGAACAGGACGCTCGCCGGCCGTTCGATCCGGCGTGCGCCGGGCGCGGTGACGATGTGCGTGCGCGCGTCTGCCACCGGTTCGGTCCCTAGCGCCGGCGAAGCACGGCGTAGACGACGGTGAACAGGCGGCGCGCGGTCCGCAGGTCGACCTCCACGTGGCTCGCAAGCTTGCTTCGCAGCAGCTCGCCTGCCTCGTCGTGCAGGCCGCGCCGGCCCATGTCGATGGCCTCGATCTGACTCGGCGACATCGACCTCACCGCATCGGCATAGCTGTCGCAGATGATCCCGTAGTCCTTGATCAGCCTGCGCAGCGAAACCAGCGGCAGCGACAGCCGGCCCTCGCCGGCGCCGTTGGCGGTGGAGATCCGCAGAATCAGCCGGTTGTCCTCGAGATGCAGCTCGAGTGCGAACGGCCCCTGTGCCCCGTTCAGCGGTCGGAACAGGTTCTCCTCGACCAGGTCGTAGATGGCGACGCGGATCTCGTGGTCCAGGTCGGGGTCGGGCGGAAGGGCCAGCGACTCCGCCAGCTCGACGCTGACCAGGAAATGTCCCTCCTCATGCCCCATCGTTCATGTCTGGACGGGTTGCGGCGCGGGCGCGGCGTCGCGGGCGCCGCAGGCCGCTCGGAAGCGGGCGACCCAGTCGGCGATGACGTCGGGGCGCGTCTTCAGCGCCGCCCGGTTGACCACCAGCCGCGACGACACCGGCATGATCGTCTCGACCTCGACCAGCCCGTTGGCCCGCAGGGTGGAGCCCGTCTCGACCAGATCCACGATTCGGCGGCACATGCCGAGCCTGGGCGCCAGCTCCATGGCGCCGCTGAGCCGGATGCATTCCGCCTGAACGCCGCGGCGCGCGAAATGGCGCCGGGTGATCTCGGGATATTTGGTCGCCACCCGGATGTGGCTCCAGCGTTCCGGCGCCTCGGCGTCGATCAGCGACCGCGGGCAGGCCACCACCATCCGGCAGCGGCCGATTCCGAGGTCGAGTGGGGCGTAGATCTCGCTGTAGTCGAACTCGGCCAGCACGTCGTTGCCGCAGACGCCGATGTCGGCGGCGCCGAAGGCGACGAAGCTGGCAACGTCGAAGCTGCGCACGCGCACCACCGAGACGTGGTCGAACCCGGTGGCGAACTGCAGGCCCCGGTCGCCCGGGTCGTCGAACGCTTGGTGAGGCTCCAGCCCCGCCGCTGCCATCAGCGGGCGCAGCTCGCCGAGGATCCGCCCTTTCGGCAGGGCGAAGACCAGCGAGTCCGGATGGCGAATGGGGGAAGGGGTCAGCATGGTTCGGTCTTTCGGGGGCCTCGGACGGACGCAGCCCGCTGATCTAGGCCGTCACGCACGGGCCTCACTCCACATCATGGGCCGGCTGCAGCCGGGTCGGCCAGGGCGTGTCGATATCGTCCAGCCGCACGGACAGCGCGCTCACCTCCAGCCGAATCTCCGCACCGGCGGAGAACACCAGGTCGAGGGCATGGCCGTCGCCGTCCAGCGGCTGGTGGCGAACGGCCAACAGCGACAGGATCGCCGCCGGATGCCGCGGATTGAAGCCGCGTCGTCGCACCGCCTGCACATGGCCGATGCACAGGCCGCTGTGAACGCGCTCGTGGATTTCGCCCTTGCGGTCCTGCTCGGGCCGGCCCTCCCAGCGGAAGCGATTGGCCATCAGCACGAACCGCCCCTGGTCCTGCTGCCAGGTCATCTCGCCGACCTGGACCAGGGCGTCCTGCAGCATCGCGGACAACACCGCCAGGTCCTCGGTGTCGGTCGCCAGGAGCTTCAGCTGCTCGATCGCCATGCCGATTCCTTCGCGGTTCCGCCGTCAGCTGCTTGCGCGCGCCCGGACGATGTCCGCGCCGCAGGCCGCCAGCTTCTGTTCCAGCCGCTCATAGCCGCGGTCGAGATGATAGACCCGGTTGATGGTGGTCTCGCCCTCGGCGGCAAGTCCGGCGAGCACCAGCGAGACCGACGCCCGCAGGTCGGTTGCCATCACCGGCGCCCCCTTCAGCCGGCCCACACCGCGCACCATCGCCGAAGCGCCGTGCAGATTGATGTTGGCGCCCATCCGTGACAGCTCGGGCACGTGCATGAACCGGTTCTCGAAAATGGTCTCGGTGATCATCGACGCCCCGCCGGCGGTCGCCATCAGTGCCATGAACTGGGCCTGCAGGTCGGTGGGGAAGCCGGGAAAGGGCTCGGTCATCACGTCGACGCCGCGCAGCGACCCGTTCGCCAGCGCCACCCGGATGCCCTGGGCGGTCGGCTCCAGGGTCACGCCGGCCTCGCCAAGCACCTGGGCCGGCGCCCGCAGCAGGTCCAGGCTGCCGCCGACCAGTTCCACGTCGCCGCGGGTCACTGCTGCCGCCATCATGTAGGTCCCGAGCTCGATCCGGTCGACCACCACCGAATGCTGCGCGCCGTGCAGCCGGTCGACGCCCTGGATCTCCAGCCGGTCGGTCCCGACGCCGGCGATCTGCGCGCCCATTGCCTGCAGGCAGCGCGCCAGGTCGCCCACCTCCGGCTCGCGGGCGGCGTTGTTCAGCACCGTGGTGCCGCGGGCGAGCGTCGCCGCCATCAGCAGGTTCTCGGTCGCGCCGACGGAGACCTTGGGGAAGGTGATGACCGCGCCCTTGAGCCCGCCCGGCGCCCGCGCCTCGACGTAGCCCTCGTTGAGCTCGATCGTGGCGCCCAGGTCTTCCAGCGCGGCCAGGTGCAGGTCGACCGGGCGCGCGCCGATGGCGCAGCCGCCGGGCATCGAGACCCGGGCCAGCCCACAGCGGGCAACCAGGGGTCCGAGCACCAGCACCGAGGCCCGCATCTTGCGGACCAGGTCGTAGGCCGCTGTGGTCGACGTGATGTTGGCTGCGGTGGCGGAGACGGTGCGCCCGGCATTGCCCCCGTTCGGGGCGTCGCCATTGAGCTCGAAGCTGGTGCCAAGCTGGGTCAGCAGGTTGATCAGGGTCGTGATGTCGGCCAGGTGCGGCAGGTTGGAAAGCGTCAGCGTCTCTTCGGTCAGCAGGCTGGCGGTCAGCAGCGGCAGCGCCGCGTTCTTCGCGCCGCTGATCTCGATCCGGCCGTGCAGCGGCTTCCCGCCCTTGATGATGATCTGGTCCATGAACGCCGTGGTTGTTTGAATGGATGCCGCCGCCGCGTCTGCCTAGAGCCGGGGCAGGGTGACCCCGGTCTGGCCCTGGTACTTGCCCTTGCGGTCGGCATAGGAGATGTCACAGGGACCGTCGCCCTTCAAGAAAATGAACTGACAGGCGCCCTCGTTGGCATAGATTTTCGCCGGCAGCGGTGTGGTGTTGGAGAACTCCAGCGTCACATGCCCTTCCCATTCCGGCTCTAGCGGGGTGACGTTGACGATGATCCCGCAGCGGGCGTAGGTCGACTTGCCGAGGCAGATCACCAGCACGTCGCGGGGCACCCGGAAGAACTCCACCGTGCGGGCCAGCGCGAAGCTGTTCGGCGGTATGATGCAGACGTCGGCCGAGCGCTCGACGAAGCTCTCGGTGGAGAAGTTCTTCGGGTCGACGATCGCACTGTTGACGTTGGTGAACACCTTGAAGTCGGGCGACACCCGCGCGTCATAGCCGTAGGAGGACAGCCCGTAGGAGATCACGCCCTCCCGGCTCAGCCGGTCGACGAAGGGTTCGATCATCCCGGCCTCTCGGGCCATGCGGGCGATCCAGGAATCTGGCATCACGGACAAGTCTCTGCGCCTCCGGCCGGTTCGGCGCCCCCGGCGCCTTGGGCCGCTTTGTAGTGCATGGTGCAGGCCGGGGAAAGGGCGAGCGCGTAACCCGGCTTTCATCCAACGAGGGTGACGGTGCGTTCCTGGCGCACGATCAGCCCGGCGCGCTGCAGGCGCGCGAGCGCCCGGTACAGCGCCTCGTGGGTGAGCCCGACCTCCTCGGCGACGGCCTTCCAGGTCCGGTCCATGGCCCAGGTGCCACCCAGATCGGCGCGAAGCCCCACATAGGCCAGGATGCGCGGGGCGGCCCCATGGAGCGTCAGCACCTCGACCCGGCCGCGCAGGTCCTGGACCTGATGCGCGAGATGCTGCAGCAATGCCAGCGCTTCATCCGGTACTGCCCGTAGGGCCGCCAAAACATCGGCGCGCGGCCGGGCCGATACTGCGGCCGCGCCGTCGGCGATGCAGTCGCAGTGATAGTGCCCGGCGAACAGGGAGGCCTCGGCGACGGTCTCCCCCGACGAGGCGCGGCTGACCGGCACCAGTCGGCCATCGTCGAGATGGCGTTGCAGTCGCAGCGTCCCCTTCGCGACGACATACATGTCGGTCACCGGGTCGCCGGAGCGGAACAGCGCCTGGCCGGGGGCAAGCACACGCGTCGAGTGTGCCGGCACGGCAGTGGCATAGGGGACGGTGGCATGAAGCGTGTCAGTCATATGACTACAATCATATGGATAGTTCGCCAAGGCGACTAGCCTCGACGTGCCACGAATATACCGAGGAGGAGTTCGCCATGTCCGTGCGCCTTGCCGTCCTGTGCGCGTTGGCCGTGCCGACCGCCGCGTCGCCAGCACTCGCCGAGGATCGAATGCACCACCTGTCGATGCCGGCTGAGGCCGGCCAGGCGGCATTTGCTGCCATTGCGGAAGTGGTGGCCTGGCTTGAGGCTGACCCCGCCACCGACTGGTCGCGCGTCGATATCGGAGCGCTGCAGGCGCATCTGGTCGACATGGACGCGGTGGTGCTGCGCAGCCGGGTGAGCGAGCTTCCAATCGACGGCGGCCTGGAGATGACGATCACCGGCGACGGCCCCGTCGCCGGTGCCATCGGGCGTATGGTGACGGCCCATGCCGCGGAACTCGATGCGCTTCCGGGACTCACTGCCCAGGCGGCGGAGACCGAGGGCGGCGCGGTGCTGCGGGTGACCGGCGATAGCGCGGCGCTGCAGGTGCGAATCCGCGCCTTGGGGTTCTATGGCCTGCTGGCAACCGGCGCGCATCACCAGGCACACCACCTTGCCATCGCCAGCGGCCACGGCCCGCACGACCATTGACTCCAACGCTTGACCTTCCGGTCACTGGATAGTGCCAGCCGGCGCCACCAAGTCAGGGGGCATCCGTGGCAGGCGGTAGTGAGGATCAGGCAATGCAACAGGGCAGGATGGTCGACCGCGGATCGCGCGCGACAGGTCCCGGCATCGCGATGAACATCGGCGAGGTGGCACAGGCCGTGGACCTGCCGGTGAAGACCGTGCGCTACTACGAGGAGATCGGGCTCGTCGTACCCGAGCGGCAGGCCAACGGGTACCGCCGCTATCGCGAGCGCGAGGTCCATGTACTGCGCTTCCTCCGGCGGGCGCGAGGCCTCGGCTTTTCGATCAGCGACTGCCGGGCGCTGCTGTCGCTTTATGGCGACGAGGGCCGCGCCAGCGCCGACGTGAGGCGGCTGGCCGAGGCAAGGATCGGCGAGATCGACCGCAAGATGGCAGAGCTCGCCAGCCTGCGCGCGACGCTGGCCTCGCTGGTCGGCGCCTGCCACGGCGACGACCACCCGGACTGCCCGATCCTGGACGACCTGTCGGGAGATGCCGACGGCCGCGTTCGTGGCAAAGACCACTGCGACTGACTCAGGTTCTCTTTATCTTTGGTGCTACACTCTGTGCCTGTGGAGCGCAGCGTATCCGGTGTCGCGAGGTCTGTTGACCGCGCGAGACGGCTGGCTGCGGTCCGTTGGCAATCCCGGCGCCCGGAGGTCCCATGGCCAGAAACCAGTCCCGCGCGATGACGCTGATGAGCGCGCTCAACGTTGCACCGCCCGGCATGGCGGGACCGCGCGTCGGCTTGGTGGCGAGCGCGCCGGCAGATCGGGCCGTGGAACTTGTGTCTCCTGCCGCGGTCGGGCTCCGGTTCAGCGGAGCGGTCCGGCTGACAGCATTTGCGGTCACCGATGAGGCGGGCGCCAGAGCCGATGGCGGCTTCTCGATCGCTTTGGTCCCTGCGGTGGCGCATTCGGTTTCCCTGCCGCCGCTCCCGGCCGGCACCTACACGGTTGCCTGGCGCGCGCGACCGGCGGACCGGCAGCCAATCGGCGGCACGTTCCGCTTTGCTGTGGCGGGTTCCTGACCCAGCAGGCATCGCTGGCGGCTTTCCGGCGGCAATACCCATCGCCTCCGCTGTCATCCCGGCGTAGCATGGGGGAGGGGCGTCCTGGCCGCCGATGCGGTCCGGGCGCAATGTGCGCAGGCAAGTTGCTTCGGCGCTCATGAGCAGCGGGAGGCAGGGACATTGGGAGTGACTCGACCGCTCGGCTGGGGGGAGCCGGCTCCCTGGTTCTTTGCCCGGGCTCCGATCAATCCGCAGTTCGCCTTTTCCAGCCTCGCCGGCCGGTTCGTCGCATTGACCTTCTTCGGCGGCAGCGACGTGCCGATGGGGCGCGCCTTCCTGGAGGCGGTGGCCGCCGCCGCCATCGCCTGGGACGACGCGCAACTGGTCAGCTTCGGGGTGTCGGCGGATGAGGCAGACCTGGACAGCCCGATGGTCCGACGCGCTTTCCCCCACAACCGCGTATTCCACGACCCCGGCCGGCAGATCGCATCAGGCTTCGGCCTGGTGCCTGCCGGCGAGACGTCCGGCCCGATGCAGCTGCGCTGGTTCGTGCTGGATCCGACCCTGCGAGTCTATGCATCCGGCGGGCTCGACCAGCCGGGCGCGTTCCTGGCGACACTGGCCTCGCTGCCCCAGGCCGAAGCCCATTCCGCCGCGACTGCCGACCCGTGGGCCCCGGTCCTGCTGGTGCCGCGGGTGCTGGAGCCGGAGCTGTGCCGCCACCTGGTCGAGGCCTACGAGCATGGCGCGCCGCGGGCGTCAGGGTTCATGCGCACCGAGAACGGCCGGACGGTCGGCAAGCTCGACGAAAGCTTCAAGCGGCGGGCTGACGTAACGATCGAGGATGCCGGCATGCGCGCGGCGCTCAGGGAGGCGATCCGGGCGCGGCTGGTGCCGGAGATCAGGAAGGTGTTCCAGTTCGAGGTGACGCGGATCGAGCGGTACATCGTCGCCTGCTATGACGGGGCATCGCACGGCTTCTTCAAGGCGCACCGCGACAATACCACGGCGGGCACCGCCCACCGCCGTTTCGCTGTGACCATCAACCTGAACGCCGAGGAATTCGACGGTGGCGAGCTCCGGTTCCCGGAGTTCGGGCCCCGTACCTATCGCGCGCCCACCGGCGGAGCGGTGGTCTTCTCGTGCTCGCTGCTGCACGAGGCGATGCCGGTAACGCGCGGCCTGCGCTACGCGACCCTGCCGTTTCTCTATGACGAGGCGGCGGCGATGATCCGGGAGCAGAACATCGCCCTGCTCGACGATGGCAGCGCCTCCTACCGGGCGTCGGGCTAGATCAAGCCGCGTCCGGATGGACGCGGGTTGCTTTAGGATCTGTGGCGCCGGCTGGCCACCTTCCCGGTCACATCGCCGCCAGCGTCACCACGTAGCGTTCCGGCCCGACCTCGCTGGTATCGAACGGGTAGCAGGTAACGAGCATCAGCTCGGCCGGGGCGTCAGGCGCGACCGGCCCGCCGACCGCGACCATGCGGCCGTCGACCACGCGTGCGTCGGTCACCTGGAACTGGGCGCCGCGACCGTCGGGATGCTCCACGGTGATCAGGTCTCCGATGGCAAGCTCGCGGAGGAAGGCGAAGTGGGTCTCGCGATGGCCGGCAATCACGCTCATCCCCGGCTCGCCCGGGGCGACACCGGCGAACAGCCCCGGCCCGTCGCCCAGCGAGTCCCAGTCCGCATCCGGCATCACATACACGTCGAGGCCGCGGAGGGCGTCGCTCAGCCGCGCGATCGCCTGCACCGCCCCCTGCTCCCCTGCTCCCTGCTCGCGGGCCTCCTGCGAATCGGCGTCAGGCGCATGGGGCGACGCCGACGACCAAGCGGCGGCGGCGGCTCGCTGACCTGCCGCCGCCTGCCCGTGGGCCGCCGCGGTCTGCCAGAGTTGGAACCCCCCAACGCTGATCAGGCAGACCGCGGCGCCGGCCGCTGCCCAGGGCAGCGACCGGAACGATATGGCGCGACGCGCCAAGTCTAGTCCCGCCTTTGCCGGGCCGCGCGCGGATCCCGGACACGGGGGTGGAGACGCGCGACCAGCACCGCCAGCAGGCCCAGCATCGCGCCCAACGCGAGCAGGATGACGGCGGTGCGGATCGTCAGCATGTCTTCCAGGCCGGTTGGCGCGTCAGACAGCAACCGGGTCCCGTCGTCGGCCTCGGCCTCCTGCGGCGCATAGGCCGGGTCGGGAGGAGCGGACATCGGCAGCGGCGCCGCGGTCACGAACCCGCCGGAGCCGGAGCGCTGGGCGAACTGCTGCGGCCGGGAGTCGAAGCCGGCCGCCTGCTCCTCGCGATCCCGCGCCATGCCGCCGAACACGCTGTCGAACACCCAGCCGCGCGGCAGGTTGGTCTCGATCTGGAAGCTTGCCACCCGGGCGCCTTCCGGCACCACGACCTCGGTGGTTTCGGCGACCAGGCTGGTGTACCGGCTGACGACCTGGTGGGCCAGCGCGACCTGCGTCACGGCTGCCTCCACCTGCTCGGCGTTGGCGCCGAAGGCCAGGGTATTCATGAGCGCGTCGATCTTGGCATAGGCCCAGATCGCGCCGACACCCGCCGAATCTTCCGCTTCGCGCAGCGAAAGCACCTGCCGCCAGGGCTGGCCGGCCCGCAGGCCGCCGACGACGATGCTCTGCTCCAGGTCGTCGATCCGCATGGTGAAGGTCACGGGCTCGCCCTGATAGAGGTCGGGGATCGGGTTCGGCCAGATCTCCACGTCGATCGGGTCGAACAGGCCGCCGCCTGCCGGCTTGACCGTCAGGTCGGTCATCACCGGGTTCTCGAGCTTGGCAAACAGCTCCAGCATCCGCTCCTGCACCTGGTTGGTGCTGCCGATATGGGTGAAGGTGCCGCGGCCGACCTCCGCCGCCTGGGTCATGAAGAAGCTGTTCGGTGCAGAGCCGATGCCGACCGTGAACAGGCGCGACGTCCCGAGGTTCTGGTGGACATACTCGAAGATCTGCTGCTCGTTGCCGACCGATCCGTCGGTGATGAAGACGACCTGGCGGACATAGCCGTCGGGCGCCTCGCCCTGAAGCGCGACCCGCATCGCCTGCATGATCTCGGTGCCGCCGCCGGCATGGAGTCCTCGGACGTAGCCCGCAGCCATGCCGAGGTTGCGCTCGCTGGCTTCGACCGCGCCCTGGAACAGGGCCTGCGCCTGATCATTGAACTCGATGACGTTGAACCGGTCGGAGGGGTCGAGAGACTCGAGGGCGAGCTCCAGTGCTGCCCGCGCCTGGATCATCGATTCGCCATCCATCGAGCCCGAGGTGTCGATGACGTAGATCACCTCCCGCGGCAGGTCGAACCCGGCGGCCGCATCGTCCGAGGTGGGCATGACCATCACGTGGACATAGTGGTCGCCGTCGACGGCTTCATGGAACAGTGCCGCCGTCGGCTCCTGGCCGAGCACCGGCCGCCAGGTGAGCTCGAAGTCGCGGTCGGCGTAGTGCTCGATGTCGCCGGCCAGGCTTATGGTGACCAGGCTCCCCGACTCGCGCATCTCCACGTCGTGGAAGGGTGCGTCGACCGACGACAGCGGCATGCCGGCATCGAGCTTGACCGTGAGCGTGATCGGGTTGATCGGACCGGCCGCCGGCTCGCGCACCGGGGGCGTGATCCGCCACCAATCGTCGGGCGTCTGGCTGATCGGCTGCAGCTCGCCTTGGCTGATGCAGAGCAGGACGACGGAGAGTTCCCCGGTCTCCAACATCCCTTCCGGTATATAGCGCGGGCCGACAACCATCGGGAAACGCAGGCTGAAGGCGCCGGCGTCGTATCGCGCGGTCTCCTGGTAGGCGATCTCGATGATGACGCTCTCGCCCGGCCCGATGTTGGCGACCGAGGTGGTGAAGATGTTGGGCCGCTCCTGCTCGACCAGGCTCGCCTGGCGGCCATCCTGCAGTGCGGTTTCATAGGCCTCGCGCGCTGCGGCACGGGTGTCGATCCGGCCCGCGACGACGCGCTCGCCGACAGTCATCTGCAACCGGTCCACGGCCGCATCCTCGGGCAGCGGATAGACGTAGATCGCCTCGGTCCAGTAGTCGCCGGGGTTCTCGAAGGTCTGGGTGACGGTGGTGCGGACGATCAGGCCATGAACCTCGATCTCGACCTGGGTGTCGACAGTGGGCGCCCGGAACACGAAGTCAGGGTCGGGCGTTGCCACCCAGAGCCCGGCCTGCCCGTCGGTCGCCAGGGTGACCGGCTCCATCTGGGTGCTCGCCCGTGCGCTCGTGATCAGGACGATCGGCAGGATGATCGCCAGCATCGCGTTGAACAGCACGATCAGGCGCAGGTAGCGCGAGAAGCCCGTTGCATCGGCGCGGCGCCGGCGCGGCGGTTGGTCCAGCAATGCCGCAAAGACGTGGCGGTTCGCGCTCATCGATTCCTCCTCTGGCCGATACCGGCCAAACGTGACTCGGCTCATCGTCCCCGCCTGCCGCAGCTCATCCCGCGACCGGCCGTCTCCCTGCCGTGGCCAAGCTGGCGATTCGGTGCGGCGGAAATCGGGGCGGATTGCGGCGAGACTGTGATTTCGCCGGTCGCGAGCGCCCTGCGGGAGGGACGCTTGAGGAGGTCGTGCTGTCGTTTTTCCTGTGTCTGTGACCTAGCCGCTCCGCCGGCGTGAAGGCGCCCGTTGCGTGGCGGTGTGGCCGAGAGCGACTTGGGTACGGCGGCGGAATTCCTCGAAATGGATCGGCTTGATCAGGAAGTCGTCAGCGCCGGCGAGGATGGCGTTGCGGCGGATGGCGGCGTGGTCGCTGGCGGTGATCACCAGGATCGGGGCTGCTGCGCTTGCCCCGCCACCGCTCCGAATCCGGCCGATCATCTCGATGCCGTTCATCACAGGCATGTTGAAGTCGGTGACGACCAGGTCGAACCGTTGGCCGGTGGCGGCCACAAGACCCGAATGGCCGTCGGCGGCGACGGTGCAGGCGAGGCCACAGCTGCCGGCGTAGGCCGCCAGGACGCGCTGCATGATCTGATCGTCGTCGACGATAAGCAGCTTGGGGGCGTTAACCACGGTCGGCTCCTCGAATGACATGATCGCAGCCCCCGACGCGCAGGCGGCGGGCGATGGCGTCCAGCAGCGTGCGCTCGTCGACGTCCCCGTCGGCCGGCTGCGCTTCGGCCAGTCCGGGCAGCAGCGCGCGCGCATTGTCGATGCACCAGGCCTCGATCAGGCTGGCCAAGCCGAGCGTCGAGCGGGGAAAGCCGAAACCCGGCGCGGGGGGCGTTGCCGTCTGGGCCAGCCGGCGCAGGTGCCGGGCCGACGCCAGCAAGGTGCCGAGAATCGCCTCGTTGTCGCAATTGGTCATCTGGGTCCTCGGGGCGGGAGGCTGCCGGCCGGTTCGGCCAGAGCTGGTGGACGCAAACAGGCCGGAATCCGCGCGCTTTCGGTAGTACGTACGGTGTTGTAACGTCCCGTTCACCCGTGACTCCCTACCCAGAGGTTCACATCGTGGCTGGTCCGCCCCCGACCGATGCCGAGGTGATGCAGGCGCTGGCGGATCTGTTGGCATCCGACATCTTCACCACCAACTCGCGCCTGCCCCGGCTGTTGCGCTACCTGGTGCTGAGCACGGTCGAGGGCCGCGGCGCCACG
This sequence comes from Alphaproteobacteria bacterium, assembly GCA_050329975.1. GTDB lineage: Bacteria > Pseudomonadota > Alphaproteobacteria > CALKHQ01 > CALKHQ01 > CALKHQ01. The sequence goes on along the minus strand of JBHJOG010000247.1, from coordinate 4,725 downwards.
CTGAAGGCCTATGTGATCGCCACCGAGGCGCTGGGACGCGGAGAAGAGTTCGACCCGGCCACCGACAGCATCGTCCGCGTCGAGGTCAACCGCCTGCGTCAGTGCCTCGCCCACTACTATGCGACCGAGGGGGTTGGCGCGGGACTCGTCATCGACATCCCGAAGGGCCAGTACCGGCCGGTCTTCCTGCGCACGGCGCCCACGCCGCTGCCCACGGCGCCGAAAGCGCCACATCGCAACCGGTGGCGCGGCCAGCTCGCCGTCGCCGTCGTCGCGATCCTCTGCGTGGCTGCTGCCGCCGTCGCCTGGCAACTCGCCGGGCCCGACGACAGCGGACAGCCGGCGGTGGCCGCCGTCGCCGTTACCGACGACGCGGCATTGGGGTCCGCGGAAAGCCCGGCAGACGCGCGTCCGCCCTTTCCCCGCCTCTACACCGCGGCCGGCAGCGAGGCGCCGGTGCTCGAGATGATCATGCTCGCGATCCAGAACGTCGCCTCTCGTTTCGACACGGTACGGGTGATGACAAGGGCCGCGGCGCCCGATGACGTCGTATGGCCGGAGGACTACCAGATCGAAGTATCGGCGCTGGCGGGCGAGACCGGGGTCACCGTCTTCCTGCGGCTGATCCATCTGTCGAGCGGCGAACTGGTCGAGTCGCGGGAGGTGCTCGTCTCCGGCCTCGAGCACGACGCGCTCGACCTGGAGAACCGGCTGGCGGTGCAGCGGGAGACAGCCCGCTTCGCCGGCTATGGGGGTGGGCTCGAGCAGGACTACCGGCGCCGCGGCGACTGGACGGCGACGATGCGCTGCGCGCTGCTGCTGCAGGACTATTTCGCCGCCCGCAGCGATGCCTCGCACCTGGCGGCGCGCGATTGCGCCGAGGCCGAGATCGGGGCCGGCAATCGCGAGCCCTATCTCTACACGGCACTGGCCATGCTGCTGTACGAGGAGCATGTCGACCGCCGCAACCCCCGTCTGGCCGAGGCGGACCGGGCCGCGCTGCGCACGGCGCAGTCGGCCATCAGCCGCAATCCTGGCTCGGCCCAGGCTCACCTGGCGCAGATGCTGGCGCTCGGCGTGCTTGGCGACCGCGAAGGGGTGGCGCGCAGCGGCAACAAGGCAGTGGAGCTGAACCCGTTCGCGGCAGAGGTCGCCGGGCTCTACGGGCTGCTGCTCGGCCAGTCCGGACACTACACCCGGGCTCTGGAGCTGCTCCGACGATCGGAGGAGCTGCAGGCCGACGGCCGGCCCTGGCGCGACTATGGCTTCTTCCTTGCCCATTACGGCCTCCGGCGGTTCGACGTCGCCGAACGCCACACGCGCACCCTGGCCGAGTCCGGGGATCCCCACCATCTGGCGGCGGCGCTGGTCGCTGCCTTGGTCGCGGGCGAACAGGCTCGGGCTTCCGAGCTGGCCAGCCGTCTGGCGGCGCTGGACGTGCGCTTCGCAGCCGACCCTGCCGCCGCCTATGCCAGCCGTGGATTCGCCTCCGAGCTGGCCGGACGGCTGGTCGCGGACCTGGCGGCGGCCGGGCTGCCGGAAGCGGTGGCGGCCGCCGGTGAATAGGCCGCTATTGGCGATTGCGAGCGGCGCGGCGACATGGTTCTACTGTGCCCGTTCCGCAAGCAACCACCGATCCAGCAAGCAGCAAGGCGCCCATGTCGATCCTCGCCCACCGTCTAGACCGCGTGAAACCGTCGCCGACCATTGCCGTCACCACCCGCGCCGCGGAGCTGAAGAAGGCCGGTCGCGACGTGATCGGACTAGGCGCCGGCGAGCCCGACTTCGACACGCCGCAGCACATCAAGGACGCGGCCATCCGGGCGCTGGCCGAGAATAAGACCAGGTACACCGCCGTCGCCGGCATCATCGAGCTGCGCGAGGCGATCTGTGGCCAGTTCAAGCGCGACAACGGGCTCGACTATACGCCGGACCAGATCTCGGTCGGCTGCGGCGGCAAGCAGACCATCTACAACGCGCTGATGGCGACGCTGGACCCCGGCGACGAGGTGATCGTCCCAGCGCCCTATTGGGTCAGCTACCCCGACATCACGCTGTTGGCCGAGGGGACGCCGGTGATCGTCCGCTGCCCGGAGTCCGCCGGCTACAAGATCGCGCCCGAGCAGCTGGAGGCGGCGATCACGCCCAGGACCAAGTGGCTGATCATGAACAGCCCGAACAACCCGACCGGCGCCGCCTACACCCGCGACGAACTGAAGGCGTTGTCCGAGGTGCTGCTGCGCCACCCCCAGGTCTGGGTGATGACCGACGACATGTATCAGAAGATCGTCTACGGCGACTTCGTCTTCTCCACAATCGCCGAGGTCGAGCCGGCGCTCCACGACCGGACGCTGACCCTGAACGGCGTCTCCAAGGCCTATGCGATGACCGGCTGGCGGGTCGGCTGGGCGGCGGGACCGCTCGAGGTGATCAAGGCGATGAACAAGATCCAGAGCCAGGCCACCACCATGACCTCGACCATCAGCCAGTGGGCGGCCGTCGCCGCGCTGACCGGCCCCGAGGACTTCCTGGTCGAGCGCAACGCCACGTTCAGGCATCGCCGCGACCTGGTGGTCGACGCGCTCAACGCGGTCCCCGGCCTCAGCTGCGCCCGGCCCGACGGCGCGTTCTACGTCTATCCCTCCTGCGCCGGCGTCATCGGCAAGACCACGCCCGACGGCGGTCGGATCGCGACCGACGAGGCGTTCTGCGCCTACCTGCTCGACGCCGAGGGCGTGGCGGTGGTGTTCGGCGAAGCCTTCGGCCTCGGCCCCGCCTTCCGCATCTCCTACGCCACGTCGACCGCCGCGCTCGAGGAAGCGATGACCCGCATCGCGCGGGCCTGCCAGGCGCTGCGCTGAAGCGCGGGAAAAAACTTCAGCTGCTGTCGAATCGCCGGCCAGGCGGCGACTATCCTTGCGCCCGCAAAGGAGAACCGCGATGAAATATGTCTGCCTGGTCCACGTCGACGCTGAGCTGATGGCGGGGCTTTCGCCCGAGGAACTGCGGGCGCTCGCCGACCGCAGCATCGAGGCCGACTGGGCGCTGCGCCGGCGCGGCCAACTGGTGCTCTCCCAGCCGCTGCACCGCCCGGCGACCGCGGTGATGGTGCGGGTACGCGACGGCCGCCGCTCCACCACCGACGGCCCCTATGCCGAGACCAAGGAGATGCTCGGCGGCTTCTTCGTCATCGAGGCCGGCGACCTGGACCAGGCGGTGGCGATCGCCGGCGAAAGCCCGATGGCGGCACTGGGCACCATCGAGGTGCGGCCCGCCCTGGAGCAGACCCACAGCCAGACCGGCGAAGCGCGCCCGGACCCGCAGCCCGCGCGGTAGCACCGCCATGGGCCTGGAAAGACCCTGGGCGTTGTCGCGCCTTCGATCCTTGGCTAGTGTGGGTCGTGTGGGGCGCGAGGAAGGATTTCCGGCATGCCGAGCACGCGCACGATCTACCGCATCTGGCACGGCTGGACGTCCGTCGAGCGTGCCGACGCCTTCGAGGCCGTGCTCAGATCGGAGATCCTGCCCGACATCGCTGCCCGCAACATCGATGGCCTGCGCGGCGTACGGCTGTTGCGGCACCCGGTGGAGGGCGAGGAGGTCGCCTTTATGGCCATCCTCCAGTTCGATTCCTGGGAAGCGATCCGCGACTTCGCCGGCGGCGACATCGAGGCGCCTTACCTGCCGGAGCCGGCGCGCTCGATGCTGACCCGCTCCGACGCCCGGGTCCGGCACTACGTGCAGTGCACCCGGATGGATCTCTGACCCGCGACCGAGGCCTTCTACCCCTAACGGCTGGATCCGCCTCCCATATCGCATATGGGAGATGACGTCGCACCGGCGAACGCCCATGACACGAGGACGGTCCGGCTCTGCAACCGCCGGTGGGGTGATCCGGTCGGGTTTTCCCTGGCAGACGGCACAGGCCGATATTGGACCGTAGGGCGGCAGGCCTGTCGTCCCTCGCATAGATTGGGGGCCATTATGACCAAAAGCATGATCGTGTTCGCAGCGCTCGCATCGACGGCGCTGGCCACCGGGTGCCAGACCCGGACGACGACAGCGGTGGCAGATGCCGAGGCAAAGCCCGGGATGGACTGGGACAGCGGCCGGTTCATGATCGCCGGCGAAACCTACGAGCTCTATTGGGACGGCGCGTTCGACGATGCCAGTTGCGAGACCCATTTCGTGCGCACCTTCGAGCAGCATCTGCAGGACCAGCGGGTCGAAGGCCCCAGCCATGGCACGCTGGTCGATATGGGAGTAGGGGAGCGGACGCACGATGAATCGGGCTGTACCATCGAGGCGAGGCTGATCGGCTATCGCTCGCAGCCCGGCTACACCGGCGACGACCGGGTCGAGGTCTATTGGGGCAGCGACACCGAGCCGATGGTGGAGCAGCTCCGGCTCTATGCCGACTATGCCGCCGCCGGCCAGGCCCTGTTCCCGTACAGCCACCCGAGCGAGCGCCCGATTGCCGGCGCCGCCCCGGTCGCGGCCGCCTTCATCCCGCCGCCGGCCGGCTTCAGCTTCACCACGGTGAACAACGGCAGCGAAAGCGAAACCTGGACCGTCACCGAATCCGGGCCGGAGTGGTCGATGACCAGCGACCGCGCACGGTCGGTGACCTCAGTCGGGCCGTTCCTGACCGCTGCGCATTACCAGACGCCGACGATCACGGTCGACCAGCGCTTCGGCTCCGACGCCTCGTTCATGTTCCCGCTG
>JBHJOG010000246.1:0-22491 GCA_050329975.1 Alphaproteobacteria bacterium | reverse complement strand
AGCCGCCGTCACTTCGGCTGCATCCGGATCGCGCCGTCGAGGCGAATAGTCTCGCCGTTGAGCAGCACGTTCTCTGCGATGTGCAGTACCAGGCGGGCATATTCGTCGGCCCGGCCCAGGCGCGACGGGAACGGGATCTGCTCGGCGAGACTCGCCTGCACGTCGGCAGGCAGGCAGGCCATCATCGGGGTCTGCATGATGCCGGGGGCGATGGTCATGACCCGCACGCCGAATCGCGCGAGCTCCCGGGCCGCCGGAAGGGTCATCGCGACGATACCGCCCTTGGACGCGCTATAGGCACATTGCCCGATCTGGCCGTCATAGGCGGCGACCGAGGCCGTGTTGACGATCAGCCCGCGTTCCCCGTCGGCCAGCGGCTCCAGCCCGGTCATGTCCGCCGCCGCCAGCCGCATCATGTTGAAGCTGCCGATCAGGTTGATCCCGATGGTGCGCGCGAACAGGCCGAAATCGTGCGGCCCCTCGCGGCCGACCAGCCGCCCGCCGGTTGCGATGCCGGCACAGTTGACCAGGACGCGCGCCGGCCCGTGGGCGGCACGGGCCTCTGCCACCGCCGCTTCGCCGGCCGTGGCATCGGCGACGTCGCAGGCGACGGCGATCCCGCCGATCTCCTCGGCCACTGCGCGCGCGCTATCCAGCTTGACGTCGAGCACGGCCACCTTGGCGCCGGCCCGTGCCAGCAGACGCGCCGTCTCCGCTCCCATGCCCGAGCCGCCGCCGGTCACCAGCGCCGCACACCCTGATACATCCATCCTCGCTACTCCATTCGTTGCCCGACCGGCTCCTTACCAGTCCCGGTCGGGCCCGGCCAGCGGCCGCCGCATGGCAATCTCATGAACAAATAGTTACTGGAGACTGCTCGCCGTAGGGCCATCGTAAAGGCTATGGATGTGTTCACGGACTGATGATCGTGCGCGAATCGGCCCCTTTGCACATCGTGGCACGGTGATTTTTCTGATCCTGGGAATGCCCTGCCGCCGCCGTTTTTGCGCCCGATTGACAGCCCATATTCTGGACCGACGCGGGGTCCTCATTTCGCGATGTTGCCATCCGGCAGGCGGCGCTCCAATATGACGTCGTGGTTGGTCGGCTGCATTGAGGGCCCGGGGTCCACCCGGAATGACAGTCGCTGGGGGAATATCATGAGTACCGAACAGGCTCTGGCCACCAAAGCTACGGTCAAGAAGCATTGGACGCGCGACGATATCCCGTGGGACCAGTTCGACGCCAGCAAGGTCGATCCGGACATCGTCCGCATCGTCAAGGCCGCGTCGCTCATCGAATACAACGGCCGCGACTACGCCGACTATCTGTGCGGCGTGTTCCATGACGATCCCGAGTTCCAGCTGGCGGCCCGGCAATGGGCACTGGAGGAAGTGCAGCACGGCGAGGTGCTGGCCGACTGGGCCCGGCTCGCCGAGCCCAGCTTCGATCCGGTCGAAGCCCGCCGGCGCTTCACCGATGGCTTCCGCGTCGACGTGACCGCGACCCAGTCGCTCCGGGGCTCGCGCAGCGGCGAACTGATTTCGCGCTGCATGGTCGAGACCGGGACATCGTCCTACTACACCGCGCTGCGTTCGGCGACCGAGGAGCCGGTGCTGCGCGAGATTTGCCGCAACATCGCGGCCGACGAGTTGCGCCACTGGAAGCTGTTCTACAGCCACCTGAAGCGCTACCTGGACAGCGAGCAGGTGGGGTTCTGGCGCCGGCTGGCGATTGCCGTCGGCCGGGCCCGCGAGATGGAGGACGACGAGCTCTCCTACGCCTTCTACGTCGCCAACGAGGACATTTCGGAGCCATATGACCGACGCAAGAGCTACCGCGCCTACGCCCGGCGTGCGGCCCGCTTCTATCAGGCCGACACGTTGGAGCGGGCGGTGGCGATGACCTTCAAGGCAGTGGGGCTGAAGCCGCATACCCGGCTGAACCTGGTGACGTCCAGGATCGTCGCCTGGCAGGCGCGCCGCATCGCCAACAAGCCCGATCTCTACGACTCGATCGCGGCCTGACGGGTTCCCGCTCCGGTGCCGGTCCTCAGGACCGGCATCCATCGCCCTCGAAAGTCACCTGCTGCACCTGGCGGGCTTCGCTGGTGGTGAACCGGGTGGTGCAGATCCGGGTGATCTCCTCGACCTCGCTGCCGAATAGCGATGGACGGTGCACCGGGACGAACCGGCCGTCCCCGGTCTGCACGTAGTAGCGGTCGTGGAAGGTGTGGAACTCGGGGCGCCGGTCGATCGAGATCTCCTCCCATTCGAACACCCAGCTGCCGTCGGCGAGCTGGAACGAGGAGTCGGGCGGGCCGTGGGCAAGCACGACCGCATCGATCGGCTGTCCGACGAAACTGCCGACGTCCTTTGCGTAATTGTCGCGGCTGACGCAGCCGCCCGCCGCCGTCGTCGCGATCGCGGCCAGGACGACGCAGGATCTGATCATGGCGTCCATGACACGGTACCCTCGGTTCGAACGCGGCCAACCATCGCAACCCAGCATTGAGGCGGCAATGTGACCGCAGCCTATGCCCGCCGCAATGCGAGCGGCATCACCCCGCCCAACGCCGCGCCCGCCCGTCCCAGCCCCAGGCCTGCAGCGGCGAGGCCGGCCAGGTAGCTGCGGAAATCGGTGGTCGGCACCGGGTCCTGGTCTTCCAGGTCGGTCAAGGACGGCTGCAGGCCATGCCAGCCACCGCGGATTGCGCCGCCCAGCACCAGATGCGGGCCCGCGGTGCCGTGGTCGGTGCCACCGCTGGCATTCTCGGCCAGCCGGCGGCCGAACTCGGAATAGGTGGCGACGGTAGCAAGCTGCCAGCACTCGGCCTCGGCCAAGGCCCGGCGCAGCGCCGCCAGCCCCGCGCCGACCGCCGCCAGCAGCCCGTCGTGCACCGGGCGCTGCCCGGCATGGGTGTCGAATCCGGCGACCGGCACCAGGATCACCGGCGCCGGCGAGCCGCCTGCAATCAGCCGGGCGGCCAGCCGCAGCCGCCGGCCGAGGTCGTCTTCCGGAAATGGTGTCGCAAGGTCCGGCAGCGCGGCCAGGGTTTCCGCCAGCCCCGCCTGTACCGCCGCCAGCTGGCGCTGCACCGCGAGCACGTGGGCAAGCGCCGAGTTGCCCGCCGGCCCACTGCCGTCCCTACCGGTAGTCGCGGCGGGTGCGGCATCGCCGGCAAGCGCGAACGCGGTCAGGCCGCCGCCGGCGACCGGGACCATCGGGTCGCTGCCGATCACCAGCATCGACAGCGGACGGGCCTCGGGCCAGCCGTCCAGCGCCCGGGTGAGCCAGCCGTCGGCGCCCGGCGCTCCGGGCTCGCCGCCTGTCTCCCAGACGTCCATGGATCGGAAGTGCGACCGATCCGGCGGCCGGTAGCCGACGCCGCGGACAACCGCCAGGTCTCCGGCCGCCCAGGCGTCCTCCAGCCCGGCAAGACCGGGGTGCAGCCCCAGGCCTTCCCCCAGCGGCAGCACGGCATCGGCGCCGAGCCCGATTGTCGGCCGGGCCCGCCGGTAGACCGGGTCGGAATAGGGCGCCAGCGTGTTGAGCCCGTCGTTGCCGCCGGCCAGCTTGAGCAGGACCAGCACCCGCCGCCGTTCCGCCGCTCCGGCCGGGCGCATGATACCGGCTGCCAGCGTGGCTCCCGCCAGCCGGATCATGCCCCGTCTGCTCAGGCCGCCGCGAGGATGCCCTGCGCTCATTTCAGCTGGAACACCGGGTCGGTCAGCCAGCCGCGCACCAGGTCGGCCAGCACTTCAGGGTCGGGCGAGTCCGCAACTGGCAGCTGGCTGCCGCCGCTGGCGACCGGCGGCAGCGGCAGCACAAGCGCCTGCAGGCGATCGGGCCGGCGCCAGGCGAACGGCAACCCGTCCAGCCAGCGGACCAGCGCGGCCGACCGTCGCGCCGCCAATCCCAACTCCGCCGCGGCATCCCGCCGGCCGCCGATGAAGCGATGGAGCGCAGCCAGGCGCCGGCCGAGCGTCGCCGTCGCGATCCAGCGCTCGCCGCCGGGCCAGCCAGCCACGTCCGGCGGCTCGAACAGGTCCTGGCCCAGGTCCGCGGCCAGCTCGGCGACCGGACCAGGCGGCGTGTCGTGGGCGTCGAGCAGGCGCAGTGCTCCCACCGCCCATTCCACCGGAGCCGCGATCATGGCGCCGCGCTCCTCGATCCGCCAGAACGCCTCGCTGAGCAGGATCGCGCGCAGCAAGGGCGCAATGCGGTAGCCGTCATCCCGGAATCCGCCGGCGAGCATCGCCAGCTCGTCCTCGCCCGGCGGCTGGCTGACGAAGCCGGCCCACAGCCGCCCGGCCACGAAGCGCGCCGCCTCCGGCTGTTCCAGCAGGATGCGCACCACGTCCTCGCCATCCCAGGGCCCGGTCTGGCCGAAGAGGGTCTTGGTCCCGCCGTCGTGGCGCGCCGGGACGAACACCGCGTCGCCGGTCGCCGGATGCACCACCCATCCGGTCAGGGCACGTGCCGCCTCGCGGATCTCCGCCTCCGAATAGGTCCCCACCCCCAGCGCGAACAGCTCCATCACCTCACGGGCAAGATTCTCGTTCGGGGCGGCGGCCGTGCTGCTGCCACCATCGAGGTAGAGCAGCATCGCAGGGTCGGCGACCATCGCCGCCAGCAGCGCCGAATAGTCGCCAAGCGCATGACGGCGCAGCAGGCCGTTCTGGCGCAGCATCAGTTGCGGCGAGCGCACCTTCGACAGGGCGGTGGCGAAATGGCCGTGCCAGAACAGCGTCATCCGCTCGCGCAGCGGGGTCGGGCTTGCCAGCATCCGGCCGATCCACCACGCCTTCAGCGCCGCCGCCTGCTCGGCGAGCAGGGCGTCGGCCACCGCCCGGTCTTCCAGGCCGCGGATCGTCATCGGGTTCAGGTCGGCCCAGTCCGGCAGCGGAAAGCTGGACGGCAGGGCGGCCTCCTCCAGCAACAGGTCGACCGCCTGCGCGCGGTCCAGCGGCAGCAGCCGGTCGATCTCGGGCTGGGTGGCGCCGAACCCGGTGCGAACCAGCAGGTGCCGCGCCTCGCCGTCGCTGAGCGCGCGCGCGGCCCCAGTCGGCAACAACGCCAGGAGCAGCACCGGCAACAGCCCTGCCAGGAGAGAGGCGAGGGGGCGGAAGCCGCGTCGCTGCGGCCGCATCCCGTTGCCCCCGGCCCGGGGCGAAGACTCCTGAGCCTGCACGCTAGATCGCATCCCCGGATGGTGTATCTTTTCGTCGATGGCTTATATCATGGATAGCGCCGGTCCCGGCCTGTTTGCGCCGGTCGAGCCCTTCGAAAGCGGCTTCCTGGCGGCGGACGCGCGCCACAGCCTCTATTGGGAGCAATCCGGCCGCCCCGACGGCGTTCCGGTGGTCTTCCTGCACGGCGGACCCGGCGCCGGCTGCGCCCCGACCCACCGCCGCTTCTTCGACCCGGAGCACTACCGGATCATCCTGTTCGACCAGCGCGGCGCCGGCCGGTCGACTCCGCCCGGCGCGCTGATCGACAACACCACCCCGCACCTGATCGCGGACATGGAACTGCTGCGCCGGCACCTCGGCGTCCAGCGCTGGGTGGTGTTCGGCGGCTCCTGGGGCAGCACCCTCGCGCTCTCCTATGCCCAGGCGCATCCCCAGCGCTGCCGCGCATTGATCCTGCGCGGAATCTTTCTCGGCGAGGAGGCCGAGGTCGACTGGTTCCTGCACGGCATCGGCCGCTTCTTCCCCGAGGCGCACCGCGCCTTCGTCGAGGCGATCCCGGCGGCCGAGCGCAGCGACCTGCTGGCCGCCTACTATCGGCGGCTGACCGGCGAGGATCGCTCCGCCCGGCGGGCCGCCGCGCTCGCCTGGAGCAGGTATGAAGGCGCCTGCTCGACCCTGCTGCCCAGCCAGGACACGGTGCTGAACTTCAGCGAGCTCGACTTCGCCGAGCGGCTGGCGCGGATCGAGGCGCATTACTTCGTGCACCGCCTGTTCGTCCCTCCCGCCGGACTGCTGGCCGGCGTCGAAGGCATCCGCCACATCCCGGCCGTGATCGTCCAGGGCCGCTACGACATGGTCTGCCCGATCGTCACCGCCTACCGCCTCAGCCGGGCCTGGCCGGAAGCGACCTACGACGTCGTCCCCGACGCCGGCCATGCGGCGCTGGAGCCCGGCATCCGGCGTGCGCTGATCAACGCGACGGAGCGGTTCAAGCGGCTTGCGTGAGAGCCGCCGATCATGGTCCCACAGCGGGCCTTGCCTTTCCAGGCCCGATCGATTAGAAGCCACGGTCTTCGTGCGCAGGCGGCAGGGTCGTGCGCCGTCCAGGAATTGCGTAGTCAGGATATCGAATCATGGCAGTCCCGAAGAAGAAAGTTTCGACCTCGCGCCGCAACATGCGCCGGTCCCACGACAAGCTGAAGGTGCCGGCCTATGTCGTGGACCAGGAGACCGGGGAACTGCGCCGGCCGCACCATGTCGACCTGACCACCGGCCGCTACCGCGGACGCCAGGTTTTCGAGCCGAAGTAGGCGAATAGCCCGGCCAGGAACCGCTCACGGGGCACTCGGGCGGGCTACAGCAGGCGCGGCGCATCATCGCCGCGCTTTGTGTTTCGACGCCGAGCCATGGACCGAGCCACCCATGCCGAGCCCTGCGCGCATCCTGGTGATCAAGCACAGCGCCTTCGGTGACTTCATCCTGTCCACCGGCAGCTTCAAGGCGATCCGCGCCCATCATCCGGACGCCCACATCACCCTGATGACTACCGCGTCCTACGGGCCGCTCGGCGAGGCCTGCCCGTTCTTCGACGATGTCTGGGTCGACCCGCGGCCGAGCCTGCGCACGCCGCTGACCTGGCTCAGCCATGTCGGGCAGCTGCGCGGCGCAGGCTTCCAGCGTGTCTACGACCTGCAGCGCAACGATCGCACTGCCGGCTATTTCCGTGCGCTCTGGCCGCAGCCGCCGGAATGGGTGGGCGTTGCCCGCGGCTGCAGCCATCGCTACCGCAAGCCGGCGGACCGCAAGCTGCACATCGTCGATCGCGAAGTGGCGCAGCTCGCGTTGGCCGGTGTCGCTGCGGAGCCGATGCCGGACCTGAGCTGGCTCGGCATCGACACCTCGCCGCCACATGTGCCGATGCCGATGGTACTGCTCGTGCCCGGGAGCGCCAGGCATCGCGCGGAGAAGCGTTGGCCGGCCGCGGCCTATGGCCGGCTTGCCGCGGGGCTGGCAGCCGCCGGGCTGACACCGGTGCTGATCGGCGGCCCCGACGAGGCCGACGCCCGCGCCGGCATCGCAGCAGCCTGTCCGGCCGCGGTCGACCTCGGCGGCCGGACCGACATGCCGCAGATCGCAGCCCTCGCCCGCCGGGCGGTGGCGGCGGTCGGCAACGACACCGGACCGATGCACGTCGCGGCCGCCGTCGGCTGTCCGTCGGTCAGCCTGTTCGGTCCCGCCTCCGATCCGGCCCTGATCGGCCCGCGCGGCCCCCGCGTGACCATCCTGCGCGCCGATCCGATCGGCGCGATCGAGGAGGCCACAGTCCGCGCGGCGCTCGACCATTGGCTCGGCGAGTCTCCTGCGACCGATCTCAACGCCGCCCACCATGGTTGAAGATTTGAACGCGATCGGGCTATCTGGCGACGCATGGGGACGACTCCGGCTGCCAGGAGTCGCGCGCGCAGAGGGCGCGGATGCCGAGGGCGCGGACGACGCCGCCAGGATGCGTCGACGAACCTGCACACGAACGCTCAATCCTTTTGTGTCAGTGGAGCGATCGGTATGACGCACGGCCGGACACCACACGAGGACCACAGCCACAGGGACCACCGCCGCAAATGACGCGCAAGCTTTTCGGGACCGACGGCATCCGCGGCCGAGCCAACACGATGCCGATGACCGCGCAGACGATGCTGCAGGTCGCGATGGCGGCCGGCAGCCGGTTCAAGAACGGCGGTCACCGCCACCGGGTGATCATCGGCAAGGACACCCGCCTGTCCGGCTACATGATCGAGCCAGCGCTCACCGCCGGCTTCATCTCCGTCGGGATGGATGTGCTGCTGCTCGGCCCGATGCCGACGCCGGCGGTCGGCATGCTGACCCGGTCGATGCGCTGCGATCTGGGCGTGATGATCTCCGCCTCGCACAACCCCTACCAGGACAACGGCATCAAGCTGTTCGGCCCGGACGGCTTCAAGCTGTCGGACGCGGTCGAGGCCGAGATCGAGGCGCTGATGGCGTCCGCCGGCAGCGAGCGCCTGGCGTCGCCGTCCGCCCTGGGCCGGGCGCGGCGGCTCGACGATGCCGCCGGCCGCTACATCGAGTTCGTCAAGGCCAGCTTCCCGAGCGACCGGACCCTGGACGGGCTCAAGGTCGTCGTCGACTGCGCCAACGGCGCCGCCTATGCGATCGCACCGACGGTGCTGCAGGAGCTCGGCGCCGAGGTCGTGCCGGTGGCGGTCGAGCCCGACGGCTTCAACATCAATGCCGACTGCGGCGCCACTGCCCCCGATACGCTCTGCGCAGCCGTGGTTCGCAACGGTGCGGACATCGGCCTCGCCCTGGACGGCGACGCCGACCGGCTGATCGTCGCGGATGAGCACGGGCGGGTGATCGACGGCGACCAGATCATGGGGCTGATCGCCACCGACTGGGCTCGCGCCGGCCGGATCCGCGGTGCGGGCGTCGTCGCCACCGTGATGTCCAATCTGGGCCTGGAGCGCCATGTCCGCAGCCTGGGCCTGGAGCTGCGCCGCACCGCAGTCGGCGACCGCTATGTGCTCGAGGAGATGCGCGCCACCGGCTGCAACCTGGGCGGCGAGCAGTCAGGCCACATGATCATGACCGACTTCGCCACCACCGGCGACGGCCTGATGGCGGGCCTGCAGGTGCTGGCGGCGCTGGTCGAGGCCGGCAAGCCGGCCAGCACCCTGCTCGACGTGTTCATGCCGGTACCGCAGCTGCTCCACAACGTGCGCTTCGCCGGCGGTCAGCCGCTGGAGGCGCCCCATGTCCAGGCGGCGATCGCCGACGCACGTGCCAAGCTCGGCCCGGACGGCCGGGTCGTGATCCGCAAGTCCGGCACCGAGGCCCTGATCCGGGTGATGGCCGAGGGCGAAGACGAGGCGCTGGTCCGCGCGGTGGTGACGCAGATCGCGGACGCGGTTGAAGCCGCAGGCCACGCCGCGGCCGCCGAGTAGCCCACGGCCATGCGCGGCCGCGTGCTCATCATCGCCGGCTCTGACAGCGGCGGCGGCGCCGGCATCCAGGCCGACATCAAGACCGTCACCGCGCTCGGCGGCTACGCGATGACCGCGGTCACGGCGCTGACCGCCCAGAACACGCTGGGCGTCCACGGGGTGGTCGCCATCGACCCGGACTTCGTCGCCCAGCAGATCGACGTCGTGCTCGCCGATCTCGGGGCCGACGCGATCAAGATCGGCATGCTGGCCAATGCCGCCATCGCTGCGACCGTGGCCGACCGGCTGGCGCCGCTCGCAGGGCGCATACCGGTGATGCTCGATCCGGTGATGATCGCCAAGGGCGGCTCCCGGCTGCTCGAGGACGCGGCGATCGCGCTGATCCGCGACCGGCTGCTGCCGCTCGCCCGGGTGGTGACGCCGAACGCGCCGGAGGCCGAGGTGCTGTCCGGGCTGCCGGTCCGCACTCCGGCCGACACGCTGCCCGCCGGCCGGGCGCTGCTGGCCCGCGGTACGGCCTGGGCGCTGATGAAGGGCGGACATCTCGAAGGGGACAGGCTGGTCGACCGGCTGGTCGGCCCCGAGGGCTTCGACCGCAGCTTCACCGACGCACGCATCGACACCGCCCACACCCATGGCACCGGTTGCACCCTGGCCTCGGCGGTTGCCGTCGGGCTGGCACAGGGGCTGGACGTGGCCGAGGCGGTCGCCTGCGCCCGCGCCTATGTCCGCCGAGCCATCGAAACCGCGCCCGGCTACGGCGCCGGTCACGGCCCGCTCAACCACGGCCACACCATCGGCAAACCATGACCGGGCGACCAGTCATCGGCGTCACACTGGACCACGAGACGGTCAAGACCTATTCGAAGTTCCCCTGGTACGCGGTGCGCGAGAACTACTGCGCGGCGGTCGCTGCGGCCGGCGGTCTGTCGGTAGCCCTGCCCCACGAGCCGGAGGCAGCCGGTCTCTATCTCGACCTGATCGACGGACTGATCGTCACCGGCGGCGCCTTCGACGTCGATCCCGCCCTGTTCGGTGCCGGCGAACGCCATGCGACGGTGGTGACCAAGGACCGGCGGACGGCCTTCGAGTTGGCGATGGCGCGCGGCGCGCTCGCCCGCGACATGGCCGTCCTCGGCATCTGCGGCGGGCAACAGCTGCTGCATGTCGCGCTGGGCGGCACCCTGATCCAGCACATCCCCGATAGCGTCGCCGGCGCGCTCGCCCACGAGCAGCCCAATCCCCGCGACGAGCCCGGCCACACCGTCGGCATCGTCCGCGGCACCATGCTGCACCGGATCGTCGGCACGGATGAGCTGGCGGTCAATTCCGCCCACCACCAGGCCGCGGCCGACGAGCCGCCGGGTGTCGTGGTCAACGCTCGCGCGCCCGACGGCGTGATCGAGGGCAACGAGGCGCCCGGCTACCGCTTCTGCCTTGGCGTGCAGTGGCACCCGGAATTCCTGATCTCGGCGGCCGACGCGGCGATCTTCGCCGCCTTCGTCGCCGCCGCCGGCCGATGACGCCGGTGGGCCCCACCGTCGGCGTCGGCGTGGTCGTGGTCCGCGACCAGTCCGTGCTGCTGATCCGCCGCGGCAACCCGCCGAGGCTGGGGCAATGGAGCATCCCTGGCGGACGCCAGGAATGGGGCGAGACGGTGCGCGAGGCCGGCCTGCGCGAGGTGCGCGAGGAGACTGGGCTCGACGTCGAGCTGGTCGACATGATCGGCGTCTTCGACGGCATCGGTCACGGGACCGACGGCACGGTCGCCTGGCACTATACGCTGGTCGATTTCGTCGCCCGCTGGACTGGTGGCGAACCGGTCGCCGGCAGCGACGCCACCCACGCCGAATGGGTCCCGCGCGAGCGGCTGCCCGCCTTGGACCTGTGGGCGGAGACGCTGCGCGCCATCGACCTCGCCTTCGCCCGGCTGGGAGAGCCGTAGGCCGGACCTTGATCTGCCTCAACGACAGCGGTCTCCCACCCGCGCAAGGATCGCGAGACGAAGGGTCCGCGAGGGCGAGCAGGGAGGGTTCGATGGTTTCGCGACTTTGGTTTCTGCTCTGTCTGGGCATGGTTTCGATGGCGTCGGCATCCTGGGCACAGACGCCTGAGCACATGGGAATGCTCCGCGATGTCGTGCTCATGGGCCAGCAGCCCGACGGCCCCTGGGTGGGGTCGGTGGCTGGAGAGCAGTATGTGCTGCAGAACGACCGTGATCCCGGATCCATCCACTACGCCTACGGTCACGGACTCGCGCTCCCCGAGCGCCTGAACCTCAGCGTCACGGTGCAGGTGACGGGCGAATCGCCGGCCGACGGCGGCCTCGTCACCGGCGCCGGCCTGCTCTATGCGTTCGAGGAGGCGCCGCTGTCCTACTACGCGCTGGTCCTGTCCGGGGATGGCACGCTCAGGCTGCTGCAGCGCAGCCGCGCGGGCCTGATCGAGGTCGATGCGATCACCATCTCCCCGTTCGACCCTGCCATGCCGCACCGGCTGCGGCTGATCGAACATGCCGAGGGCTTCTCGGCCTTCGTCGACGAGCGGGACGGAATCGACGTCTATTCGCCCGCGGTCGGTACCGGCACCGTCGGCATCGTCGCCGTCGGCGCGGGTCGCTTCGCCTTCCAGGACTTCTCGGTCACCGAGGTACGCGGCCTGTTCGTCTCGGCCCAGCAGGCCGGACCCGGGAGCGGCGGCCACGGGGTCGAGAGCCAGGACTGAGCCCGCACGGACCCGGCCGCCGGCTGTCAGGGCCGCCGGTCGAGACCGAGCACGGCGAGCAGGAGGGCCTGCGCCCCCAGCACTGCATGTGCGGGCTCGATCGCTTCCGCCTCGGCGTGGCTGATGCCGCCGCGACAGGGGATGAAGATCATCCCGGCCGGGGCGATGCGGGCGGCGAACTGGGCATCGTGGAAGGCGCCGGAAGTCAGCCGGAACACCGGATGGCCCAGGGCCTGCACCGCTTCGGCGCAGGCCGCGGTCACCAGTGGATCGAAGCGGGTCGCGGCTACCGTCATCAACGGCTCGATCGACAGAGTGCACGGGGCCGCCTCCGCCGCAACGGCCGCCTGGATTCGCGCCTCCAGCCGGTCCAGCACGGCTTCCTCCGGGTGGCGCAGGTCGATGCTGAAGCGCGCGGTGCGGGGAATGGTGTTCACCGATCCCGGCTCGAAGGCGATCCGGCCGACGGTGAAACGCACCCGCTCGTCGCCCTGCGACCGGACCTGCGCGCGCGCCGCCGTCGCTGCCCGGATCGCCGCGTCGCCGGCATCCGCCCGCAATGCCTCCGGCGTGGTGCCGGCATGACCGGAGCGGCCGTCGATACGGACCTCGAGCCAGCGCGCACCCTGGATACCGTCGACCACGCCGATGCTGAGCCCCTCGGTCTCGAGCACCGGCCCCTGCTCGATGTGCAGTTCCAGATAGCCTGCGATGGGCGCGCCGAGCGCCCGGTCGGCGAGCGGTCCGCAAGCCGCCCGCATCGCCGCCAGGGCTTCCTCCACGCTGGCGCCCGACCCGTCGCGTGCGGCCAGCATGGCCGCAAGTGGCGTCGCCTCGGCATAGACCTGCGACCCCATGGCGCCGGGGGCGAAACGGCTGCCCTCCTCGTTGGTCCAGGCGACGGCCTCGATCGGATGCGCATGGACCGCGCCCGCATCCTCCAGGCTTTCCAGCACCTCCAGCGCGGCCAAAACGCCCAGGGTCCCGTCGAAACGGCCGCCCAGGGGCTGGCTGTCGAGATGACTGCCGGCGACGATCGGCGCCAGGTCGTCCCGTCCCGGCCGGCGGATGAACAGGTTGCCGATCGGGTCGGCCATGCAGGCAAAGCCGCGCGCCCGGGCGGCATCGAGCACATAGCGCCGCGCGGCCACCTCCTCGGCGGTAAGGGCCTGGCGGTCGAGCCCACCGCCCGGCGTCGCGCCGAACCGGGAGACCGCGTCCAGCCGCGCGGCCAGCCGCTCGGCATTGACCGTGGGCAGCGCCATCAGCGCCCCGCCGCTGCCGCCAGCGCCTTCACCCGCGCCGGCTCTACCTCGTTCCACCACACGCCGTCGCGCTTGAGCGAACTGGCGACGATCGCCCCGTCGACGATCTCGATGATCGCCGCCACGTTGCCGGCGGTCACCCCGCTGCCGACCAGCGTCGGCAGGTGGCTCGCCGCCGCGATCGTGCCGATGTAGCCCAGGTCGGCGGCGTCCCCGGTGCGCTGACCGGTGGCGATCACCGCGTCGGCGTCGAAAAAGGCCAGGTCGCGGACCAGTTCCTCCACCGGCCGGTCGCCGACGATGGCGTGCGCGCCGTGCTTGACGTGGGCATCGGCGAAAACCTTGATGTGGCCGGCGTCCAGTGTGCGGCGGTAGCGCATCGCCGGGGCTGCCGCGCCCTCGATGATCCCCTCGTTGGCGACGTAGGCGTTGGCCCACTGGTTGACCCGGATGAACTGCGCCCCGCCGGCCACCGCCGTCGCCAGGGCCGGCAGCGCGGCATTCGCCAGCACGTTGATCCCCAGCGGACAGCCGAACTCCCGGCGGACCATGTCGGTGACCACGGCCATGCAGGCGGCCGTTTCCGGGCCGAGCGCGTCCGGCTTGGCGAACGGCCCGTCGCCGTGGTTCTCGACGATCAGCCCGTCCATGCCCCCGGCGAGATAGGCGTCGGCATCGTGCCGCGCCCGCTCCAGGATCGGCGCCATCCCGCCACCGGCGTAGCGCGGCGCCCCCGGCAACGGCAGCAGGTGCACGACCCCGATCAGCGCACCCCGGCGGCCGAACAGCTCGGCCACCGCGTTGCCGCGCTGGTCGCCGACAGGCCTCATCTCAACCATCCCGCCTCCGCTTGCATGCCCTGGCCGATCAGGTCCCGCACCTCCGCCGCCGGTGGCAGGCCGGCCAGCGCGCCCGGCCGCTCCACCTTGCGCGACGCCACCCGGACCGCCGCCGCCAGCGCCTTTCCCAGCGGCCAGCCGTCCGCCCACAGCGCCAGCATCGTCCCGAACAGGGCGTCGCCGGCTCCGCTGGTGTCGACGGCATTCGCCAGCGGCGTCGACACCGCGCGCATCTCTGCCGCCGCATCCGACAGCAGCGCGCCCGCCGGCCCCAGGGTCAGCACCACCGCACCTGCCGTCATCGTGCGCAGCCGCGCCAGTGCATCCTCGGGCGCCGCCGCGCCGGCGATCGCCTGCGCTTCCTCGACGTTCAGCACCACCAGGTCGGCTGCGGCCAGGTCGGGCCAGCCGCCGTCGCGCGGCGGCGACGGGTTCAGCGCCGTCCGCGCGCCGCGCTCGCGTGCCAGCGCCAGCACCGCCTCGGTTGCTGCCGGCTGCAGGTTGCCCTGGCCTGCCACCACGTCCCCGGGCCGCAGCGCCGCTGCGAACAGCGGGTCCGCGGCCGGCCGGAACGAGGCCGCCTGGCCGGCCGCGCTGACGATCCGGTTGTCGCCGTCCGGCCCCACCCAGATCGCAGACAGATCGGTCGGCCCGGCCTGGTAGGCCAGCCCTTCCAGGCTGATCCCCTCCGCGACCAGGTGCGCCTGGATCAGCTCCGCGTCCGTGTCGTCGCCCACCGCCGCCCACAGCACGACCGCGGCCCCGACCCGGGCCGCCGCCGTCGCCTGGTTCAGCCCCTTGCCGCCCGGTCCCTTCTGCCAGCGCCGCGCCAGCACCGTCGCGCCCGCCGGCACCGCGCCCGCCAGCCAGAACGACAGGTCGATGCAGGCGTTGCCGACGACATGGACCGTCATCGGACGTCAGCCGGCGGGCGCGCCGGTCAGCCAGTCCAGCATCTGGCCCCACAGCCGGGCGAAATGGGGCCAGCGCAGCACCTCGGCCGGCAGCCAGTGGGGGCCGATGTCGCTGGTCCAGACCAGCGAGCGCCCGCGTCCGTGCTCGCCGACGGCGATGATCGGCAGATTGCGGTAGGCCGCGCCCGCATGCGCCAGCACCGTCGCGTCCGGCTTCGCGGCGACCTCGTTGAAGCCGAGCACCATCGGCCATTCGCCGCCGACGCCTTCGAGGATCGGGTGGCCACCCACCTGCTCCGGCCGCAGCCCCTCCGGCACCTCGATCCGGTCGTCGGTGGCCAGCATCGTCACCGGCAGCACGTCCTCGACCGGGGTGTTCTTGAACCGGGCGCTGCCGTTGATCCCCTGGAAGCTGAGGTAGCCGCCGATCATCGCCAGCCCGCCGCCCTGCGCTACATAGTCCTTCAGCGCGAAAAGCCGGTTCGGCGTCGGCCTGGAGTGAATCCAGGTGTCCGGATGCAGCAGCAGCGTGTTGGCGCCGATGTCCGACAGGATGATCGCGTCATAGGCGTTCAGCCCCTCCGCCGTGTTCGGAAACTCGGTCTGCGCCTGGTGGCAGGGCATGTAGGTGAAGTCGTAGGGCAGGTCCTTCAGCGCCTCGAGGAAACCGGTGGCGCCCAAGTGGAAGGTCACCGTCGGGAACTGGTCGAAGCCCTTGATGTGGGTCGCGGTGGTGACCCAGCTCTCGCCGGCCAGCAGGATCTTCTTGTTCGCCATCTCTTCCCCTCAGTCCCTAGTTTGCGTCCGCCGAGAACACCCGCCGCGGGTTGGCCACCAGCAGTGCATCGATCGCGGCCCGCTCCACCCCGTGGCGGATCAGCCGCGGCACGAAGTGCTTCAGGATGTAGCCATAGCCGAAGCCGCCGTGGCGGGTGAGCATCATCTTCAGGAACACGTCCTGGGATATCAGCAGGCGCCGAAGGTAGCCGTCGTCGATCAGCGACCGGATCGCGCGTGCGTTGTCCTCGTCGCTGGGGCACTGGGCGTCCTCGTTGGCGTAGTAGTAGTCCATGCCGACCATGTCGTACTCCAGCCAGGCGCCCCGGTCGGCGAGGCTCCTCTGGTAGCCGGGGTCGGCGTGGCTCGGGTTCATGTGGCAAAGGATCGTGTGGTCGAGGTCGGCGCCGACCGCCTCCACCACGTCCAGCACCCGGTGCGCCAGCCGCTCCCAGCCCGGCAGGTGGATCGACAGCGGCACGCCGGTCCGCTTCGCCGCCTGCGCCGCTCCGCGCAGCGACTTCTCCTCGGCGGCGGTGAAATGCTTGCTGACCCCGATCTCGCCGATCAGCCCGGCCGGCACTTCGGGCGGCTCCGCGCCGCCGCCGACGTCGGCGACGATCTGGTCGGCGATGGCGTCCTCGCTCATCCCGGCCACCTCGGCGGGATGCGAGCGCTCGAGGTAGAAGCCGGCGCCCATCACGATGTTGAGCCCGGTGCGCCGGCTGATCCTCTGCAGCGTCCGGCCGTCGCGGCCGATGCCGCGGTTGGTCGGATCGACAACCGTCGCCCCGCCCAGGTCGGCGAACAGCCGCAGCTCTTCGATCGCCGCGTCGATATCGGTGAGCTGACAGTTGTCGCGGTTGAGGTAGGGGTTCATCCGCAGTTCGCCGAGGAACTCGACCGAGACCGGCTTCTCAGCGATGGCGAGGTCGCCGGCGCAGCACGGCCGCGCCCAGGAGGAGCCGGCGTCGAGCAGGATGTGCTCGTGCATCAGGGTCACGCCCATCCGCTCCACCGGCAGCGGCCCCAGCACGGTCATCACCTGGCCCGACCGAACGCCGATTCCTGGATCGCTCATCGCCGCCTGCCTCCGCCCGAGAACATCCTGAAGTTCAGCCAGATCGCGATCAGGATGATGCAGCCGGTGACGATCGGGGTGAGGAACGGCGACAGGTGGGACAGGATCAGCCCATTGCCGATCACCGCCACCGTCAGCGCGCCCAGCACGGTGCCGGCGACGGTGCCGCGGCCGCCGAACAGGCTGGTCGATCCGAGCACCACTGCTGCGATCACCTCCAGCTCGAAACCGATCCCGGCATTGGACGAGCCGCTGCCCAGGCGCGCGGTGAGCAGCAGCCCGGCCAAGGCTGCCGCCGCGCCGCTCAGCACATAGACCGACAGCGTCACCAGCCGGATGTCGACCCCCGCCCGGCGCACCGCTTCCGCGTTGGCGCCGATGCCGGTGACGTAGCGGCCGAACCGGGTCTGGTTGAACACCAGGGCCGCCAGCAGCAGCACCGCGATCGCGATCAGTGCCGGCACCGGCACGCCGGCGAACCAGCCGCGGCCGAGGAACACGTAGCCGGTCCCCGGTTCCACCGGAATCGAATAGCCGCCGGTCATCAGCAGGGCGATGCCGCGGAACACGCTCATCCCGGCCAGGGTGACGATGAAGGCCGGGATCCGCTCATAGGCGATGAAGAAGCCCTGCACGACCCCGATCAGCCCGCCCAGCGCCAGCATTGCGACGAAGACCACCGGCCAGGCCAGGTCCCCGCTCTGCAGCAGGATCGCACTCAGCGCCCCGGTCAGGGCCACAGTCGAGCCCACCGACAGGTCGATGCCGCCGGTGGTGATGACGAAGGTCATCGCAGCGCCGACGATCAGCAGCGGCGCGCTCTGGCGCAGGATGTTGAGCAGGTTGGCCTCGGTCAGGAAGCCGACGGTGGCGAAGCTGAAATACACGCAGACGATCAGGAAGAACGCCGCGATCGACGCCACACCCCCCTGCGCCGCCACCCGGTCGCGCAGCGTCATGCCGCGAACCGCGTTCATCCGCCCATGCCCGCCGAGCGCGCGGAGAACTTCCGGCCGACGATCAGAGTCACCACTTCCTCGATGTCGGTCTCGGCGACCATCCGCTCGGCGACCTTGCGGCCCTCGTACATCACCATCAGCCGGTCGCAGACCAGGAACAGGTCCTGCAGCCGATGGGTGATCAGGATGACGCTGACGCCTTTCGCGCTGACCCGCCGGATCAGGTCCAGCACCGCCTCGACCTCGGCGACCGCCAGCGCTGCGGTCGGCTCGTCCATGATCAGTACCGCCGGGTCGAAAGAGGCTGCGCGGCCGATGGCGATGCTCTGCCGCTGGCCGCCTGAGAGGTTCTCGACCTTGAGCCGGGTGTCCGGGATGGTGATCCCGAGCCCTTCCAGCATTTGCCGCGCCGCCCGGTGCATCCGCGGCTTGTCGAGCAGTCCCAGCGCGTTGCGCGGCTCACGGCCGAGGAACAGGTTGCCGGCGACGTCGACGGTGTCACACAGCGACAGGTCCTGGTAGACCATCTCGACGTGCTGGCGGCGGGCGTCGGCCGGGCTCGAGAACCGCACCCGCCGGCCGTCGATCTCGATTGTGCCCGTGTCGGGGATCACCGCACCCGACAGCACCTTCGACAACGTCGATTTGCCGGCGCCGTTGTCGCCTACCAGCCCCAGCACCTCGCCGGCCTTGAGCTCAAGGTCGACCCCGTCCAGCGACTGGATCGCGCCGTAGCGCTTGGAGATGCCGGTCATCCGGACTCGGGTGGGAGCGGTGTCAGGCATGGCGGAATGCTCGCGCCTCTCCTGTTCCGTCATGCCCGCGCTCGACCCGGGCATCTCGATCCGCGCGAACACCGGCGGGAGATGGCCGGGTCAAGCCCGGCCATGACGGTGAATCAGAGAGGACGAGGGTTCTTCCTACTCGAACATCCCCCGGAAATCGTCCACGTTCTCGGACGTGACGATGTCGATCGGAATGAACACCACCGGCTCCACGGAACCGCCGCCGAGCAGCGTCATCGCCGCCTCGACCGCCGCCTTGCCCTCGCCATAGGGGCTCTGCTGGACCACGGCGACCACCCAGCCCTCGTCGATGCCAGTCACCGCCTGGGCGGTCAGGTCCCATCCGAACACCTGGACCTGCTCGGTCATCTCCTGGCTCTCGACCGCGGCCACCGCCCCGATCAGCGCCGGCTCGCCGGTAGCGTAGATCGCATTCATGCCGGGGTTGGCGGTCATCAGGTTCTCGGCCGCCGACAGCGCGATGTCCTGAACGTTCTGGCCGTCGACCGTGTCCAGGATGGTGATGTCGGCGTCCGACGCCTCGATCGCCTCGACGAAACCGTCCAGCCTCTGGTTCTGGATGAAGGAATTGAGCGCGCCGACGATGCCGACGGTGGCGGTCCCGCCCATGTTCGCCTTCACATGCTCGACGAAATATTCGCCGATGTCGCGGCCGGCCTGCAGGTTGTCGACGCCGATGAAGGTGGCGTTGTCGCCGTCGGGGATCTGGGCGTCGATGGCGATCACCGGGATGCCCTGTTCGACCGCCTGGCTGATCGCCGGCTTGATGCCGTTGACGTCGATCGCGACCACGATCATCGCGTCGACGCCCTGGACGATATAGGTCTCGATCGCGTCGTTCTGGGCGGCGGGATCGTTGTTGGCGTTGAAGATCACCAGCTCGACCCCAGCGGCCTCCGCCGCCTCGATGGCGCCGTCGTTGATCTGGTTGAAGAACAGCGCCTGCTGGTTGATGGTGATCAACGCGATGCTCTCGGCCGACGCGGCCGTGGCCAGGCCTGCGCTCAGTGTGGCCGCCAGGCCGGCAACTGCTATCCGGTTCATTCCCGCTCTCCCTCTCGAAGCTTCCCCGAGCCGCAGCCCCCTGCGGCCTTGGCATACGGGATTATTCAAGCCTTAGTGAACTCTCGTCAAGTCACTTGAACAGGTTGCACCGATTCGGCAGCGGGTCAGAAGGTCGGCGGCGTGTTCACCCAGAAGATGCTGGCGCTGCGGTCGAACGGGTTGCGGTAGGCGTGCGGCAGCGTGGAGCGGAACACGAAGGCGTCCCCGGCCGAGAGCCGGTAGACCTTGCCGTCGACGTCGAGCTCGACCGCGCCCTCGATCACATAGCCGACCTCCTCGCCATCATGGGAGATCGGTGCGTCACTCCGGCCGCCAGCGGCGATATGATGGATGTTGCACTGCACCAGGTGGCTCGGATCATAGGGGACGACGCGCTCCAGCGTGATGCCCTCGCCCTGGCGCAGCGGATCGAGCGCGATGATCGGCCGCTCGCCGGCACGGAAGACGATGCCGTGCGCGCCATCGCCTTCCTCGAACATCCAGCCGATGTTGAAGCCGAGTTCCCGGGCGAGCCGGTGCAGCATCGGCAGCGAGGGCGTCGCCTTGCCGGTCTCGTACTTCGAGAGCAGGCTCTCCGAGCAGCCGACCGTGTCCGCGAGCTGGCGTAGCTTCAGGCCCCGCAGCCGCCGCGCCAGCCGGAGCCGGCCGCCGACCTTGCCCAGCGACTGTTCATCCGCGTCCATGCCCACATCTTGCACTGGCTTCAAGTCACTTTCAAATGGTTCGTGGACGCCGGTTCTGGGCAGGCCGAACAGCCGGCGGTCCGGGTTCAGTCGACGCAGATCGCAAGTCCGCCCCGGCCGTCGACCACCTCCTGCCAGCAGCCGAACGGGCTGTTGCTCCACTCGCAGAAGCCGGCCGCGACCGGTTCACCCGCATCAACGAACGCGCCGCTGTTCCTGCAGCGTCCGATGCAGTCGTCCGAATCGGTGCAGGCTTTCCCGCCATCGGTCAGCGTCAGGATGCAGGCCTCGTGGCCAAGCAGCCCAGCGACCGCGATCGCGCCGCCGGCCGCCTCGCAGGCCGCCCGCTCCTCGGCCGTCGCCACCGGCCCGGCGACCGGCACGTGGCCGTAGCCCTGGATCGGCTCGCTCGATCCCCCGCGCTCCGCCCCCGGCACGCAGGCGACGATCGATGCGAGCGCGAAGCTCGTGACCATCCGCAGCCGCGGCAACCGCATCGACGTCAACGGCCGCCGCAGCCCGTCGGGTGCCGGTCGTTGCCAACCATGGCCCTTCTCCATCGACGTTGCGGATGCCGGTGTGCGCTGGCCGCCGCGATCGCGGCATGATGTCATGAACCGGGTCCGCCGGTCTTCCGAAACCGGGCGTTACGCAGGCATCGCGAACCTGCCCTTGCCGGCGGCCAGCCAGGCGGCGAAGCCGTCGGCCGGCAGCGGGCGGCTGATGAAGTAGCCCTGCGCTTCGTCGCAGTCCCAGCCGGCCAGCATCGCGAAGGCGTCGGCCGTCTCGATCCCTTCCGCCACCACGCGGTATCCCAGGCCCTGGCCCATCGCGATGATCGACCTGACCATGTGCTGGTTCTTCTCGCTCTCCATCATCGGGCGGACGAAGGCCTGGTCGATCTTCAGGATCCGCGCCGGGATCTGGGTCAGGTAGCTCATGTTACTGTAGCCGCTGCCGAAATCGTCGATCGCGACCTCGATGCCCATGGCGCAGATCCGGTCGAGATGATGACGCACGGCGCTCTGGTCGGAGGCGAGCATGCCCTCGGTGAACTCGAGCTCGAGCCGGTCGGGCGCCAGTCGATACCGGGCCAGCAGAGCCCCCAGCTTGTCGACGAAATCCGGCTCCGCCAGGTTCTTCGGCGAGACGTTGACCGACAGCGGGAAGCGGTGCCCGGCTTCGTCCAGTGCCACCGCGTGGCGCGCCGCCGCGTCCAGCACCCAGTCGGTCAGCGGATTGATCAGCGCCGTGGCTTCGGCCAGGGGGATGAATTCGCCGGGCGGGATCGGACCGAAGGCGGGATGGTTCCAGCGCAGCAGCGCCTCGGCGCTGACGCAGGCGCCGCTGCGGAAGGCGATCCGCGGCTGGAAGTGCAGGCTGAGTTCGCCGGCGCCGTCGAAGGCGCGACGCAGGTCGGCAAGCAGCGCGAAGGCGCGCTGGTGGGCGGCATCCGCGCCTCGGTCGTAGATCGCCCACCCCGCCCGCGTGCTGCGGCTGTCCTGGGCGGCGGCCATCGCCGCCCGCAGCGCCTCGGCGCCGTCGATGCAGTCGCCCTCGATGGCGACCACACCGATGCCGACATGGGTGTCGATCGGGATACCGCGGCAGGTGATCGGCCCCTGGAAGGCGCGCACCAGCGTTTCGGCTGTCCGCTCCAGCCCCTGCCGACCGCCATCGCAGAAGAAGACGAAGGCCAGTGGGCTGACCTGGTACAGCTTGCAGCCCGAGGGCACCAGATCGAGCAAGGTGCCGGCACCGGTGCGGATGAGTCCCTCCGCATAGTCGTGGCCGAGCGCGCGCACGACCGCCGCATAGCGATTGGGCTCCGCCAGCGCGACCATGACCAGGCTGCAGGCCGGCGAAGCCCCTCGCGGATCGGCGGCAAGGTCGTGGAGGAACTGGCTGCGGTTCGGCAGTCCGGAGACCGGATCGACCCGTCCGAGCATTGCCCGCAGCTGGTGGGTGTTGCCGACCAGGGCGGCGAGGTCGTCGAGCATGCCGCGCCGCAGGTTCGCCAGATCCGGCCGGTGGTGGATGTCGACGGCGCGCAGGGTGCCGATGACCCCACTGCCGGGGCTGGCGACCCGGCGTTCCTCGCAATAGGCCGGTAGCGCCCCGCCGTCGCGCTCGGCGGTGGCATCCGCCGGCACCATGTAGACCGGACAGCCGGCCAGCTGGCTGCCGAGCCGAAGCAGCACCG
>JBHJOG010000245.1:0-7667 GCA_050329975.1 Alphaproteobacteria bacterium | reverse complement strand
GGCGTCCTGCCCTCACCCGGGATGTACGTGATGGGGCTGCAGTTCCTGCGCCGCCGGAAGTCCGCGCTGATCGACGGCGCCGGCGACGACGCGCGCGATCTCAGCGCTCATCTCGACGCCTATCTCGCCGGCCGGTTGGTGGGAGCGCGGGCCTGAGCAGCGGCCAAGCAGCCCGTCTCTTGACCTAAGTCCGCCAGGTCAGCAGTTGCGGCCGGATCGGGTTCTCGAACGGGCGGCCTTCGTCCTGGCTGCTCGCGAGTTCCCGCTTCAGGCGGAAATACCAGAGTGACGGCTTGTCCGGATCGCCGCGGAACAGCATCCCGTCATTGGCGTGTCCGGCGCCGATCAGGCTCAGGATGCGGGCGTCCTGCTGCAGGAAGGTCTGCCCGAGGCGCCGCACGACAGGCCCGAGCATGTGCAGCCAGCGCCAGGTCGAGAACATGACGTTGTACACCCGCTGGACCCCTGGACGGATCGGGGTGACGAAGGTGAAGTTGGCAATCAGGTTGTCGCGGTGCCGGATCCGCTCGATCCGCAACGACGGCAGGCGAAACTCGATCGAGATATCGGGGTTGAGCCCGAACAGCCGAAACAGCGGCGACGCGTGTCTCCGATCCTTGGCGCTGGCGGTAAACCCGAGCGGCGAGGGGCCGTACTGCTTGGTCTTCACCTTCCGGGTGTCGCCGGAACGCCACCACCAGGAATTGTGGACCATCGGCACGTGTGCCGGATCGACCAGGCCCAGGACGACCTGGTCGAAGTCCGCGCTCACGGTCACCTGGTTCATCGCCACAATGTCGCGCGCACCGAATCCGTGGAGGTCGATCGGCAGGATCGCCCGGTCGCTGTGGTCGGCCAGACAGGCCCAGATCAGCCCGTTGGAGATGGCGACCTTGAGAGAGTCGTGCTCGACGTCCGCCATCTCGCAGCGGGTGGGTGCAGCGCCGGATACGGTTGCCCGCATGCCATGAAGTTCGACGTCGACCCGCCACGGCTTTTGCCTCGAGGGCAGCGGGCTGATCGGGTACCAGGCGGCCCTCGGCACGGCCCACTCCGTGCCCGGCCTGCCGACCCGAGCGGCCACCCCGATCTTCGGAACCTCCATTGGGATCATCCTTGATGTCCAACATTGAAATGGGGGGACGCGAAGCGTTCGGACCCGCGCGGGCACGGCTGGGCTCCCGCGGGACCGGCATGGCCAGCCCGACGTGCGAGGCATGCGCCCGCAAACCCGCTGCGGCGAAAGTCCGCCATCTCGTTTCTGCTCGATGTGGGGGCTGTACCCACCCCCGCTGGCTAGATGGGTGCTCCCGGCCGGCGTTTGAAGTGCCGCCCGAGTAACTATTTTTCAGGCGTTTGCAGCCAGCGCCCTGGCGATCTCGGCGTTGAACGCCTTCACCGCCGCCGCCGGTCCCTCAGGATGCTGCCAGACAGCGCTGACCACGGCTATGAAGTCGGCGCCGGCGCTGACCAGCGTGCCGCAATTCTCCGGCGTAATGCCGCCGATCGCCACGCACGGGACCTCGAAGATCTCCTGCCACCAGGTCAGCAGGTCCGGCTCGGGCGCGTAGCGACGTTCCTTGGTGGCGGTCGGGTAGAAAGCGCCGAAGGCGACATAGTCGGCGCCCCGCTCGGCGGCTTCCATCGCCAGGTGACGGGAGTCGTGGCAGGTGACGCCGACGATGGCGTCCGGCCCGACCCGCTTGCGTGCGACTTCGTAGGAGGCGTCCTGCTGGCCGATATGGACTCCGTCGCAGCCGGTCTCTGTCGCCAGGTCCGGCCGGTCGTTCATGATCAGCGCCACGTCGTGCTGGTGGCAGAGCGGCCGGATGGCGTCCGCCGCGCGCCGGATGCTGTCGTCGTCGGCATCCTTCAGCCGAAGCTGCAGACAGGCGACGTCGCCGGCGTCCAACGCTTCGGCAAGCAACGGAACGAATGCCGCCGGCTCGAAGGCCGGCGGCGTGACCAGGTAGAGCCGGCAGGTCCGCGGCTCGGACCGGGGCCGGTTCTCCGAGGCTTCGCTCACGCTTTGCCCTGGTAGATCTGGACCAGGGTGTCGAGCAGGGTGCGGGCATCCTCGTAGGAGCGCTGGAAGCTGTTGCGGCCGATGATCGAGCCATTGCCGCCGCCGGCGAGGATGTCGTGGGCGTCCTGGAATACCGCGTCCGCACCCTTGGAGGCACCGCCGGAGAAGACCACGATGCGCCGGCCGGCGAAGCAGCACTGGACGACGTGGGCGACCCGCTCGGCCTGAGTCTTGATCGGGATCTTCTGCGCTTCGTAAACCTTCTTGGCGTCCGGCTGCTCCAGATGATCGGTCGGCAGCTTCACCTTGATGATGTGGGCGCCGAGCAGGCAGGCCATGTGCGCCGCATAGCTGACCACGTCGACGGCGGTTTCGCCGTCCTTCGACATCGCCCCGCGCGGATAGGCCCAGACCACGGCCGCCAGACCCACCGACTTGGCCTCGGCGATCATGTCGCGGACCTCCTCGTACATGTCGTAGGTGGCGTCGACGCCCGGATAAATGGTGAAGCCGACGGCGCTGCAGCCGAGGCGGAGCGCATCGTCGATGCCGCCGGTCACCGCCTGGTCCTGCACGCTGGCCGGCAGCGTGTTGGCGCTGTTCATTTTCAGGATCAGCGGGACTGCGCCGGCAAAGGTGTCGGCGCCGGCCTCCAGCGCGCCGAGCGGCGCGGCATAGGCGTTGAGCCCGGCGTCGATCGCCAGCTTGAACAGATAGTGCGGGTCGTAGGCGGCGGCATTGGGCGCGAAGCTGCGCGCCGGGCCGTGCTCGAAGCCCTGATCGACCGGGAGGATGACCAGCTTGCCGGTGCCGCCGAGCCGGCCGGCCATCAGGATGCGGGCGAGGCTGGTCTTGCTGCCCGGATTGTCGCTCTCGTAGTTGTCAAGAATGCGGCGAACCCGCTGTGTCACGCGCATGGCCTGCTCCCGGTTCGGTCTTGGTGTGGCTGGTTTGGTATCGGGTTCGTCGGCGGTTGGCAATGTGGGAGGCGGCGAGGTGACAGAAGCTCAATCTCCCCCGCCGCCGGCTAGGGCGGCGCGGCAGGCGGCCTCGGGATCGGCGACTGTCCCGAGGTCGATGCAGATCGGCCGCGCGGTCAGGATCGCCGCGCCATGCTGGGCGGCAATATCGCGCAGCCGCGGCAGGGCCGGACTGCGCGCATCGACGAGCAGATGGCGCAGCCCCTGGGAGAGCGCCTGCAGGGTGCGCCCCGCGGCGTCCCCGCAATCCAGCACCGCGATCATGTCGACCGTAGGATAGCTGCCGCGGGTCTCCTCGACGAGCGCCTTGAACCAGCCGATGCCCACGGACTGGGCGGCGCCCGGCGCGCTGATCAGGGCGATTGCGCGCCCACTCGCCACGGCCGCCGCACAGGCGGCGCGCGCCTGTGCGAGGCCATGGACAACGAACGCGGTGCGGCGATCGGGTTCGGGCGGCGTCATGCCGCCGTCATGCGCCAGACCGGCGCCGCCTGCAAGCCGCACCGGCCACTGACCGGGTCAGGCAGGATGTCCGGCGACGTCCCGGGCCTTGGCCGGGGTACGCTTGCCACGGCCCAGCAGCAGCCTGCCGAGCCTGGCGAAGGCTGCGGCGACATACTCGGCCTGCAGGGCGCGGCCGCGGGCGATGTGGGCCTGGACTTCCTCGTACGAGATCGGGGTGATGCGAAGGGCGGGGTCAGGGTCGGCCACGGTGGAGCTCCTTCAAGCGATGGAACGAGTGTCAGTCCCACCAACGTAGGATGCTGCACCGCACAAAAGCAGCGCAATTGCTGCATGGCAGTCATGCGCCTCCACGCCCGTGTTCGATTAAGGAAAGCGCAGGGAATAGCCGCTCACCCGCCTTCGCAGGTGCAGCAAACAGTCTCGCCGCTACTCGGCCGCCTGGGTCAGCGGCCGGCCGGCGTTGTTGCGCAAGGTGGCGAGCAGGTCCGCCTCCTTCGCCTTGGCGGCCAGGCGATGCCGCTCCTTGACATGGCCGTAGCCGCGGATCTGCTCCGGCAGCCGGGCGATTTCCACCACCAGCGGATGGCTGTCATGGCTCAGCCGGTCGATGAGTTCGGCGACGACCGCCTCATATTCGGCGATCAGCCGGCGCTCGGTCCGGCGCTCCTCGGAATAGCCGAAGACGTCGAACGGCGTGCCGCGCAGCCGCCTCAGCCGCGCCAGCAGCCGGAATGCCCGCAGCATCCATGGGCCGTAGGTCTTCTTGCGCGGATGGCCGGTAACCGGATCGGTCTTGGCGAGCAGCGGCGGCGCCAGATGGTATTTCAGCTTGTAGTCGCCTTCGAACTGTTCCTGGATCCTGGCCAGGAACGTGCGGTCGCTGTGCAGGCGCCCGACCTCGTACTCGTCCTTGTAGGCGAGCAGCTTGAAGTAGTAGCGGGCCACCGCCTCGGCGAATCCGGTCATTCCCGGAGCCTTCGCCTTCTCGGCTTGCGCGGCCCGATCGACCAGCGCCTGGTAGCGGGCCGCATAAGCGGCGTTCTGGTAGCCGGTCAGGAACTCGACCCGCCGGGCGACGAGGTCGTCGAGCGTGGCGGGGGCGGCGGGCTCGGCCTTGGCCGGACGGCTCAGGGCCTCGACTGCGGCCATGTCGACGGCGGCGCGGCGACCCCAGAGGAAGGCGCGCTTGTTGGCGTCGACGGCGACCTTGTTCAGCTCGATCGCCTGCATCAGCGCCGCTTCGCCGACCGGCACCGTCCCCTTCTGCCAAGCGTAGCCGAGCATGAACAGGTTGGTCGCAATCGAGTTGCCGAGCAGCGCGGTCGCCAGCCTGGTCGCGGCGATGAACTCGGTGGCCTCGGGGCCGACGGCGTCGGCGATCGCATCCCGCAGGCCCTGGTCCGGGAACACGAAGTCCGGATTGCGGGTGAAGGCGCCCGTGATCGTGCGCTCGTCGTTGATTACCGCCCGGGTCTCGCCGGCGGTGGTCTTTGCCAGCGTGTCGAAGGCAGCGGAGGTAACGATGTCGCAGCCCAGCAGCAGGTCGGCCCCGCCGGCCGCGATGCGGACCGCGTGCAGCTGCTCCGGCCGGTCGGCGATGCGGATGTGGCTGACCACCGCGCCGCCCTTCTGGGCGAGCCCGGTCATGTCCATCACCGAGACGCCCTTGCCCTCGATATGGGCCGCCATCCCGATCAGCGCGCCGATGGTCACCACCCCGGTGCCGCCGATGCCGGTGACCACGATGCCGTAGGGCTCCGCGGTCGGGGGCAGCGCCGGCTCCGGCAGCGCGATCGTCCAGCGGTCGGCGCCATCCGCACGCTGCAGCGTCTTCGGCTTGCGCAGCGCGCCGCCCTCGACGGTGACGAAGCTGGGACAGAAGCCGCGCAGGCAGGAATAGTCCTTGTTGCACGACGACTGGTCGATCGCCCGCTTGCGGCCGAACTCGGTGTCCACCGGCACCACCGACAGGCAGTTGGACTTCACCGAGCAGTCGCCGCAGCCCTCGCAGACCAGTTCGTTGATCACCACCCGTTTCGCGGGGTCCGGATAGGTGCCGCGCTTGCGCCGGCGCCGCTTCTCGGCCGCGCAGGTCTGGTCGTAGACGATCACGGTCACGCCCGGGGATTCGCGCATCTCGCGCTGCACCGCCTCCAGGTCGTCGCGATGGTGGATGGTCACGCCGGGGGCGAAGTCGGTGCCGCGCGGGTATTTGTCGGGCTCGTCGCTGACGACGGCGATGCGGTTCACGCCCTCGGCCGCCACCTGGCGGGTGATCTGCGGCACGCTCAGCGGCCCGTCCACCGGCTGGCCGCCGGTCATCGCCACCGCGTCATTGTAGAGGATCTTGTAGGTGATGTTGACGTCCGCCGCCGCCACCGCGGCCCGGATCGCCATGATTCCGCTATGGAAATAGGTTCCGTCGCCGAGGTTGGTGAAGACGTGCCGGGTTTCGCTGAACGGCGAGGCGCCGGTCCAGGCCACCCCCTCGCCGCCCATCTGGCTGAAGGTGATGGCGTTGCGGTCCATCAGCACCACCATGTAGTGGCAGCCGATGCCGGCCAGCTGGATGCTGCCCTCGGGAACGACGGTCGAGGTGTTGTGCGGGCAGCCGGAGCAATAGTGCGGCGGCCGGGCGAGCGGTGCGGGATGGCTGTCGAGCGCGCGCTCCTTGGCGTCGAACCACGCCATCCGGCGACTGATCGACTCCGATTCGATGCCAAGGCCCTTCAGGCGCCGCGCGATCGTGCGCGCGATCCGCGCCGGGGTCAGCTCGCCGTCCGACGGCAGCATCCAGGCGCCTTCCTCGTCGCGCTTGCCGAACAGGCGCGGGCGCCGGCCGTCGGGCAGGTTGTACAGCGCCTCCTTGGCCTGGGTCTCGATCAGCGCCCGCTTCTCCTCGACCACCAGCACCTCGTCGAGGCCGGCGGCGAACTCGGTCAGGCCGACCGGCTCCAGCGGATAGATCATGCCGACCTTGTACAGCGCGATGCCCAGCCGCTCTGCCTCGGCCTCGTCGATGTGCAGGTCGTCGAGTGCCTGGCGGACGTCGAGATAGCTCTTGCCGACGGTGACGATGCCGAGGCGCGCGTTCTTCGGCCGGTACAGCACCCGGTCGATGCCGTTGGCGCGAGCGAAGGCCATCGCGGCCGGCACCTTGAACTGGTGCAGCCGCTTCTCCTGCTCGAGGAACGGATCGGGGAAGCGCAGGTTGAGCCCGCCCGGCGGCATCGCCACGCCCTCGGGCAGCACGATCGGGACCCGGTGCGGGTCGACCGATACCGAGGCGGCGGAGTCCATGGTGTCGCCGACGCACTTGAAGCCGACCCAGCAGCCGGAGAATCGCGACATCGCGATGCCGTAGAGGCCGAAGTCGATCAGTTCCTGGACGCCGGCCGGGCTCAGCAGCGGCATGTTGGCGTCGAGGAAGGCGAAGTCGCTCTGGTGGGCGGTGGTCGAGGACTTGGCCTGATGGTCGTCGCCGGCCAGCGCCAGCACGCCGCCATGCGGCGAGGTGCCGGCCAGGTTGGCGTGCTTGAACACGTCGCCGGAGCGGTCGACACCGGGGCCCTTGCCATACCACATCGCGAAGACGCC
Source organism: Alphaproteobacteria bacterium (assembly GCA_050329975.1). Lineage (GTDB taxonomy): Bacteria > Pseudomonadota > Alphaproteobacteria > CALKHQ01 > CALKHQ01 > CALKHQ01. The sequence continues at coordinate 599 of JBHJOG010000245.1, read as the reverse complement.
GTCGTATTTCGGGCCCTGGAACAGGCCGACCTGCTGGGTGCCCCAGATCGCGGTCGCCGCCATGTCCTCGTTGACGCCGCCGCGGAAGACGATGTGATGGCGCTTCAGGAACGCGGCCGCCGCCCACATCTGCTGGTCGAGCCCGCCAAGGGGCGAGCCGCGGTAGCCGGTGACGAAGCAGGCGGTGTTCAGCCCGGCCGCCTCGTCGCGGCGGCGCTGCATCATCGGCAGCCGGACCAGCGCCTGGGTGCCGGTCAGATAGACGCGGCCGTCCTCGCGCTCGTATTTGTCGTCCAGCGTCACGGCGGCCAACGCCATCGGGCAACCCCCTGCGCCCCAACCTTCACGCAAGGGGCGCGATTGTCGTGGGTTTTCTCAAGATTTATATCTAGCGGCCGACGGCGACAAAGGCCAATCTCACGCGCGTCACGGACTGGCGAATGCCGCGCCGACTCTGGCGGATTGTTGCTGGCCGACCCCGGGATACCGCATGACCATTGCGCGCAGCGACCGAAGCGACATCCAGGCGACCGGCTGGGTCGCCGCCCTGCCGAGGCAGGCGCTGCCCTATGTGCTGCTGTCGCGGCTCGACCGGCCGA
>JBHJOG010000244.1:0-3996 GCA_050329975.1 Alphaproteobacteria bacterium | reverse complement strand
GGGAAGAACAGCTGCTGGCCGTCGATCGCGAAGCCGGCGATCGCCGCCTGTCCCGCCGGCGCAAGCAGCCAGTCGATGAAGCGCTGGCCCAGCTCCGCCCTCACGTTCGGATGCCGCTCCGGATTGACCAGGATCACGCCGTACTGGTTGAACAGCCTCGGGTCGCCCTCGACCATGATCTCCTGGCCACCCTTGTTCTCGAAGCTGATCCAAGTCGCCCGGTCGGTCAGCGCATAGCCGTTCATCTCGGTGGCCAGGTTCAGGGTGGCGCCCATGCCCGCGCCGGCCTCCCGGTACCAGTTCCCGCTGGCGGATGCCGGGTCGATCCCCGCCTCGGCCCACAGCCTGAGCTCCGCCTTGTGGGTGCCGGAATCGTCGCCCCGGGAGACGAGAATCGCTTCGTGTGCCGCGATCGCGGCGAAGGCCGCAACCGCATCTGCGCTGCCCGACACGCCCGCCGGATCGGCGGACGGGCCGACGATCACGTAGTCGTTGTACATCACATCGAACCGCGCCACGCCATAGCCGTCGGCGACGAACGCCTCCTCGTCCGGTTTGGAGTGGACGAACAGCACGTCACCATCCCCGTTGGCGGCATTGTTGATCGCCTGGCCGGTGCCGACCGCGACCACGCGCACCTCGATACCGGTCTCCTCGGTGAACACCGGCAGCAGGTGGTCGAACAGGCCCGAGTTCTCGGTCGAGGTCGTCGATTGGACGACGATGAACTCCGCGGCCTGGGCCGGCGCCACGAGGCTGGCCGCCACCACGGCGGCGGCGAAGAATTTACGCAGATGTCGCATGGATCCTCCCTTCAGATACAAAGCTCTCCCGCCAGATAGGCGCGGGCCGCGGCCGAGCGGGGCTCGGCGAAGAAGCGGTCGGCCGGCGTGTGCTCGGCGACGCGACCGTGGTGCAGGAACACCACTTCGTCGGCGATGCGCCGCGCCTGGCCCACATGGTGGGTGACCAGCACGATCTTGGCGCCACGCCGCGCGGCATCGGCGATCAGCCGCTCGATCGCATCGCTCGAATGCGGGTCTAGGCTGCTGGTGGGCTCGTCGAGCAGCAGCAGGTCCGGCTCCGCGGCAATGGCGCGGACCATCGCCAGCCGCTGCTGCTCGCCGCCCGACAGCACCCGGGCCGGGCGGCGGCGGAGATGGGCGAGCCCGGCGAGGGCCAGCAACGCCTCGATCCGCGCCGGACGGGTTTCGGCAGCAACGCCGTAGACCTTGAGCGCGTGGTCGAGGTTGGCTGCCACCGAGCGGCGCAGCAGCACCGGCCGCTGGAACACGGTGGCAATACGCCGGCCTGTGCGGGTCCGGCCGGGCTCGCCAGCCCATCGGATACAGCCGGCACTGGGCGTGATCAGCCCCTGCAGCAGGCGGAGCGTCAGGCTCTTCCCGGCACCGTTCGGTCCCATGATCACCGTCCGCCGCACGGCGTCGAGCTCCAGGTTCAAGCCGTCGATCAGCCTCCGGCCACCGACTGCGTAGCAGACGCCCTCCAGCGACACCGGCAGCAACGGCGCCTCCGCCGCCTCGGCAATCGCGGCGGCCGTCGACATCGCGGTCTCAGACATAGGCAAGCCGCGCGGCGGTGCCGCGGAGCGCCATCACCGCCGCCGTAACCAGGATCGAGATCGCGATCAGCACTGTGCCGAGTCCGACCGCGAGCCCGAGATTCCCCTTCGAGGTCTCCAGGGCGATGGTCGTCGTCATCACCCGGGTGACGTGGTTGATGTTGCCGCCCACGATGATCACTGCGCCAACCTCGGCGATCGCGCGGCCGAAGCCGGCCAGCGCAGCGGTCAGCAGCGAATACCGCCCATCCCACAGCAGCGTCAGCGCCTGGCCCATCGGGCGCATGCCCATCGCCCGCAACTGCTCGTCATATTCCCGATGCATGTCCTCGATGGCCTGTCGCGAAAGCGCGACGACGATCGGCGTCACCAGCACCGCCTGGGCGATAATCATCGCCGCCGGCGTATAGAGCAGTTCCAGCACGCCGAGCGGTCCGGATCTGGACAGCAACAGATAGACCAGCAGGCCGACCACCACCGGCGGCAGGCCCATCAAGGCGTTGAACAGCACCACCAGCGCCATTCGGCCGGGGAAGCGCGCAACGGCGAGGACCGCACCCAGCGGCAGCCCGACCAGGCAGGCGATGGCGACCGCCGACAGCGTTACCCGCAGCGACAGTCCGACGATTTCGAGCAGCGCCGGGTCAGCCGTAAAAACCAGCCGAAACGCCTCGCCGAACGCCGCACCGAAATCCTGCATCCGCCCGTCCTTCCCGGGCGGATAAAACAACAGAAAACACATAGAAACAACAGCAAACGCACCGCAAGGCTGCCGGAACGCAGTCCGCGCTGCCGCCTAGTCGAAACTCGACGCGTCAGCCAGGGCCAGCGCCTGCTCGATCACTTCGGGGTCGCCGATATGGTTGGCGAGGATCAGCACCAGCTTCGCGTTGAGGCGATGGCTCTCCGCCTCGGCGCGGCCGTCGTGCCAGGCGATGAGCCGGGCGTAGACGGAGTCCGGGTCGGGCAAATTCGGCCCGGTGATCAGCCTGGTCATGGCGTCTCCCTATTCAGCCGCCGAGCCCAAGTACGAGCGCTGCGCCGACCTCTGCCGCGTCGGTCAGCCGGCCGCGGGCGGCGACGTGCCGATCCGGCCGAAAGGCGTAGACGGCGCCGGCGCCGTAGCGGGCGGTGGCAACACCGTCGTTATCGATCACCAGCCGCGTGTCCGGACTGCCGGAACGGGCAACGATCAACGCCTCCGCCTGCAGCGTGGGGATGATCGGCCCGGCCTCTTCCGCCCGCTCGACAAACAGCACCAGGCCCGGCGTCGGCAGCCGATCCAGCAGCCATCCCACTCCCTCCCCGGTCACGACCGAGGCATCCGCCGCCGGCGCGCCCGGCCGCCGCGCAGGCGGCCCGTCCCGCAGCAGGTCCGGGCCGTTGAGCGGCGACCCGTCGTAGACCGAGGCGGTGGACAGCCTGCCGCTGTTGACCAGCCGTCGGGCGAACTCCGCGTCACGCGCCAGTTCCAGCACGCAGTCGCGGAACATCCTGCTGACCGGCGACCTGGGGCTGATGAAATCGGTGGCGCGGGTGGAGTGAGCGATGTTCTCGTCTGCCGCCGGCCCGCGCTCCAGGTCGTAGCTGTCGACCAACTCCACACCTGCCGCGCCGTCGAGCACGCGCGCCAGCTTCCAGCACAGGTTGTCGACGTCGGCGATGCCGCTGTTGCAGCCGCGGGCGCCGAAGGGCGAGACCTGGTGGGCGGCATCGCCGGCGAACAGCACGCGGCCGTGGCGGAACCGCTCCATCCGGCGGCAGTGAAAGGTGTAGACGCTGATCCACTCGTAGTCGAAGGCGACGTCGCCCAGCATCGCCTGCAGCCGCGGCGTCACCCGCTCCGGCCGTTTCTCCAGCTCCGGATCGGCATCGCGTCCGAGCTGCAGGTCGATCCGCCACAGCCCTTCCGGCTGCTTGTGCAGCAGCGCCGACTGGCCGGGGTTGAACGGCGGGTCGAACCAGAACCAGCGCTCGGTCGGGAAGTCGGCGTCCATCCGTACGTCGGCGATCAGGAATCGGTCCTCGAAGACCCGGCCGGCGAAGTCGAGTCCAAGCATCCCGCGCACCCGCGAATGCGCGCCGTCGCAGGCGACCAGCCAGTCGCAGCTCATTTGGTAGCGCCCGTCCGGGGTTTCGATCTCGACCCACGCGCCGTCGTCCCGCGGACCCACCCCGACGACCCGGTTCCGGCCGCGGATCTCGCCGCCGAGCGCCTGCAGCCGGTCGACCAGGATCCGCTCCAGATGATATTGCTGCAGGTTGATGAAGGCGGGGCGCCGGTGGCCGGCCTCGGGCAGCAGGTCGAGGCGATAGAGCAGGCGGTCGCGGTGGAACACCTTGCCGACGCTCCAGGTGACGCCGAGGTCGACCATCGTCTGGCCGCAGCCGAGTCGGTCGAATATCTCCAGCGC
>JBHJOG010000243.1:0-2580 GCA_050329975.1 Alphaproteobacteria bacterium | reverse complement strand
AGCGGCGCGGTCGCCGCCCAGTCGGAAACGAACAAGCAGGGGCGCGAAGGCGCGCTCGACGCCGAGGAAGTGGCCGATGCGATCGGCAAGATCGACCGCATCTCCAAGCAGGCCTACGGCACCTACGAGACCCTGCTGAACGAGGACGAGCGCGGCCGCAGGAAGAACGAGGAGCGGGCCGGGCTGGCGCGCGAACTGGCGCGGATGGTGCTGCCGGTCAACTACTACACCCAGTGGTACTGGAAGATCGACCTGCATAACCTGTTGCATTTCACGAGCTTGCGGGCGGATTCTCATGCCCAGCATGAGATACGGGCCTATGCCGATGCGATCGCCGAGCTGATCCGTCTCTGGGTTCCGGTCACTTACGAGGCCTACCGGGACTATGTCGCCGGCGGCATTCGCCTGTCCGGGCCGGCGCTGGCCATCGTCAAGCGCCTGCTCGCCGGCGATCCGGTCGACCAGGCCTCCAGCGGGCTCTCCAAGCGCGAGTGGCGCGAGCTGATGGCGTCGCTGGGGCGGGAGACATAGAGGTGGCGGCGCCACCTTTCATGCAATGATCATCGAGCGGCCATGCCGGTGAAACCGGCTCCCGTCATCATGCATCGCCTGCTGGAATCAGGAGATGCCCATGAGATGCTTGCTCGCACCCGTCCTCGCCTGTGCTGCGGCCTTCCTCCCCGTTGCGACCGCCCAGGGCCAGGAGACGCCGCTCGTCCGGTTCGGTGTCATCGCCGATCCGCAATATGCGCCGGTGGCGCCGCGCGGTACGCGCTACTACGCCAACTCGCTATGGAAGCTCAGCGATGCGGTGGCGGCGCTGAACGAGGCCGAACTGGATTTCGTGGTGACCCTCGGGGACATGATCGACCGTCACGTTGAAAGCTACCTGCACATCCTGCCGATCTACCAGGAGCTTCGGCACGACAACTGGTTCGTCCTCGGCAACCATGAGTATTCCGTCGCGAGCGACTACATTGCGGCCGTCCCCAGCTACCTGGGCATGAACGAACGGTACTACGAGCGCCAGGTGAACGGCGTGCGCTTCCTGGTCCTGGACGGCAACGACCTGAGCCTGTTTGCCAATCCGACAGGCACGCCGCGTCACGAGCCGTCGCTCGCGATGTATGAGGCGCTGGTCGCTGGGGGCGCGGTCAACGCCCAGACCTGGAACGGCGGACTTTCCGACGAGCAGCTGGGCTGGCTCGAGGCTCGGCTTGCCGCCGCGGCCGAGGCCGGAGCGCCGGTGATCGTGCTTGGTCACTATCCGCTCTGGCCCGAGGACCAGCACAATCTCTGGAACTTTGAGGAGGTGACCGGCCTGCTGGCCCGTCACCGGGGTGTCGTCGCCTACCTCAACGGTCACAACCATGCCGGCCACTACGGGACCCGCGACGGGATCCACTACGTGACCCTTGAAGGGATGGTTGAGACGCCGGCGGAGACAGCCTATGCGGTCGTCGAGGTTTACCCCGACCGGCTCGCGATCGACGGCGTCGGCCGCGTGACCGATCGCGAGCTGCCGCTGCCCGCACTCACGGAATGACTGCAGCGTCGGCACCATCGCCGCGGCGATGGTGCCGACGGACGGCTTCCTGCGCCCCTCCCGCCCTGAGCGAGAGGCTCGCTGGCTTCCTGCGGGATACCCGATTGTCGCGGTAAGATGACACTCGCATCACCGGCACGGCGCTGACCAGGACCGCCAGGGTGGTCCCGTGCCTTCCGCTGGCGCGCTCAGGCTGCCGGATGTCTGGGCTGCCCGTAGGCCAGGCGGTCGATTTCGGCCTGCAGCACCTGTTCCATGTCGCGGTCGTATTCGCCGATGCCGCGTGAATAGGTCGCGCCGGAGATCACCGGGCCATGCTCCTTGCCTTCGACGCCCCAGAGCGGGAATTCCGCGTGCGGGTTCACCGCTTCCTCGTGCCAGACGCCGACCTGGCCGGAGCGGATGAAGTGATAGGCCAGCCCGGCGCGGCCCCGGTCGGTGTCGTTGCGCGTGGTGCTGTGGGGAGTATTGAAGCAGAAGGCGATGACCGCACCGGCCCTCACCTCCAGCACCACCGGTTCGGCGTCGTCGGGCGGGTACATGCGGTAGTGGTGGTCGCTCTCCGGGTCGGGCACGTGCTGGATGGGGCGGGCGGCATAGCCGGGCAGCACGCGCAGGGCGCCGTTCGCGCGGTTGGCATCGTGGATCGCGATCCACAGGCCGAGGCCGAGGAACGGATCGTCGACGCCGAAATAGTGGTTGTCCTGATGCCAGTTGGTGCCGATGCCGACGCGGCCGGGCTTGTAGAAGATCTGGTCGAGGAACTTGTAGGCCGGACCGCCGAGCAATTCGGTGACCAGGGCGCGCACCTTGTCGTGGAACGGGAGCGCGGCGAAGAGCGGGTGATGGTAGGAGAGCGGGCAGACCTGCAGGTTCACCTTGTCGTCGCGCCGGGTGGCTCGATCGAAATCGGTGGCGACGTTGGCCAGCTTGCCGGCGGCGAGCAGCTCCTCGAAACCGCCCTGCAGGGCGGCCACCTCGTGCGCGGAGAAGAAGGGATCGACGACGACGAAGCCGTCGCGCCGGAACCGCTC
>JBHJOG010000242.1:0-6810 GCA_050329975.1 Alphaproteobacteria bacterium | reverse complement strand
TCGCGGGCGAGAGCCAGCATGGCATCGGCCTCGATGCGGTCCGCCGCGGTCTGGTCCTGCAGCTCGAGCAGGCGGCCGTTCTGCAGGTCGCGCAGCCCGCCGACCGCCTCGGTCAGGTCCGCCGCCAGATCGTTCAGGTCGCGGGCCAACGGCTCCTCCGGCGTGTAGGGCATGACCAGCAGGCGGCCCGAGAGCGCCTCGATCGTGGACAGGTAGCCTTTGGCGGAGACGACCACGCTGATCGCCCTGCGCCGGGCCGGACTGGACTCGTCCGTGATCGTGTCGCGCATGGCCTCGGCCTGCGCCATCAATGCCTTCACCGCCTCGACCGCCAGCTGGTACTGCTCCCGATTGCCGGTGATCAGCCAGGCGGATTCGTGGGCGCGCGTCCGCTGCATCAGGTCCAGGATCTCGTTGGCCTGGGCCGCCAGGGCGAGCACCTGCCGGAACTCGTCGGTCGCCTGCCGGGCACGGCTCTGCTGCATCGCGTAGCTCGACCAGCGCGAGGCCATCAGCTGCTCGGCGACGGCGGCTGCCTCTGTGGCGGCGGTATTGGCGGCAGCGATGATCCCGGTGTTGGCGACCGTCAGGCTGCGGTAGTCGGCGAAGGCGGCGTCATAGGCAAGTGCCGACTCCTGGATCGCGTCCAGGGTCGCGCTGGCGCCCAGCCGTGTCGCCAGGACGTCGATGCGGCCGAGCACGTCGGCGATTGCCGTCTCGACGCGTGCGCCGTCGGCTGCACCCGCGTCCGTCCCCTCCCCGGCGCCGATCCGGGCCGCGTTGATGACGAAGTCCTGCTGCGCGCTGTGGGAGCGTTCGAAGTCCGCGACCAGGGCGCCAGTTTCCTCGGCGTCGGCAACGCCGGTGCTCAGGGTGTCCAGCGCCAGGAACGCGACGGCGCCGACAGCGGCGACCACCAGCACCAGCAGGCCGAAACCCACGTAGATCCGCGTTGCCAGCCTGGTCGCCGCGATGACTCCGGCGAGCGAGCGCGGCCTGCGGCCGGCCGGTCGTGCGGAAGCGTGGTTGGCGACGCTGGGGGACGCAGGCATGGGGCACCTCTTGGTGAAAGAGCCGGCGCGGAGCCAGGTTCGGGGCGCGGCGCGGCTGCTGGGGAGCGCCGACAGGATCGCCAAGGTCCGTTAAAGAACATTGAACCGTTGGAGAACTATGCCCGGAAAGGATGCAGCCGCCCTGCTCGATGCTCCGGGATCAGCTGCCGTTGGTCGGCTGGTTGTTGCCGGGGGGGTGGCTCGTGCCGTGGGCGGCCGGGCCGGTCGACGGACGGGCTGCGCGGCTGGCGACGCCCGGCGGCCTGGGCGTCGCCTCCAGGGTGCCGTCGGTGGACAGCAGGACCGCAACCGGGCGCAGGGTCGGCACGTAGGTGCAGACGATCATGAAGATCACGGTAATCGGCACGCACAGGAAGGCGCCGGGAACACCCCAGAGCATGCTCCAGAGCACCAGCGATGCCATGACCACCAGCGGACTGAGGTTCAGCGACCGTCCCATCATGCGCGGCTCGATGACGTTGCCGATGATGATCTGGGTCAGCGCCAAGGGGATCGCCACAATCAGGAACGGCTCCAGTTCACCGAACTGCAACAGGGTCAGCAGGGCCGGGAAGACGATGCCGAGCAGGGAGCCGATGGTGGGAATGTAGGCCAGCAGGAAGATCAGCAGGCCCCAGAAGGCGGCAAAGTCGACTCCCACCATGACCAGGACTGCGTAGCTGATGATCGCCGTCATCGCACTGGTGACAGTCTTGATCCAGATATAGGCCTCGATCTCCTTGGTAATGCGTGCCAGCGCCGTGCGGACATGCTCCTCGCGGTCGGGACTGTGCATGAATCGCTTCAGCTTGCGGTCGAAGACCGTCTGCTCGAACAGCAGAAACAGCACGTAGATCAGCACCAGGCCGGCATCTGCGATGAAGATGCTGACCGAGCCGGCCAACGCGGTCAGCAGCTCCCCGAGGTTCAGGCTGCGGAACAACGAGCTGACCGTCGGCACCTCGTTCAGCCCGAACCAGCCGGCGACCTTGATCATCAGCTGCTGGAAGTTCTCCTCGTAGACCGGCGCGGATTCCGCGACAGCGCTGATGTTGTTGGAGACGAGGTTGCCGACCAGGATCGAGAAGGCGACGATGAGCAGGACGGAGAGCGTCAGGCACAGCCAGTCGGGGATGTTCACTCGACCGAAGCCCAGGCGCTTCACGCCGCGCGCGATGCCGTTGATCAGGTACCAGACGATCAGCGCCACTGCCAGCGGGATCAGGAAGTTCTGGCCGACGACCAGGGCAGCCAGGGTGAGCGCGACGACGACGAACCAGCTGGCGATGGAGAAGATCGGCCGTACCCCTGGACCCCCTGTCGCCATTCGACCCTCACTCCCTATCGGACCGATCGCATATCGTGCCGTCGACGGCCGGGCAAGGCCAATCGCAGAATGGGCGGTTGCGGCGATGGCGATTGCCGTCGGGCAAGAATTGGCCTATCTGGCCCCGATGACCCCAGATCGGCCGCATCGCCAGCTGACCACCGCCGCGGAAAGCGCGCTGCTGGTCATCGACATGCAGGAGCGTCTGGTGCCGGCGCTGGTCGATGCGCCGGTGCTGATGCGCTCGATCGGCCTGCTGGCGGACGCCGCCCGCCTGCTCGGTGTGCCGACGGCGGTGACCGAGCACTGCCCGGACGGAATCGGACGCACCGCCGCCGAGCTGCGCGACCGGCTGGCCCACGCGGTCTTCGCCGACAAGCAGCATTTCGCCGCCGTCCACGCACCGGCCTTTGCGCCGGTGATGCAGGCCTGGCGTGACCGGATGATCGTGCTGTGCGGCGCCGAGGCCCATGTCTGCGTCGCCCAGACCGCCCTCGGGCTCCTCGATGCGGGCCACCGCGTCGGCGTCGCCGTCGATGCCATCGGCGCGCGCCATCACGACGACCTGCGGATCGCGCTTGACCGCCTCCGCCAGGCCGGCGTCGTCCCGTTCTCGGTCGAGATGCTGATCACCGAATGGCTGGCCGACGCGGCCGACCCGCGGTTCAAGCCGCTGCTGCAGGCGATCAAGGCGCGGCACGCGCTGCGCTGACCGGCTGGTCCGCCCGACTCGGCTTCGGCGGATCGCCGCGGTAGCGGGCGCGGGGCCGGATAACACCGGGCTCGCCATACTGCTCCTGGGCATGGGCGATCCAACCGACGCAACGGCCGATGGCGAACAGGCCGAGCGGCGCCGCCGCCGGCAGCCCCAGCGCGCGCGCGGCGGCGACCAGGGCGAAATCGATGTTCGGCGTCTGGCCGGTCAGCGCCGCGGTCGCCGACGCCACCGCGCGGGCATGGTGCAGTCTGTCGGAACCGGGCGCCGCCGCTTCCGCAAGGTCGAGCAGCAGCCGGGCGCGAAGGTCGCCCTCCGGATAGAGAGGGTGGCCGAAACCCGGCAGTGGCTCGCCGCGCTCCAGCCGTCGGGCGATCTGCTGGGGGATCGCCGCGGCGGGCGCGATCTGGTCGAGGAAGGCGGCGACCTGGGCGGTCGCCCCGCCATGGCGCGGACCCTGCAGCGCCGCCAGCCCGGCCTGCACCGCCGCATAGGGGGTGGCGCCGGTCGACGCAACCACCCGCGCCGCGAAGGCCGACGGGTTCAGCTCGTGGTCGGCACAGAGGATCAGCGCGGCGCGCAGCACCGGATCGGCGGATGTGTCGGCGCCCCAGCCGCGGCGCAGCTGGGCCTCGATCGGCCTGGCTTCCGCGCCCGTGTCGGCACCCGCCAGCAACGTCGTCATCAGGCGGAGGACGCGCGCGCCGGTGGCCGCGACCCCCGCCGGCGCCAGGTTGAACGCCGGCAGGTCGGCGGAAGCTGCGACCGGCAGCACCGCCTGGCACAACGGCAGCCCGGCCAGCCCGGCGGGAAGGGCCGGCAGGCGGGGCGGCGGGGCGGCGAACGGATCGATGCGGTTCTGCTGCCACAGCAGCCGGGCGACGGCCTCGACGGAGGCGGAGACGGCGAGCGCCGCCGCATCGCGGCCCCGGTAATACAGGCGGCCGCCGGCGATGAGCGTGATCGCGGAGGCGAGCACCGGCTCGCCCCAGCTCAGCGGCTCGCCGGGCTCGGGTCGCGCCCGCAGCCGACGGACGTCGTCGGCCCGGTAGAGCCGGCTGCGGCTCCCCGGCACCGGCTCGGAGCGGAGCAGCCCGCGGCTGACATAGGCATAAAGGGTCGCGCGGCTGACATTCAGTTCGGCAGCGGCCTCCGCCGCGGTGAGGGTCGCCCGCTCGCTTCCGCCGGTATCCATTGTTGATATTGATCATTACAATCAAGATTGATCAATATATTTCGCGATCCCATCCTCATCCGCGAACCGGACGTCCAGGAGGATCCGATGCGCGATGGACTCGACGAGGTGGTGGTGACGGCGACGGAGCTGAGCGCCGTCGATGGCGGCAGCGGCCGGCTGATCGTGCGCGGCGCCGATATCGAGGACCTGGCCGGCCGGACCAGTTACGAGGCGATGGCAGAGCGGCTGTGGGCCGGACTTGCGCCGGCGGGTCCGACGGCGCCGGAAAGCACGCCGCTGGGCACACCGGACTTCGGACCGGCACGGTTGCAGGCATGGCGGCTCGCGCCTGACCTGCTGCGGGCGGCCCGCGGCCTGCCGCCGGTCGATGGGCTGCGCGCCGGGCTCGCGCTGCTCCCCGACGGCGCCGACGCCCATGTCCGGGTTTGCGCCGCGATCCCGGTGTTTGCGGCGGCGCTGTCGCGGCAGGCGCGCGGCTTGGCCCCGGTGCCGCCCGACCCGACACTGGGCCAGGCGGCGGACTTCCTGCGCATGCTGCACGACAAGGCCCCTGAGACCGTGGCGGTGGCGGCTCTGGAAACCTATCTGGTCACCATCGCCGACCATGGAATGAACGCATCGACCTTTGCCGCCCGGGTCATCGCGTCGACCCGGGCCGGTGTGGTGGCGGCGGTGGTCGGCGCGCTGTGCGCACTGCAGGGTCGGCTGCACGGCGGCGCGCCGGGCCCGGTGCTCGATATGCTCGACGCGATCGGCAGCGAGGAAGCGATCGGCCCATGGATCGAGGGCGCGCTCGACCGCGGCGAGCGGCTGATGGGCTTCGGCCACCGGGTCTACCGCAGCCGCGATCCGCGCGCAGACATCCTGAAGGGCGTGGTGCAGCGGCTAGCTGCCCAGGCGCCGGAGCGGATCGCACTCGCCGCCGCGGTCGAGCAGGCGGCGCTGGCTGCGCTGGGCGCCCGCCACCCGGACCGGGCCCTGGCGACCAATGTCGAGTTCTACACCGCGCTGGCGTTGGAGGCGCTGGCGATCCCGCGCGACCTGTTCACCCCGACCTTCGCGCTCGGCCGGGCGCTCGGCTGGTGCGCCCATGCCTTCGAGCAGACCCGCGGTGGCCGCCTGATCCGCCCACAGTCGCGCTATGTCGGGCCGTGGCCGGTGGCGGCGGCGTAGGGGCTCAGGCCGCCTCGTACCGGGAACGATTCAGCCAGCCGGCGGCGGCTTCGATCGCCATCACCTGATGCGGCTGCAGCGCCTGCCCGCCCATCGAGGCGTACCAGCCGAGCATGGGATCGACCACCTCGGTAGCCTCGCCGGCCAGCGTCTCGATGACGGCAAGGCCGCAGAACGGCGCATAGGTCGGCGAATAACCGCCCTCCTGGCAAATGACGAGGCGGCCCTGGCAGTGGGCGCGCGCCAACTGCACCACGGCGTCAGCCATCGCCCGGAAAGTCCCGCTGTGGCACAGCATCCGGCCGAGCGGATCATTGACCGCCGCGTCGTAGCCCGACGCGATGACGATCAGCTCCGGCCGAAAGGCCGTCACCGCCGGCACGACGATGCGGTCGAAGGCGGCGCGATAGGCGCCGTCTCCGCTGCCCGGCGGTAGCGGCACGTTGATGTTCGCCCCGAAGCCCGCGCCGTCGCCTGTCTCGGAGGCAGCGCCGGTGTCGATGGGGTAGCAGCCATCCTGATGCAGCGAGATCGTCAGCACGGAAGGATCGCAATAGTAGGCCGTCTGGGTGCCGTTGCCGTGATGCACGTCCCAGTCGATGACCGCGACGCGCTTCACTCCATGCACGATGCGCGCATGTTCGACGGCGAGCACGACATTGCCGAAGATGCAGAAGCCGCGGCCGCGAGCCGGGCCGGCATGGTGCCCGCTGGGCCGGACCAGGGCATAGGCGTTCTCCACCTGTCGCTGCAGCACGGCGTCGACCGCCGCGATACAGCCGCCTGCCGCGAGCCGGGCGATCTCGAAGCCATTGCCGCCGAACCGCGCGCTTTCGCCCGCGTCGCCGCCGCCCGCCAAGGCCATGGCGCGGACTCGGTCGACATAGGCTGGGGTATGGAAACGCAACAGCTCGTCGTCGGTCGCCGGCCGGGCGCGTATTGGCACCAGTCGGTCCGCCAGCCCGCTGGCCTGCAGCAACGACCAGAGCCTGCGCTTGGCCTCCGGGCGGTCGAGGGCCGGATAGGGTTCCACCCACGGGCTGGTCGATGCGGGCCCGGCGTCGTGCCAGGCAAACCGTTCGTCCCAGACAAGTCCAGTCGTCATGATCATCCTCCTGAGGGTGCGGTGTCGCAGGACCCGGGGGCTGGCCGCAGCCGTCCTCCCGCTTTCCGAGGGAGGGCGACAACCCCGTGTCCCGCCGTCCTGGACTGCGCGCCGGTCCTGCGATCAGCGCCGGGCTTCGAGGACCAGGTTGAAGGGCGTCGCCATGGCGCGGCGGAAATGGGAGAAGCCCGCCTTGCGGAACACCTCCGCCAGCCGTGCCTCGCCGGCCTGCGCGCCGAG
>JBHJOG010000241.1:0-20468 GCA_050329975.1 Alphaproteobacteria bacterium | reverse complement strand
CAGATGGACCCGCAGAGGAGCCCGAGATGACGCCAGCGCCCGCGCGCACGATCCTGATCACCGGCGCCGCCAGCGGCATCGGCGCGGCCACCGCACGCCGGCTCGCCGCGCCGGGGGCGAGGCTGGTGCTGCATACCCGAAAGAACCGCGACGGGCTGGACGCGGTCGCCGAAGCCTGCCGGACGGCGGGAGCGGAGGTCGCAACCGCCTTCGGCGACCTGTCCGAGGAGGAAACCCCGGAACGCGTGGTCGCGGAGGGTCGGGCCGCCTTCGGGTCGATCGACCAGCTGGTGGCCAATGCGGGCTCGGCCGACCGCCGCCGCTTCGGCGAACTCGCCGCCGCCGACCTGGTCGCGGCGCAGGCGGCGATGCCGCTCGCCTTCTTCCGGCTGGCGACCGCGCTGCTGCCCGACCTGGAGGCATCGTCCGTCGGCCGGGTGGTGGCGGTCAGCTCGTTCGTCGCGCATGTGTTCGGGATCAACGACACCATCTTCCCGTCGACCGCCGCCGCCAAGGCCGCGATCGAGGCGCTGGCCAAGGCGCTGGCGATCCAGCTGGCGCCCAGCGGCGCGACGGTCAACGTCGTCGTCCCCGGCTACACCCGCAAGGACCCCGGCGCGCATCACGCGATCAAGCCCGACGCCTGGCAGGCGGCCGCCGACGCGACCCCGATGCGCAAGCTGGCGCTACCCGCCGACGTCGCCGCGGCGATCGCCTTCTTCCTGGCCGCCGACGCCGGCCACGTCACCGGCCAGACCCTGATGGTCGACGGCGGGCTGTCGCTGCGGTGACTGCGCGTCATGCCCCCGCGGTTGCTCAACTGTGCCAGCAGGCGGCGAGGTGGCCGGGCGCCTTCTGCTCCAGCGGCGGCACCTCGGCCGCGCACTGGCCGGTGGCCTTGGGGCAGCGGCTGGCGAAGCGGCAGCCGGGCGGCGGACTGATCGGGCTCGGCACCTCGCCGGAATAGACGATGCGCTGGCGGCGGCGCTGCACCTTCGGGTCGGGGATCGGTACCGCCGAGAGCAGGGCCTCGGTATAGGGGTGTTTCGGGTCGGCGTAGATCGCTTCCGAGGGCGCGATCTCCACCAGGTGCCCGGCGTACATGATCGCGATGCGGTGCGAGATGTGCTGCACGACGGAGAGGTCGTGGGCGATGAACAGGTAGGTCAGCCCCAGGTCCTGCTGCAGCTGCTGCAGCAGGTTGACCACCTGCGCGCGCACCGAGACGTCGAGCGCCGAGACCGGCTCGTCGGCGACGATGAATTCCGGCTCCAGCGCCAGCGCGCGGGCGATGCCGACGCGCTGGCGCTGCCCTCCGGAGAAGGCGTGCGGATGGCGGTCGACGGCATCGGTCGGCAGGCCGACACGCTGCAGCAGGTCGACCACCAGCGCGCGCGCCTGGTCGGCATCGCGTACGATGCCGTGGACCAGCAGCGGCTCGGCGACGATCTCGCCGATGCGCATCCGCGGATTGAGGCTGGCATAGGGGTCCTGGAAGATCAGCTGCATGTGCTTGCGCAGCTGGCGCAGCTCCTCGCCGGCGGTCTGCGTTATGTCGGCGCCGCGGAACCGGATGGTGCCGCGGGTGGCCGCGACCCGGCGCAGCACCGCCCGCCCGGTGGTGGTCTTGCCCGACCCGCTCTCGCCGACCAGCCCGAGCGTCTCGCCCGGCGCGATCGAGAAGGTGACGTCGTCGACCGCGTGCACGACCAGCTGCTTCTGGCCCCAGAAGCCGGTATGGCCGGCGGGGAAATGCACCGACAGCCCGTCGACCTCGACCAGAGGCGTCCCGGCGGCAGGCGCCGGCCGCCGCGCGGGGGGCTTCAGGTCCAGGGTGTCAGGCAGCACCGGCGGTCCTCCGGGCCGGAGCGGCCGATTCGCGGTCGTAGGTCCAGGAATTGGTGAACGGACGCACACATGCGGCAAGCCGGCCCGGGCCGACCTCGACCAGGGCCGGGTCGTTGTCGCACGCGGCGTCGGCCGACGGGCAGCGGGCCTGGAACGCGCAGCCGGCCGGCGGGCCGATCATGCTCGGCGGCGACCCGTCGATGGCGATCAGCCGGTCACGGACCTCGTCCACCCGCGGCGTCGAGCGCAACAGGCCCTGGGTGTAAGGGTGGGCGGGATTGTCGAACAGCGCCTCCGCCTCGCCCTGCTCGGCGATCCGGCCGGCGTACATGACCGCCACCCGATGGCAGAGGCCGGCGACCACGCCCAGGTCGTGGGTGATCAGGATGACGCTGAGCCCGAGCTTCTGCTGCAGCCCGGCGATCAGTTCCAGGATCTGGGCCTGGATGGTGACGTCGAGCGCGGTGGTGGGCTCGTCGGCGATCAGCAGTTCCGGCTCGCAGGCCAGCGCCATCGCGATCATCACCCGCTGGCGCATCCCGCCTGAGAACTCGTGCGGATACTGCTTGAGCCGCCGGTCCGGCGCGTTGATGCCGACCAGGTCCATGATCTCGCGCGCCCGGCCCATCGCCTGCCGGCGGGTCATCTTCAGGTGGTAGGTCATCACCTCGCAGATCTGGGTGCCGACAGTGAACACCGGGTTCAGCGAGGTCATCGGGTCCTGGAAGATGATCGCCATCTTGCGGCCGCGGATGCTGGCAGCATAGCGCTCGCCGCGCGGGCCGAGCAGGCTCTGTCCGCGCCAGCGGATATCGCCGCCGACGATCCGGCCCGGCACGTGCACCAGCCCCATCGCCGCCTGGGCGGTGACGCTCTTGCCCGAGCCGCTCTCGCCGACAATGCCCAGCGTCTCGCCCGGCTCCACCGCGAGCGAAACCCCGCGCACCGCCTCCACCGTGCCGCGGCGGGTCATGAAATGGACGCGCAGATCCTCGACCTCCAGGATCGGTCCCGGCAGCCCGGCGGTCATGGCCGCGCCCTCGCTGCCACCAGGGATCGGCGCTGGCGCCGCTTCTCCACGCCGGCCAGCTGGCGGGCATAGCGCTTCTCGCGCTCCTGCGGGTCGGAGGTGATCCGCGCCCAGCTGGCCAGCATGTTCACCGCCAGCACGGTGATCGCGATCGCCGTCCCGGGGATAGTGACCAGCCACCAGGCGTTGAACATCCATTCCTTGCCGCGGGCGACATCGAGGCCCCAGCTGGTCTGCGGCGACTGGATGCCCAGCCCGAGGAAGCTCAGCGCTGCCTCGGCCAGGATGATGCGGGCGAACTCCAGGATCCCGAGCGTCAGCAGCGGCGAGGTCAGGTTGGGCAGGATATGGCGGAATACCACGCGCGGGCCGCTGCAGCCGACCATCTCCGCCGCCTCGACATAGGGCAGCTGGCGCACCGACAGCACGATCCCGCGGGTCATCCGGCCGTAGACCATCCAGCCGTTGATCGCCAGCACGATGATGACGGTGGTCATCGACGGCCCGACCACCGCCAGGATCAGCAGCGCCAGCAGCAGCCCGGGAAAGGCGATCTGGGTGTCGATCCAGCGCATGATGAAGGCGTCGACCTTGCCGCCCTTGTAGCCGGCGAGCAGTCCCATCAGCACACCGAACCCGCCGGCGAGCGCCACTACCGACACCCCAACGATCAGCGAGACGCCGCTGCCGTGGATCAGGCGCGACAGCACGTCCTGTCCCAGGCTGTCGGTGCCCAGCGGATGGGCCCAGCTGCCGCCCTCCTGCCAGACCGGCGGCCGGAACTTGGCCAGCAGGTTCTGGGCGCCGGGATCGTAGGGTGCGATCCAGGGCGCGAACACCGCGGTCAGCACCAGCAGGACCAGGATCACCAGTCCGGCGAAGCCGGCCTTGTCCTGCCACAGCTCGCGGCCCATTCCCTTGATCGCGCTGTGGATCTCGTGCGGCCGGCCGCCATAGACGGCGGCGGCGACCGGGGCCGTCATGTCCTTGCGGTCGGCGTCGGTGGAGGAGGTGACATGCCCGGGGCCGGGGGCGCCGAGGGTGGGAGCGTCGAGCGAGTCGGTGGACATCGTTCCTCCCCCCTCAGTCGAGCTTGATGCGCGGGTCGATCGCCTTGTAGGCGGCGTCGACGGCAAGGTTGATCACCACCACCATGATCGCGACGGTGAACACGATCGCCTGCAGCAGGATCAGGTCCTGGCGTTCGATCGCCTGCATCGCCGCCAGCCCCAGCCCGGGCCAGGCGAACACCGTCTCCACGATCACGGTATAGCCGGCGAGCGCACGGATGAACTCCCATGCCGCCAGCGTCAGCACCGGCACCGCGGCGTTGCGCATCGCATGCACGCCGATGACGCGCAGGAACGGCATGCCCTTGGCCTGGGCGGTCTTGACGTACTGCGCATTCAACTCATCGATCATCTGCGAGCGGACGACCATCACCAGCCGCGTCATCGCCGGCAGGGCAAGGGTCACGGCCGGCAGTATGATGCTGTCGGCGCGGAAGGCCCCGGCATGATCCAGCCACCCCAGGTTGACCGCGAAGATCACCGCCAGCAGCAGCCCTAGCCAGAACTGCGGGATCGAGAGCCCGAGCAGGCTCAGGAACACGGTCACCCGGTCCAGCATGCTGCCCGGCCTGAGTGCCGCGAGCACGCCGAGCGGGATCGCCAGCACGATGGCGAGCCCCAGGCCGGCGCCGACCAGATAGAGCGTCATCGGCAGCGCCTCGACCACGATGTCCATCGCCGGCCGGCGCTGCCACAGGCTGTCGCCGAAATCGAGGACGACCAGGTCGGAGACGAAATCGACGAACTGCACCGGGATCGACCGATCGAAACCGAGCTGATGCTCGAACGCCGCACGCTGCTCGGGCGTCGCCTCCAGCGGCAGCATCAGCCGCACCGGGTCGCCTATCATCCGGGTGACGATGAAGACGACGACAGTCACCCCCAGGACGACGATCAGTCCATGGCGCAGCCGCAAGAGCATGAATCGGCCCATCGAACCCTCCAGCCGGGCTGGCAAGCAAATGGCAGGCCGGTCGGCGGCGCCGCGTTCGCGCCGCCGACCGACTCGCTCATCGGCGCCGGATCATCCGGATCCGGCTATTCCGCGACCGCCATCTCGCTGACCAGCAGCTTGGCGTCGACCCGCGGCGTCCAGACCAGGCGCTCGGAGATGCCGTAGACGTCCTCGATGTTGAGCAGCCAGAGGAAGTAGGCCTGGTCGAACGCGTGCTGGACGATCTGGTGGTACAGCGCCTCGCGTGCCGCCTCGTCGGTCTCGGTGCGGGCGGCGTCGATCATCGCCGCCATCTCCTCATCCTGGTTCGAGGCGCCGATGCCGTTCATGCTGTAGTAGGCGGAGAACGGCCGGTCGGCATCCATCAGCTCGTTCGAGCTGACGACGAAGATGGCGTCGCCGCGGGTCTGCCGGTCGAACAGCCGGTTCAGATATTCGTTGAACTCGAAGATGCGGACAACCGGCGTCACGCCGACCTGAGTCCAGAACCCGGCGATGACCTCGACCAGCTCGCGGTCCTTCAGCCAGCGGCCGGAGGTGCCGATCAGCTCGATCTCGACGCCGACCGCCCCGGCCTCCTCGAGCAGGGCGCGGGCCCTGTCCGGGTCGTAGGAATAGCCGGCGACGTCCGGGTTGTAGCCGAAATAGGACGGGGCGAGCAGCTGGCCGTGCGAGACCTGCGCGTAACCCTCGAACAGGTGCTCGGCCAGCACCTCCTTGTCGACGGCGTAGTTCAGCGCCTGGCGCACCCGCACGTCCTGGGTGGGACCGCTGATCGCCGACAGGATCACGATCGGCAGCTCGAGGCCGGAGACATGGGCGGCGTTCGGCACCTGGTCGACGAACTCCGGCTGCAGGTTGGTGATCAGGTCGTACTGGCCCGACAGCAGCCCGGCCAGCCGGGTCCCCGGCTCCTCGATGAAGCGGTAGTTGACGGTTTCGATCGCCGGCGCCTCTCCCCAATAGTCGGGGTTGGCGGTCAGCACGATGGCGCTGCCGCGCTGCCAGCTGTCGAATACATAGGGCCCGGTGCCGATCGGCGCGGTGGCGAACGCGTCATCGCCCGAATAGGCCGGCGGCACCATCTTCATCCAGTACATCCGCGACGGCAGGATCGGGTCCGGTCCGTCCGTGACGATCTGGACCGTCAGCGGATCGACTGCGGTCGCACCGACGATGCTGGCGAAGAACGAACTCTGC
The DNA here is from genome assembly GCA_050329975.1 of Alphaproteobacteria bacterium. GTDB lineage: Bacteria > Pseudomonadota > Alphaproteobacteria > CALKHQ01 > CALKHQ01 > CALKHQ01. The sequence goes on along the minus strand of JBHJOG010000241.1, from coordinate 14,365 downwards.
TCGGAGTTGAACTCGGGATCGATGATCCGCTCGACGCTGTGGACGACGGCGGCCGCATCGAAAGGCTCGCCGTTATGAAAGCTGATTCCGTCGCGCAGGGTGAACTCCCAAGTGGTCTCGTCGATCTGGGTAGGCTCGGCGGTGGCCAGACCCGGGACCAGGTCGCCCTCGGGCGTGCGCGCCATCAGGGTTTCGAAGATATTGTCGTTGATCGCGCGCTCGCCGCCGTCGTCGCGGGCCTGGGGATCGAGCGTCGTCGGCTCCGATCCGATCGCGATCGTGATTTCGGCCGCCAGCGCGGGCGTCGCCACCACGAGGGCAAGCGCCGCACCCAAGGCGATCTTTGGCAGATTGACCAACCCCATCTCCGAGTCCCCTGTCCATAGTTTTTGCGTCCGCCGTCGGCAGGCCCCTGTCGCGGGCGTCGCGCCGGTTCTTCGGAGACCGCGATGGCGACGCCGGAGGATGATGGTATACAATGAACTGGAGCGTCAAGGATTCGCCATTCAGGAGCCGGAAGTGGCCGAGCAGCAGAGCGGAGAAGACCCGATCGACCCGATTGCGCTGGGCGACCAGCACCGTTCCCTCAACGATATGGTGACCGCCGCGGTGCGCAACGCGATCACGGAAGGCCGCTTCCGGCCGGGCGAGCGGCTGGTCGAGGACCGGCTGGCCCGCCTGTTCGGCGTGTCGCGGAACCCGGTGCGCGAGGCGCTGAAGATCCTGCGCAGCGAAGGACTGGTCGAGATCACCCCGCGGCGCGGCGCATCGGTGGCAGCACTGTCGCCGGAGGAAGCGCGCGAGGTGATCGAGCTCAGGGCCGCCCTCGAGGGCCTCAGCGCCCGGCTGGCGGCCCGGCGCTGCACGCCGGAGGTCGCGGCCCGGCTGGCGGCGATTCTGGACGCCGGCGACGCGGCAGTGGCGCGTCGCGAACCGGGTACGCTGAAGCGGCTCAACGACGAGTTCCACACCGCCCTCGCTCGCGCCGGCTCCAACCGCTACCTGTCCGAGTTCATGACCGCGCTCAGGGCAAAGACGTACTGGCTGTTCTCCTCGATCTCCGAAACCAAGGCGCTGGAGTCCTGGACGGCGCACGCGTCGATCCTGCGCGCGGTGCTGGACCGCGACGAGGAGCTCGCCTCGCTGCTCGCCAGCCGCCACGTCACCACGGTCGGCAACCACCTGGCCGGCGGGCCGCCGGCGGACGGCGCGGCGATCGATGTCGCCGACGAGGCGTTCGAGGATTCGGCCGCATGAGGCTGATCCCGAATGCGGAGGTCCGCGCCAACGCCGATCCCGACGAGGCCGTCGCCGCCATCCGGCGGGCCTTCGGCGAGCAGGCCCAGGGGGCGGCGGCGCTGCAGGCCCGCCACCGGATCGCCGCCGGCGCGACCAAGATCAGCACCATGGCCGCGATCCTGCCATCGGAGGGCGTCGCCGGCGCCAAGGTCTACACCACCGTCGACGGGCGGTTCCGTTTTCTCATGCTGCTGTTCGACGCGGCAACCGGCGAGCCGCTGGCCTGCATGGAGGCGGATGCCTTCACCGAGCTGCGCACCGCCGCCGTCACCGTGGCGGCGACCGAATCGCTAGCCAATCCGGATGCCGACGTGCTCGCGGTGTTCGGCACCGGAGTCCAGGCAGGGGCGAACCTCCGCGCCCTGGCGCGCCGGCTCCCGCTGCGGGAGATCCGTGTCGTCAGCCGCGGCGACGCAACCGAGTTCTGCACGGCCATGGCCGCGGCGACGGGACTGCCGGTGGTCCAGGCGGCCGCCGACGAGGCGGTGGCGGGCGCCGGGGTGGTGGTCACCGCCACCCGGGCGAAGGCGCCGCTGTTCCACGGCACTGCGCTCTCGCCCGGCGCGTTCGTGGCGGCACTGGGCTCGACGTTGCCCGACGCGGCCGAACTGGACGCGACCACCTTCATCCGCGCCGCTTCGGTGGTGGTGGAGTGGGCGCCGCAGGCGCTTGCCGAGGCGGGCGACCTGCTGCTCGCCGAATCCGCGGGCGCCTTCGACCATCACCATATGATCGAGCTGGCGGCCGCCCTTGCCGATCCCTCGTGCGCCCGACCCGACAAGAATTCGATCGTGATCTACAAGTCGGTCGGCATCGCGCTCGAAGACGTGGCGGTCGCCGCCGCGATCTGGCGCCGCATCACTGGCGCCGACTGAGCAGCAAGAGCAAGTCGCTTGCGACCGGCTCGCACATCGTACTTGATCCGCCTCCGCGATTGTATACAGTATCCGCTCGGACCCCGATCCTAACGGCTGAGGAGGCGAAACATGGCGAAGAGTGCATTTCGTGAGGCCGTCGAGGCGGCGATCCAGGGACGCCACTCCAAGGCCCATCCGTGGAGCGAGGCCTGGTCGAACGGGGGGCTCAACCGGACCCTGCTCGGCGAATGGGCCAAGCAGCACTATCACTACGTCCATCACTTCCCCTGGTGGTGCGGCACGGTCTACGCCAACGCGCCCGACCAGGAGATCCGCGAGTTCCTGCTCGAGAACATGATGGAGGAGGAAGGCTTCGTCGGCGAGGAGGGCTTCCCCCAGGTCAAGCATACCGACCTGCTGATCGAGTTCGCCGAGCATTGCGGCAAGACCCGCAAGGAGGTCGAGGACGCGCAGCTGAACGGCGAGCTGCTGGCCGAGACGCTGGGCCTGCAGTCCTGGTGCTTCCGCCAGTCGCACAAACCGACAGTCGAGGCGGTCGCCGGGCTTCTGGTCGGCCTGGAAAGCCAGGTGCCGCAGATCTACAGCCGCACCACCCCGCCGCTGCTGGAGCACTACGGCTTCACCGAGGAGGAAGTGGTGTTTTTCCGCCTGCACATCGTCGCCGACACCGAGCACGGCGAGCGCGGTTTCGAGATCCTGGAGCGGATGGCCGACACCGAGGAGAAGCAGCAGGCTTGCCTGCGCTGCGTCAACGAGGCGACCATGATGCGCCGGCTCTACCTCGACGGGCTGTACAACAAGTACCTCGCCCAGCCGCTGGCGGCAGCCGCGGAGTAGGTCGCCTACAAACGAACGTCATGGCCGGGCCTGGCCCGGCCATCTCTCGGGCGAGTGCGCACGGCGGGAGATGGCCGTGCCAGGCCCGGCCATGACGTGTTTCACGGTGGAGGAAGGGACCCCCCGATGATCACCAAGAAGTCGATCGACCTCGCCGAAGCCGAGCTCATTCTCGACGCCGCACAGAGGAAGTCCGACGAGTTCGGCGGCAGGCACGTCATCTGTATCGCCGACGACGCCGGCTATCCGATCGCGCTGCGCCGGCTCGACGGCGCCAAGGTGACCAGCGTGCAGATCGCCGAGAACAAGGCGTTCACCGCCGCCGGCCACCGGCGCGTCACCCACACCTTCACCAACACCTTTCCCGGCGAGGAGGCCTGGGGCATCTTCACCCAGCATGGCGGGCGGATCACCGTCTTCGTCGGCGGCTACCCGATCTATGTCGACGGCCAGGTGGTCGGCGGCATCGGGGTTTCCGGCGGCAACGGCGAGCAGGACATCGCGGTCTGCGAGGCCGGCATCGAGGCTTTCGCCGAGCACATGCGCGCAACCGGCGGCGGCACCGTGACCATTCCCGAGCAGGCGAAAAAGGCGTGAGCGAGAACTTGAACTTCATCGCCGGCGCGTGGCGGCCGGCCGCCTCCGGCCGGACCTTCGAGCGGCGCAACCCGGCCGACGGCGGCGACTTGATCGGCAGCTTCCCCGCCTCCGGCCCGGAGGACGCCCGGGCGGCGACCGCCGCCCTGCGCAAGGCCGCGCCAGCCTGGGCGAAGTCGACGCCGGAGCAGCGGCTTCAAATCCTGGAGCGGATGGCCGAGCTGATGCTGGCGCGCGGCGACGACCTTGCCCGCGACCTCACCCGCGAGGAGGGCAAGACGCTGGCCGAGGCGGGCAACGAGGTCAAGCGCACCGCCGCCAACTTCCGGCTCTACGCCGGCGACGCGCTGCGGATCCGCGGCGAGACCTTCCCGGCCGAGGGCGGGCAGATCGTGCTGACCATGCGCCGGCCGGTGGGCGTGGTGGCGGCGATCACCCCCTGGAACTTCCCGATCTCGATCCCCGCCCGCAAGATCGGGCCGGCGCTCGCCGCCGGCAACGCGGTGGTGTTCAAGCCGGCCGGACTGACGCCGCTGATGGGCCAGCGGCTGGTCGAGCTGCTGCTGGAAGCCGGGCTGCCGCCGGAGGCGATCGCGCTGGTCCAGGGCAGCGGCGCCGAGGTCGGCGACACCATCGTCGAGGGATCGGACGCGATCACCTTCACCGGCAGTTTTCCGACCGGCCGCGGCATCTATGCGCTGGCCGGGCCGGAGCGGCGGACCCAGCTGGAGATGGGGGGCAAGAACCCCTGCATCGTGCTGGAGGATGCCGACCCGGAAGTGGCGGCCAACGTGATCGTGCGCGGCGCCTTCGGGCTTTCCGGCCAGGCGTGCACCGGCACCAGCCGGGTGCTGGCGGTTGGCTCGGTTTACGATGCGGTGCTCGAGCGGGTGGTGGCCAAGGCGAAGGCGATCTCGGTCGGCAACGGCCTGCACCAGGGCGTCGCCATGGGCCCGCTGGCGAGCGAGACCCAGCTGAAGACGGTCACCGGCTACATCGCGCTCGGGGCCGAGGAAGGGGCGACGCTCGTCGCCGGCGACGAGCCGATCGACAATGACGGCCACGAGCGCGGCTGGTTCGTCCGCCCGACCGTGTTCGCCGACGTGCCCGCCGGCGCCCGCATCCAGCGCGAGGAGATCTTCGGGCCGGTGGTCGGCCTGCAGCGGGTCGCCGATTTCGACGAGGCGCTGCAGCTGGCCAACGACGTCGAATACGGGCTCGCCGCCTCGCTGGTCACCCGCGACCTGGGCCGCGCGATCGCGTTCGCCGAGCGGATCGAAGCGGGCGTCGTCAAGATCAACAGCCCGACCACCGGCGTCGCGCTGACCGCGCCGTTCGGCGGCATCAAGCATTCCAGCAACCAGACCTACAAGGAGCAGGCGGGCCACGGGGTGATGGACTTCTACACCTCCACCAAGACCGTCTACCTCGCCGGATAGCGGCGTTGACCTTCGCCGACTTCATCGCCGCCGACTTCATCGCCGTCGACTGGACGACCTTCGCGCTGGCCTTCGCCGTGATCCTGGTCGCAGCGGTGGTCCAGGGTGCGGCTGGCCTCGGCTTCGGCGTGGTGGCAGCACCGGTGATGGCGATCATCGACCCGGTGCTGGTGCCGGGCCCGCTGCTGGTGCTGGCGCTGTTCCTGTCGCTGCTGGTCGCCTGGCGGGAGCGCACCGCGATCCGCTACGGCGAGCTCGCCGCGGCGCTGGCCGGGCGGATCCCGGCCTCATTCCTCGCCGGCCTGACGGTGGGCCTGCTGCCGACCGAGCATTTCCTGCTAGTGTTCTCGCTGATGATCCTGGCTGCCGTCGCGCTCAGCCTCAGCGGCTGGCGGCTGGCGGCGACCCGCGGCAACCTGATCGCCGCCGGCGCGGTCTCCGGCTACATGGGGACCATCACCTCGGTCGGCGCGCCGCCGATGGGGATCATCTACCAGCACGTGCCGGGCCCGCACATGCGGGCGACTATGGCCGCCTTCTTCGTCGTCGGCGCCTTCATCTCGCTGGTGGCGCTGGCCGCCTTCGACGCCTTCGGCTGGAAGGACCTGCTGCTCAGCCTCAAGCTGGTGCCGGCAATGGTGATCGGTTTCGCCATCTCCGGGTTCATGGTGCGGATCGTCGACAAGGGCTACGCCCGGACCGCCGTGCTGGCCGTGTGCACCGCCTCGGCCGGCGTGCTGCTGGTCAAAGCCCTGTGGTAACGCTAGGTGTGGTGACGCTAGGAAGGACCCATGACTGACAGCGGGCTGCTCGATACCGCCGCCTATACCGCACCGCCCGTCTTCCAGGCGGAGCGCCGCAAGATTTTCGGCACCGGCTGGCAGGTGGTCGGCCCGGCCGCGTCGCTCGCCGAGGCCGGCGCATACGCCGCGCTCGGGCTCGGCGGCTGGGCGCTGCTGCTGCTGCGCGGCGACGACGGTGCGATCCGCGCCTTCCACAACGTCTGCGCCCACCAGAAGATGCCGGTGATCGACAACGGCCGCGGCCAGTGCGACCTGCTGCGCTGCCGCTACCACGGCTGGACCTACAACGCCGTCGGCACCCTGATCTCGGCCCCCGGCACGGTCGCACCCGAGGGCGAGCTCGCCGACTACGGGCTGGAGCCGCTGCCCTGCGCCACCGCCCGCGGGCTGGTCTTCGCCAGCCTCGACGAGGACCAGCAGGGCGAGCCGGCGCCGGAGCCGGCGTTCGCCGACCTCGCCGGCATGGCGCTGGTCGCCGACGAGACCCGGTCGCTGGTACCGAACTGGAAGGCGGTGCTGGATGTGATCCACGGCGGCGAGGCCGCGCCCCCCTTCTCCGCCGCGGGCCGCTTCGCCTGGCTCAAGCCAGTCACCGGGCTGTGGGAGGAGCCGGACGGCACCGTGATGATGCTGGTCGTCCCGCGCACCTTCCGCAAGACCGAGCTGCACGTGTTCGTGTTGGCGGCCGATCCCGCGGCCTCGGCCGGCGCGGTCGCCCGGGCCAGCGCCTGGACCGACCGCATCCGCGACGCCGCCGTCGAGCGCCAGCAGGCGATCGACACCGGCGCCGCACCGGACCCCGGCCTCGCCCCGCGGCTGGCGCCGCTGCACGGCTGGATCCGGAGCGCGCTGGCCGAGGACAAGGCGGCATGAGCGCCGAGGCACGCAAGGTCGCGCTGGTCACCGCCGCCGGCAAGGGCATCGGCGAGGCGATCGCCCGCCGGCTGGCCGCCGACGGCTGGGCGGTAGCCACCCTCTCGCCCTCCGGCCGGGCCGAAGCGCTCGCGGCCGAACTCGGCGGCTTCGGCGTCACCGGCTCGCTGACCGAGCCGGCCGATCTCGACCGGCTCGCCGATGGCGCGCTGGAAAGATTCGGCCGGATCGACGCCGTCGTCGTCAATGCCGGCCATGCGCCGAAGGGCGACCTGCTCGCGCTCGCCGATGCCGACTGGCAGGCAGCGTTCGAACTGCTGTTCCTGTCGGCGGTCCGCCTGATCCGCAAGGCGACGCCGGCCCTGATCGCGGCCGGCGGCGGCTCGGTGGTGATCATGTCCTCCTTCGCCGCGGTCGAGCCCGACGAGACCTTCGCCACCTCGGCGGCGATGCGCGGCGCGCTGCTCAACTTCGCCAAGATGTACGCCGACAGCCAGGCGCAGCACGGCATCCGCATCAACACCGTGCTGCCCGGCTTCGTCGACAGCCTGCCGGAGAAGCCCGGCCGCCGCGAGCGCATCCCGCTCGGCCGCTACGCCAGGGCCGAGGAGGCCGGGGCGCTGGTCGCCTTCCTGCTTTCCGACGACGCGGCCTACCTTACCGGCCAGTCGCTGCGGCTGGACGGCGGGATGATCCGCAGCCCCTGAAGCCATCCTGGCGCGCCCGGCGGAATAGCTGCGTCGGGTTTCCCGCCCGCGGTCGTATAACCCTGTGACGACGCCATGCCGCCCTGGGGACCGCCGATGAGCCACCTGACCTCGCCCGATCTCGCAACCGTTCCGGACCTCCGCTGAAGGCTGGCCCGGCCCGACGTGGCGGACAGCATCGATGGCGAACCGGATGACGCTCTGATGGCCAGGATCGCCAGCGGGGATGGGGCGGCCTTTGGCCGGCTGGTCGACCGCCATGTCGACCGGGCGCTCAGGCTCGCCCAGCGCATGCTCGGCTCGCGGGCCGACGCCGAGGACGCGGTGCAGGAGGTGTTCCTGAAGATCTGGCGCAAGGCGGAGACGTGGCGGTCCGGGCGGGCAGCCTTCACGACCTGGCTGTGGAGGATCGTGGTCAACCAGTGCCTGGACGCCAGGCGCAGGCCCGGCGCCGTGTCGCTGGACAGCGTCGCCGAGCCGATCGACGAGGCGCCCGACCAGGAGGCAGCGATGGCGGCGGCGCAGGAGGACGCGCGGGTCGCGGCGGCGGTGGCCACACTGCCCGAGCGGCAGCAGGCCGCGCTGGCGCTGATCTACGGCGCCGGCGCGTCGAACGCGGAGGCCGCGGAGTCGCTTGGGCTCTCGGTGGGCGCGGTGGAGCAATTGCTGGTGCGTGCGCGGCGCAGCCTGCGCGTGCAGCTCGTGGAGGCGACGGAATGACGATGGACCAGGCGGCCTTCCAGGCCCTGCTCGACACCCACGGCGCCGATCCGGCGCGCTGGCCGGAGCGCGAGCGCACCGCCGCGACGGCCCTGGCCGCCCACTCGCCCGAGGCCGCCGCGGCGCTGGCGACGGCCAGGCGCCTCGACGCGATGCTCGTCGGTGGACTGGCAACCGAGGCCGGCGCCAGTCTGCGGAACCGCATCACTGCGGGCGCAACCCGGGCGCCTGAGCGGACGCCGGTGCGGACGTCTTCCGAGCCGGGATGGCTGGCGGCTGTTCTCGCGCCCTGGCGGCTGGGCACGGCCACCGCGGCAGCCGCTTCGATCGCGCTGGGCATGATGGTCGGGCTGGAGGCCAGCATAGCCACCGTACTCGACCCTGAGATCACCGAGACCATGGACCTGGCCGCACTTGCCTACGGGCATGTCGACGGCCTCGAGGACATTCAATGAGACTGCCGCGCCTGAGCCAACGGCTGACCACCGGCCTGCTGATCGCATCGGTCTGCCTCAACCTGTTCGCGGTCGCCTTCTTCGGCGCCCGGCTGATCTGGCAGGACCGACGCCACGGCCTCGGTCCCGGCCCCGGTTTCGGCCTGGTCCAGCGCGCGCCGGACGAGGCGCGTCCGGTCCTGCGGGCGGCCTTCGACGCGCACAAGGAGACCTTCCAGCAGCACTTCGGCGCGGTCAGGGCCGCCGCCAGCGAGATCGGCCGGCTGCTGGAAAGCGGCGAGACCGACCCGGCGCAGCTGGAACCGGCCTTCCTGGAGATGCGCCTGGCCTTCGATGAGGTCGAAATCCTGACCCATCAGGTGATTATCGCCACGCTGCCCGAGCTCAGCGCCGAGGAACGGGCCGCCTGGGGCGAGCAATGGATGCGTGACCCGCGGCAGCGCTGACCCCGCGCCTTTCGGAGAGAAAGAAACAGATGAAGCGTGCCATTCTTCTGCTCGTCGTCGTGGTGGCTGTCGCTGCCGGCGCATTCCAGTGGTACGGCAGCGCCAGCACCGCGGTCCCCGGCGGCTACGCGTCCGCCGTCGCGGCGCGCGGCAGCCTGGAAACCGTCGTCACCGCCGTCGGCTCGGTCGAGCCGCTGGACTCGGTCGAGGTCGGCGCCCAGGTCTCTGGCCAGATCACCGCACTGCATGTGAAGGAAGGCGATACGGTCGAGCAGGGCCAGTTGCTGGCCGAGATCGACACCACCGTCTACGAGGCGCAGGTCGCCGCCAATCGCGCCGATCTGCGCGCGCTGCAGGCCCAGCGCGATCAGCGCGAGGCCGAGCTGACGCTCGCCCGCCAGCAGTTCGCCCGGCAGGAACAGCTGATGGCCTCGCGCGCGACCAGCCAGGAGGCGTTCGACAGCGCCTTCGCCCAGGTCCAGATCGCCACCGCGCAGATCGCCGCGTTGGAAGCCGACATCGCCAAGGCCGAATCCGGGCTGGACGCCAATCTGGCCAACCTCTCCTACGCCCGCATCACCGCCCCGATGGCAGGGACGGTGCTGACCCTGAGCGTGCGCCAGGGCCAGACGGTCAACGCCAACCAGTCGACGCCCACGATCCTGCTGCTCGCCGACCTGGAGGTGATGACGATCCGCACCCAGGTGTCCGAAGCCGACGTCGGCCGGCTGCTACCGGGCATGGACGTCTATTTCACCACCCTCGGCGACCCCGAGCGCCGCTGGCAGGGAAGCCTGCGCCAGGTGCTGCCGCAGCCCACGGTCGAGAACAACGTCGTCCTCTACAATGCGCTGTTCGAGGTCGACAACGACGACGGCCGCCTGCTGCCCTCGATGACGGCCCAGGTGTTCTTCGTCGTCGAACGGGCGGAGGACGCAGTGATCGTGCCGATTACTGCCGTCGGGCCGATCTCGGACGGCACGGCGCGGGTCCAGGTGCTCAGCAACGGCGTGCCGAGCGAGCGCAGCGTCACCGTCGGCCTGAGCAACCGCGTCTCCGCCGCCATCCTCTCCGGGCTCGAACCGGGAGAGCAGGTGGTGATCGGCCAGTCGGCCGCCGCTGGCACCGCGACCTCCGGGCGCGGGATGCGCGGGCCGTTCGGTTTCTGACGTGCGCAGACCCGAAGCGTCGTCCCGGACCGGGATCGGTCCTTCGTCACATCCAGGACGAGAAACAGACCTCATGTCGCAAACGCCCGACCCCGTTCCTGCGCCAGTCGAGGGCCACAATTCGCGCCCGCTGATCGAGCTCACCGACATCGGCAAGTCGTTCGGCGCCGGCGATGTGGCCGTGACCGCCCTGCACGGGCTGACCCTCGCCATCAACGAAGGCGAGTTCGTCGCCATCCTGGGCGCCTCGGGATCGGGCAAGTCCACCCTGATGAACATCATCGGCTGCCTCGACCGCCCGACCTCCGGCAGCTATCGGCTGGCCGGCCAGGACGTGGCCCGGCTCGGCGCCGGCGAGCTGGCCGGCGTGCGGCGCGACGTGTTCGGCTTCATCTTCCAGCAGTACAACCTGCTGCCCCAGGCCACCGCCTCGGAGAATGTCGAGATCCCCGCCGTCTACGCCGGCCGCTCGCGTGGCGAGCGGCGCAGCCGCGCCCGGGACCTGCTTGGCCGCCTCAACCTCGGCGACCGCATGGGTCACAAGCCGAGCCAGCTCTCGGGCGGCCAGCAGCAGCGGGTGTCGATCGCGCGCGCGCTGATGAACGGCGGCCGGGTGATCCTCGCCGACGAACCCACCGGCGCACTCGACAGCCAGAGCGGCGCCGAGGTGATGGAACTGCTGCGCGAGCTCAACGCCCAAGGTCACACGATCATCCTGATCACCCACGATCCGGAGGTCGCCGCCCAGGCGCATCGCCGCATCCGGATCGCCGACGGGGTAGTCGTCGAGGACGACTCGTCCGCCGCCGTCGCGCCGACCGCGACCCTGGCCGTCGCCGCTGCCCGCAGCGGATCCGACCTGTTCGGTCGCGTGGGGGAGGCCACCCGGATGGCCTGGCGGGCGATGCGCAGCAACAAGCTGCGCACCCTGCTCACCCTGCTCGGCATCATCATCGGTGTCGGTTCGGTGATCGCGATGCAGGCGATCGGCAACGGGGCGAAGGACTCGGTCGTCAGCCGGATCCAGGCCATGGGCACCGACCTGCTGACCGTCCGTCCCGGAGCGCCCAACCTGCGCGGCTCCGGCGGCTCGGTCGCCACCCTGGTGCTGGAGGATGCCGACGCGATCGCGACGCTCCCGGGCGTCGTGGCCGCGGTCCCCGAGGTTTCCGGCAGTGTCACGCTGCGCTATGGCGGCGCCGACTACCAGACCACCGCCACTGCGACCACCGCCGACTATGCGGCGGCCAACAACTGGGCGCTGACCCGGGGCGTGTTCTTCGAGCCGGCCGATGTCGCCCAATATGCGCCGGTGATCACCCTGGGCCAGACCGTGCTCCAGGCCCTGTTCCCCGACGGCACCGACCCGATCGGGACCTATGTGCTGGTGGGCAACATCCCGTTCCAGGTGATCGGCGTCATGGAGTCCAAGGGCTCCAGCGGGTTCGCCGGCGACCAGGACGCGGTGGCCTTCGTGCCGCTGACCACCGGCATGAACCGGCTGTTCGGCCAGCGCCATCTGCGCTCGATCACCGTCCAGGTCGCCCCCGGCGCCGATATCGACGCGGTGCAGCAGGCGGTGGAGGCGCTGCTGCTGGCCCGCCACGGCACCGAGGATTTCCAGGTCCGCAACATGGCCTCCCTGCTCGAGACCGTGAGCCAGACCCAGGACACCTTCACCCTGCTGCTCGGCTCGGTCGCCGCCATCTCGCTGGTCGTCGGCGGCATCGGGGTGATGAACATCATGCTGGTCAGCGTGACCGAGCGGACGCGCGAGATCGGCATCCGGATGGCGACCGGCGCGCGCCCCGGCGATATCCAGCTCCAGTTCCTGTCCGAGGCCCTGGTCGTCTGCGCCACCGGCGGCGTGCTCGGGGTGGCGACCGGCCTCGGCATCGCGACCCTGATCGGCGAGCTCGGGCTGCCTTCGATCGTCACGGCGGCGCCGGTTTCGCTCGCCTTCTTCTGCGCCGTCGCCATCGGACTGCTGTTCGGCATCCTCCCCGCCCGCAAGGCCGCCCGGCTCGACCCGGTGGTTGCGCTCGGCTCCCATTGAATCCTCGGGATCGACAATGACCTTGCCCCTGCGCCTGCCCGCCCTGTTGTCCTGCCTGCTGGTCGCCGCCTGCGCCACCGAGCCGACGATCCAGCGGCCCGACGACACCGTGCCGGTCCCGGCCGCCTGGTCCCAGCCGACAGCCGCCGCCACCACGGTCAAGTTCCCGGATGCGCGGTGGTGGCAGGCGTTCGGCAGCGCGGAGCTAGCCCGGCTGGTCGCGCAGGCCGAGGCGAACAACCCCGACCTCGCCGCTGCCGGCTACCGCATCGCCCAGGCCTCGGCGGAGGCCCGCGGCGCGCGTGCGGCGCTCTATCCGTCGATCGACGGTTCCGGTTCGGGCTCGCGCAGCGTGCGCGGCCAGGGACAGCCGTCGAGCAGTCTCTCGCTGGGGCTCGACGTCAGCTACGAGCTCGATATCTGGGGCGAGAACCGCGCCAACGTCGATGCCGCCGTCGCCTCCCGGATCGCCAGCGAATATGACCGCGAGGCGGTGGCCCTGAGCCTGGTCGCCGAAGTCGCCACCGCCTACTTCCAGTACCTCTCGTTCAGCGACCGGCTGGCGACCGCGGAACAGGTCCTCGACTTGTCCCGCCAGGTGCTTGCCCTGATCCAGACCCAGGCCCGCGTCGGCACGGCCTCGCAGCTCGAGGTCGCCCAGCAGCAGCTGACGGTGGCCAACCTGGAATCCGCGCTTCCGTCGCTCCGCCAGCAGCGCGACCAGACCCTGAACGCCCTCGCCGCCCTGCTCGGCACCACCGCCGGTACCCTCACGCTCGGCGCGGAATCGCTCGACGAGGTGGTGCTGCCGACCGTCGCCGCCGGCCTGCCCTCAGAACTGCTGCAGCGCCGTCCCGACCTGCGCAGTGCCGAGGCGCAAATCACGGCCGCCGGCTACACCCTCGAGGCGGCGCACGCGGCGATGTTCCCCTCGGTCCGCCTGACCAGCGGCGCCGGACTGTCCAGCGATGCGCTGCAGGCCCTGTTCCAGCCGGCCGGCTTCCTTGCCAACCTCGCCGCCGGACTGACCGCGCCGGTGTTCGATGCCGGACGCCTCGCGGCACAGCAGGACTCTGCCGCAGCCCGGGAGGCGATCGCGATCGAGAGCTACCGCGCCGCCGTCCTCGCCGCCTTCCGCGACGTCGAGGACGCCCTGGCCGCGATCCGCTACACCGCGGAACGGGCGGAGATCGGCGAGCGCGCCCTGACCCAGGCGCGGCGCGCCTACAACCTGGCCGCCATCCAGTACCAGGCCGGCACCACCGATTTCATCTCGCTGCTCGACGCCCAGCGCGCGCTCGCCGGCCAGCTCGACGACCAGCGCCAGATCCGTTTCGACCGCCTCGCCGCCACCGTCGACCTGTTCAAGAGCCTGGGCGGCGGCTGGTAGCTCAGTTCAGGGTGAACTGGACCGGCACCACCAGCTCGAGCGACGCGCGCCCCAGTTCCGCCGGGATGGCCGGCAGCGGGGATGCCCGGCGGACCATCTCCAGCGCCGCGTCGTCCAGCAGGTCGTAGCCAGACGTCCGTTCGATCCGCGCGCCGGTCAGCCGGCCGGCGCCGTCGATGGCGAAATAGAGCATGACCACGCCCTGCTGGTCGCGGGTGCGTGCGCGCGCCGGATACTGCTTGTGCCGGGCGAGATGGGCGTTGAGCAGCGCGAAGTAGTCGGACTGCGCCGCGGCGATCTCCGCGGCCGAAGGCCCGCTGCCGGCCGCCCCGCCGCCGCCCGGCTCGCTCGATTCCAGGTTCGCGCCCACCGCGGACGGATCGCCCGCGGCCGACCCCGCCGAGCCCGCCTCCGTGGGCTCGGGAGCGGCGGCCGCACTCTGCACCGGTTCGGCCGGCGCCTGTTCCCGCTGCGGGGTCGCCGCCGGCGGCGGCACGTCGAACAGGGTCGCCGACGCCTGCTCCGGGGCCACCGGCGAGGCTGCCACCGGCGGCGGTACCACCGGCGAGGCAAGCCTTGCGATGTCCGGCATCGCCGGCGGCGGCTCCAGGCTGGCGAGAAGGGTCGCCGCCGGCGCGGCGAGCACCGGCGGCCGGGGTTCCGCCGCTGTGGCCGGGGCCGGCGGAACATCCGTGG
>JBHJOG010000240.1:0-10533 GCA_050329975.1 Alphaproteobacteria bacterium | reverse complement strand
GCCTCAGGCGGCCACCTGCGCGATATCGTCACGATGGACCCAGCCGACCAACGCGTCCTCCTGGTCGTAGACGGCGAGCCCGTGGGCCCGCTCGCGATCCAGCAGGGCCACTGCCTGCTCGAGCTCGGTGGTATCCGCGCACCGGGTCTGGCCTTCGGGCATCACGTCGCGCACCGTGGCGCGCTCGATGTCCATGCCGCGGATGACAGCCCTGCAGGAAATGTCCCAGTCGGTCACCAGCCCGATGAAGCGACCGTCTTCCGCTACCGGTACCACCCGGGTGCCCCGTTCCGCCATCATCAGCGCAACCGATACGATAGGCGTCGAGAGCTGGGCGCACGCGGTGTCGGTCCGTGCAAACGTCCTGACCTGCATCTGAGTCCTCCCAAAGCTGGAACAACGCTCCGTGCCTGCAACCGCCGTCGTTTCGCGGGCGACCGTCTGGCCAGGACCCTCCGACGATGCCGCCGGAGTGACCCATCCGGTCCCGAAGAAACAGCCTTCGGGCCTACGATGAATACTCGCCCTCGCCGGCGAGAAGGCAAGTTAAGCTGTAGAGAAGCTCTCGCGACACGCGAGCGGGTTAATTAGGTCCCAGGCAGGATCACGGCCGCGCGCCGGAGCAGGATGGCTCCGCAGCCACCCCGACATGGACAATGCATGACATAGAAATAATCCGCGCTCAGTAGAGGTGCTGGCCGCCAGTGACGAAGACCTCGGTGCCGGTCACATAGGCGAAGTCGTCGGTCGAGAGGCGGAAGACCGTGGCGGCGACCTCCTCCGGCGTGCCCATGCGCTGCATCGGGATCCGGGCAACCAGCGGCTCGTATTCCGGGCCGATCATCTCGGTCTCGATCTCGCCCGGCGCCACCGCGTTCACCCGGACGCCGAGTTCGGCAAATTCCACCGCCAGCTCGCGGGTCAGCGCCGACAGGGCCGCCTTCGAGGTGCTGTAGGCCGAGCCGGCGAAGGGATGGATGGCGTGGCCGGCGATCGAGGTGATGTTGACGATGGAGCCGCCGCCGTCCTTGGCGCCCTTGGCCAGCGCCTTGCCGAAGCCGCGCGCCAGTTGCAGCGGCGTGAAGAAGTTGAGCTCGAACACCTGCCGCCATGCCTCGACGTCGCCGTTGAGGCAACCGAGCCGCTCCTTGAACGGCGTCTTGGGCGAAACGGCGGCATTGTTGACCAGCGCATGCAGCGGCCGATCGCCGATGGTGTCCATCGTCCAGGCGATGAACTCGCGCACGTCCTTCGGGTCGAACAGGTCGGTCGGCCGATGGTGGGTCCAGTTGGGGTCGCGCAGGCAGTGCTCCGGCACGTCCTCACGCGAACAGGTGATGATGCGCCAGCCTTCGTCGGAGAAGCGTTTGACCGTGGCATGGCCGATGCCCCGGCTGGCCCCGGTCAGCACCATCGTCTTGCGGTCCGGCATGCTCTGCCCAATCCTCCCCTGCGCGCCATGCGCGAGGCTCAAGATGCCCCCTGCGCGCACCAGCGCGCGAGGCTCAAGAGCCCTAGCGCGCCTGCGCGCAAGGCCCAAGATGGCTGTCTTATAGGCTCAGGCAAGCATCTCGACCAGCGACCTGCGGGCATCGGCCGCGACCCGCTCCGGACCCCGGCCGGCGGCAAGCCGAACCCACGTGATCTCGCCCGTGTCGGCTGCGAGCTGACTGCGGATCACCGACGCGGTCGCATCCGAGGCGTCGCCCCGGCGCGCCTTCACCCGGGCGATCAGTGTCGCTTCCGGCGCGTCGAGCCAGAAGCCGGTGAACGGCAGCCCCAGGTCGGCGGCGACCTGCGCGACGGCCGCCCGGTCGGCCGGCCGGTCGAACACGGCGTCCACCACCGCCCCGTGGCCCTGGGCCAGGCAGGAGGCGGCCAAGTCCATCAGCAGGCCGTAGACCCGCTTGCTCACCTCCGGCGCGTAGCCCGATTCCGGCAGCCGCTCGTCCGGCGCCGCACCCAGCATGCGCTTGCGCTCGATGTCGCTGCGCAGTACCACGGCCCCCGGGGCCGGCCCGATCTCGGGTGCCAGCGCATGGGCCAGGGTGGTCTTGCCGCTGCCCGACAGCCCGCCGACCGCGACCAGGCGCGGCTGTCCCGGCGTAGCGAAGCGGACGGCCGCCTCGACGTCCGCCATGATCCCGGCTGCGGCATCGGTCCCGCCGCCGTCGGCCATCGCCGCCAGCCCTGCGACCTTGGCCCGCACCGAGGCGCGCGCCGACAGGAACAGCGGGAGCGTCGCCAGCCCGCCGCGCTGGTCGCAGGCCGCCAGATAGGCATTGAACAGTGAATTGGCGTGACCGGCGAGCCCCCGTTTCCAGAGGTCCATCAGCATGAACGCGAGGTCGTAGAGCACGTCGACGCAGGCAATCTCCTCGCTGAACTCGATGCAGTCGAACAGCGTCGGCCGGCCCTCGATCAGCACCACGTTGCGCAGGTGCAGGTCGCCGTGGCAGCGTCGGACCCAGCCCGCCGCCCGCCGCGCCTCCAGCAGCGCCGCCACCCGACCGAGCTGTTCCCCGCTCGCCGCCGCCAGCGCCTCGACGGCCGCACTGTCGACCAGCCCGCCCATCTCGCGGAACTCTGCGACGTTGTCGTCGACGATCCAGCGCATGGCCTCGGCGCCGCCCCGGTCGGGCCGCGGCCTGGCGGCGGCATGGAAGCTGGCGATCGCCTCAGCGAGCCGCGGCATCAGGTCATGCGGCAGCGCTCCGGCATCGGCCAACCTGTCCAGCAGCCCGGATTGATCGAAGCGGCGCATGCGCACGAACCAGTCGACGGGCGTGCCCTCCCCGTCGATCGCCAGCGCGCCGGCGGAATCCCGGGTGACGGCGGCGACGCCGAGATAGAGATCGGGCGCGGTTCGCCGGTTGAGGTCGACCTCGGCGACGCAGCAGTCGCGGCGCTTGGCCGAATCGCTCAGGTCCATGAACGGGTACCAGACCGCGCGCTTCAGCTTCCAGGCCTCGTCGCCGCTGATGAACAGGTGGGCGCCATGGGTGTCGATCCGCTCGGCCGCCGGGTCGCGGTCGCGGGCTTGCGCCTCCAGGAAGGCGATTACGTCGCTCTGGTCTTCGGTGTTCAAGCGTCGGCGGCCTGTCCGAAAACGTGGTTCAGGGAAAGAGACGCTCGTGGCGCCAGCCCGAATCGGCAGAGAGCCGATGATAGACCGCGCGGTCGTGCAGCCGGAACGGCTTCTGCTGCCAGAACTCGATCCGCTGCGGCACGACGCGGAATCCGGACCAGTAGGGCGGCCGCGGCACATGCCCGACGGCGTATTTCGCCGCGAAGCGCGCCACCTGCTTTTCCAGGGCGAACCGGTCGGGCAGCGGACGCGACTGCTGCGATGCCCAGGCGCCGATGCGGCTGTCGCGCGGACGCGATGCGAAATAGGCGTCGGCCTCGGCTGCAGCGACCGGCTCGGCGACGCCCTCGATCCGCAGCTGCCGCTCCAGCGACTTCCAGTGGAAGCAGAGCGCGCAGTTGGGGTTGCCGGCGAGCTGGCTGCCCTTGCGGCTTTCGAGATTGGTGTAGAACACGAACCCGGCCGGGTCGAAGCCCTTGAGCAGAACCATCCGGGCCGATGGCCGGCCGTCGGGATCCACCGTGGCCAGGCACATCGCGGTCGGATCCGCCGGCTCGCGGGCTGCCGCCTCTTCCAGCCAGCCGGCCGTTCGGTCGAACGGCTCTTGAAACGGCCGGACGTCGTCCGATGTGGCATTCATTGGGGAATTCCCAGGTCATGACGCTGGTCACTGAGGGTGGCCGCCGAACATATCTGTTGTGACATGGCGCACCGTCGGCCAAAATCCGAACGTAATGTCGGGATCCGCCGTCACAATTCAGCCATAGACGGGATCGATATATACTTCGGTCACGTTGTTCGGAAGTCCCCGAGGCACCCCCAACGCGAGAGGCAATACGCTATGAAGAGCATGAAGATCCTTGCAGTCGCAGTCGCCGTCGCCGTCGGCGCGACGGCCTGCACCGGCCCGTCCCGCGGCACGATCGGCGGTGTCGCCGGCGGCGTCGCAGGCGCGGCCCTCGGCAGCCAGTTCGGCAGCGGCACCGGCCAGCTGGTCGCGGTCGGCGCCGGCGCCCTGCTCGGCGCCCTGCTCGGCAGCGAGATCGGCAGCTACATGGACCAGCAGGACCAGCAGATGCACAGCCAGGCCATCCAGCAGGCCTATGCGGCGCCGACCGGTCAGACCGTGTCGTGGCAGAACCCTGACAACGGCAACTACGGCTACGTCACGCCGCAGCCGGCCACGACCTCGGTCGCCGGCCGCTATTGCCGCGACTACGTCCAGACGGTGTTCGTCGACGGCCGCCAGGAGACGCTGAAGGGCACCGCCTGCCAGAACCCGAACGGGACCTGGAGCGCGGTCAACTAGTCAGTTGCCGGCAAGGTTCGCCGACTGAAGATGCCGGGTGCGGCTGTCGCCGCCCGGTGCCGGATGCCCTGTGGATGCCACGGCTCCGACGCCGGCCGACAGCCCGATGCTCGGCGCGTCGGCGGCAATCACGGCGTGAGACAGACACGCGACCCGGCTTTGCGGCCGGGTCGCGTTGTCGCATAGTCGCCCCAGGGTGACGCCCGTCCACCCGGCCCGACAGACCCTGCGAGGAGTAGCCGACATGCCCAGCGCCGCGATCCCCCAGGCCATCGCCATACCGGCCGTCCTGGCGGCCGCCCTTGCCGTCGCCGCATGCGAGCCGCCGCCGCCGGTCGAACTCGGCCCGCAGGGCAGCGGCGGCATCGTTTCCGGCTTCATCGATCCGGACAACGGCGACCCGCAGACTGGCGACGAGACCGGCGACGAGCTCGCCTCGGCGGATCCCGGCACCACCGGCGATGCCGGCGCCGGTACCACCCAGGCCGCGGCGCCCGGCTCGGTACTCGATGCGGGCAAGGGTGCGGCGTTCGCCGCCCAGCTGGCGCCCGACGACAGCCGCTATTTCCAGCAGGCCGAGCTCTCGGCGCGCAATGCGCTGATCGGCTCCACCATCACTTGGCGCAACCCGGGCAGCGGCACCGTCGGAACGATCACGCCGCTGAACGACCGGACCATCGGTGGCCAGCAGTGCCGCGATTTCTTCATGACCGCGACCATCAGCGGGCGTCAGCGCAGCGAAACCGCAACCGCTTGCCGGTCCGGCAACGACTGGGTTCCGCGCGCGTGAGCGTCGCCCAATAGGGCGCGTCGATGGAGTCGCGCCCCGGGGATCGCCCGCTGGGACTGGTCGGCTCGGCGATCAGCTGGGGCTCGAGCCGGCGCATCGGTGCTGCCGGCGCCCGTCGCCTGTTCCGCAACGGCCTCGCTGAGCGCCTCGCCGCCGCCGACATCCCGGCCGAATGGAGCGCCTTCGTCGAGGAAATCCCCGACAGCGCGGAGGCCGGCGAGGTAGCGCCCGACGTGGCGCTCGATCATGTTGCCAGCCACTGCGCGCGCGTCGCCGACGCAGTGACGACCGCGGTCGCCGCTGGACGCCTGCCGGTCACCCTCGGGGGCGACAATTCGGGCACCATCGGCCACTATGCCGGACTCGCCGCCGCCCTGCCGGCGACCAGGCCGTTCGGCCTGATCTGGATCGACGCGCACCCGGACGCCAACAGCTGGGAGAGTTCGCCGTCCCGAAGCGCGCATGGCATGGTGGTTGCCACGGTGACCGGCCATGGGCCGGAGGTGCTGCCCGCCCCGCCGCCCGGCACGATCCCGCCCGCCGCCGTCGCGATGCTCGGCATCCGGTCCGTCGATCCCGGCGAGCAGCGCTTCATCGCCAGCCACGACATCCACGCGACAACCGCGATGGAGGCGGCTGCGCAAGGGATCGCAGCCGCGCTCGCCCGGGCGGTGGGCATCGTCAGGACCGACACCGCCGGCTTCGCGCTCAGCATCGACCTCGACGCGATCGATCCCGCCCAGGCGCCCGGTGTCGCCTTTCCCGAGGCCGACGGGCTCGACGCGGACGCGCTGTGCGCCGCCCTCGCCGGCATCGGACACGAGCCGGGCTTCCTGGCGCTGGAAATATCCGAGTTCGCGCCGGAGTTCGACGTCGACGGTCGGACCGAATTGCTGGTGGAACGCCTGATCCGGTCGGTGTTCGCCCGCTGACGGTCGCGACGGCTCAGCCCCTGAGCCGCGTCACCTGGCCGGCGCCCGACCCGATATCGGCAGGCTCCGGGTTCGGGTCGTGACGCAGAATCGACTTCAGGTTCCGCTTCAGCACCGTCCCCGCAGCCGTGTCGGCCTGTTCGAGCGTGGGCCCGGTGTCGCCGGCCCAGCGCTTGAGCACCGCCGGGTCGTTGGGCTCGATGCGCAGCTTCATGTCGGTCATCAGGTCGTAGAGAGTGGCATCGCCCAGATCGCGGCTCAGCACCCACTTGTCGCGGCCGGTCCGGGTGATGTAGCCGGCGTCGCGCAGCCGCTGCAGCACCGGCTCGGCGTCGCCAGACAGCAGCTGGGCGCGATGGACCAGCCGGTGCCGTTTCACCGGCCTTCCCTTGCTCGCCGCCTCCGACAGCACCGCCAGCACCGAGGTCGCCCCGCGCAGCAGCCGGCTCGGGTTGCTCTCGACCATGTCGGTCTTGCCCACCGCCACATGCCAGTCGGCGAGCGAGGCGGCGAGACAGGCACCGACCAGGATCGCCGTCCAGGCGAAATAGGCCCACAGCATGATCAGCGGAATCACCCACAGGGTGCCATAGATCGTCTGGTAGAGCGCGACGTTGGTCAGGTAGGAGGTGAAGGTGGCGAGCAGCAGCGCGAAGACGATCGCGGTCAGGGTGCCTGCAATCGCGGCATGCCACCAGCGCACGGTGCTGTTGGGGAGCACCTTGTTCAGCAGGGTAAAGCCGGCGATCGAGAGCGCGGCAGGCAGCAGGAAGGTGGCCCACTCGGCAAGGAAACCGGTGTCCGGCGCCTTGATCTGCGGCCCCTTGAACAGGTTGCTCGACAGCGACAGGCTGGCGCCGAGCAGCAGCGGGCCCAGAGTGATCACCGTCCAGCCGGTGAGGATGCGGGTCGACAGGGGCCGGAACTCGCGCGCCCGCCAGATGCGGTTGAAGGCGCTCTCGATGTTGACGACGATCAGCACCGAGCTGACCGCCAGCCCCAGCACGCCGAGCGCCGTGACGCTGCCGGCATTATCGCTGAAGTTGGTGATGTAGTCTGCGACCTCGGCGCCGAACTCGGGCACGAAGTTCTCCAGCGCGAACTCCTGGATCTGCAGCTGGACGTCGTGGAACACCGGAAAAGCGGCGACGATGGCCAGACCCATCACCGTCAGGGGCACCAGCGCCAGCAGCGAGGTGAAAGCCAGCGACGCCGCCGAGGACGGTCCGCCATCGTCGAGAAAGCGGTTGATGACATACCACGTCAGCACGCCCAGATTGCGCAGACCCAGCAGGAACTTGCCCCACCAGCGCCGCGGGGCCTCGTCAAGGCCGTCGTGATCGTCGCTATGCTCGGTCATCATGCACTCCGCGATTCGGCCATTAGCACCAATTCCCGGCAATCGGGCAAGCCCGTGCTTGCTTGCCCGCGGCCGGCAAATGTGTACAGTCCGCCCCGGTCCGAGGGCACAGAGGGGCCTTGAATGACGAACGACACGGGTTTGATGGCCGGCAAACGTGGCTTGATCATGGGCGTTGCCAATGATCGATCCATCGCCTGGGGGATCGCCAAGGCAGTCGCCGCCCAGGGCGCGACCGTCGCCTTCACCTACCAGGGCGAGGCGCTGGAGAAGCGGGTCCGCCCGCTGGCCGAGCAGCTTGGTTCTGCGTTTCTGGTGCCCTGCGACGTGACCGACGCCGACAGCCTCGACGCTGCCTTCGCCCGGTTGGCCGAGGACTGGGGACGGCTGGATTTCCTGGTCCACGCCATCGCCTATTCCGACAAGGAAGAGTTGAAGGGCGAGTACGTCAACACGACCCGCGCCAACTTCCTGCGGACCCTGGACATCTCCTGCTTCTCGTTCACCGACGTCTGCCGCCGCGCCCGGCCGCTGATGCCGAACGGCGGCAGCCTGCTGACTCTGACCTACTACGGCGCCGAGCGGGTGATGCCGCACTACAACGTGATGGGCGTGGCCAAGGCGGCGCTCGAGGCCAGCGTGCGCTACCTTGCGACCGACCTGGGCCCGGACGGAATCCGAGTCAACGCGATCTCGGCCGGCCCGATCAAGACGCTGGCGGCCTCCGGAATCGGCGATTTCCGCTATATCCTGCGCTGGAACGAGCTGAATGCGCCGCTGCGCAAGAACGTGACCACCGACGAGGTCGGCGGGGCCGGGCTGTACCTGCTCTCCGACCTGAGCGCTGCGGTCACCGGCGAGGTGCACCACGTCGACAACGGCTACCACACGGTCGGCATGGTTTCCGTCGACCAGGCCGGCGCCGTCGCCGAGCTGCTGCAGGGCATGAACAAGGCGTGACCCGCCGCGCCGGGCACGGGACCAGATAGATGTCGGCGAACGGCTTCGGCCACCTGTTCCGCTTCACCACCTGGGGCGAGAGCCACGGTCCGGCCATCGGCTGTGTCGTCGACGGCACGCCGCCGCGGGTGCCGCTGAGCGAGGCTGACATCCAGGTCTGGCTCGACCGGCGCAGGCCCGGCCAGTCCCGCTTCACCACCCAGCGGCAGGAACCGGACCAGGTGAAGATCCTGTCGGGCGTGTTCGAGGGCCTGACCACCGGCACCCCGATCGGGCTGCTGATCGAGAACCAGGACCAGCGGTCGAAGGACTATTCGGAGGTCAGGGACAGCTACCGCCCCGGCCATGCCGACTATACCTACGAGGCCAAATACGGCATCCGCGACTATCGGGGCGGCGGCCGGTCCTCGGCGCGCGAGACGGCGATGCGGGTCGCCGCCGGCGCCATCGCCAGAAAGGCGCTCGCGGTCCTGCTCGGCGACAGCCTGGCGATCCGCGGCGCCCTGGTGCAGGTCGGGACGCTGGCGATCGACCGTGCGCGCTGGGACTGGGCGGAGGTGGAGCGCAACCCCTTCTGGTGCCCGGACGCCGGGATGGCGGCGCGCTGGGCCGACGAGCTCGACCTCGTCCGCAAGCAGGGCTCGTCGCTCGGCGCGGTGATCGAGGTAGTGGCCGACGGCGTGCCGGCCGGTCTGGGCGCACCGATCTACGACAAGCTCGACGCAGACCTGGCCAAGGCGATGATGAGCATCAACGCGGTCAAGGGCGTGGAGATCGGCACCGGTTTCGCCGCCGCCGCCCTGCGCGGCGAGGACAATGCCGACGAGATGCGGGCGGGCAACGACGGCCGCCCGCATTTCCTCAGCAACAACGCCGGCGGCATCCTGGGCGGCATTTCCACCGGCCAGCCCGTCGTGGTCCGCTTCGCGGTCAAGCCGACCAGCTCGATCCTGACCCCGCGGCGCACCATCGCCCGCGACGGCAGCGAGACGGAGATCCGGACCAAGGGCCGGCACGACCCCTGCGTGGGCATCCGCGCGGTGCCGGTGGGTGAGGCGATGATGGCCTGCGTGCTCCTCGACCACCTGCTGCGGCATCGCGCCCAATGCGGCCATCCGGGCGGCGACAGTGGAGACCAGGCATGACCGCGCCGTGGCAGGAGGGCGCTGCCCCGCCCCCGCCGTCACCGCCGCCGCCACGACGCCGGGCCGGGTTCTGGCGGGTGCTCGGTGGGATGTTGCTGTGGGGCTTCGCCGGGTTCGGCTTCCTCGCCATCTGCGGCGCCCTGCTGGCGGTGGTCGTCGTTTCGCGCTTCGACCGCGCGCCGTCGCTGCCGGCCGGGCAGCTGGTCCTGACCGTCGACGTCGACCGAGGCGTGGTCGAGCGGGCCCGCCCGGGCTTGGCGATGCTCGGCGGCGGCGATCCCGGGCTGCCGGTGCGCCCGCTGGTGGATTCGCTCGAATATGCCGCCGTCGATCCCGAGGTCGTCGCCGTCGCGCTGAACCTGGGCAACTCCGGCATCGAGCTGGCGACGGCCGGAGACGTGCGCAACGCAGTTGCAACCGTCGTTGCGGCGGGCAAGCCGGTCTACGCCTACGCCGCAAGCTTCGGTGCGATGAGCCCCGGCACCATCGACTACTACCTCGCCAGCGCCGCCACCGAGATCTGGCTGATGCCGTCGGGCGACCTGAACCTGATCGGCCTCTCGCTGGAGGCGCCGTTCGTCGCCGGCACGCTGGACGAACTGGAGGTCGAGGTGCAGTTCGCCGCCCGCGAGGAATATAAGAGCGCGGTCGAGACCTTCACCCGCGCCGGCTTCAGCGGACCGGCCCGGGAGTCGCTGCAACGCGTCGTCGACAGCATGCAGGCCACGGTCACCGCCGGCATTGCCGACGGCCGCGCCCTGGCGCCGGCCGCGGTCGCCGCCGCCGTCGACGCGCCGCCGATGGGGTCGGAGGCCGCGCGCGACGCCGGCCTCGTCGACCGCATCGGCTATGACGACGAGTTCTTCAGGGCGATCGAGGAGCGCCATCCCGCGGCGACCCTGGCCGACATCGAAACCTACATGGCGGTCATCGACGCCCCCGGCCAGGC
>JBHJOG010000239.1:0-2956 GCA_050329975.1 Alphaproteobacteria bacterium | reverse complement strand
TCTCGTAGGCGCCGATCCAGACCGCGTTTTTGATGTCGCCCTTGCGAAGAAAGGGCCCGGCCTCCATCGAGGTGTGGATCTCGTCGCCGGTGCGGTCGAGGAAGCCGGTGTTGATGAAGCAGACCCGGTGCCGGGCGGCGCGGATGCAGGCCTTGAGGTTGACCGAGGTCCGGCGTTCCTCGTCCA
Source organism: Alphaproteobacteria bacterium (assembly GCA_050329975.1). Taxonomy (GTDB): domain Bacteria; phylum Pseudomonadota; class Alphaproteobacteria; order CALKHQ01; family CALKHQ01; genus CALKHQ01. The sequence continues at coordinate 2,770 of JBHJOG010000239.1, read as the reverse complement.
TGATGCCGACCTTCAGCGTGTAGCGGGGGAGCCCGAGCGCGTCCTCGACCCGGGTGAAGATCTCGTCTGTGAAGGCGACCTCGTCGGGGCCGTGCATCTTCGGCTTGACGATGTAGACAGAGCCTGTGCGCGAGTTGCGCAGGCCCTCGGTCTTCCTCAGGTCGTGCATGGCGATCATGCTGGTGAACATCGCGTCGAGCAGGCCTTCCGGCACCTCGTTGCCGTCGCGGTCGAGGATCGCGGGATTGGTCATCAAGTGGCCGACATTGCGCACCAGCAGCAGGCTGCGCCCATGGAGGGTGAGGGTGCCGCTGCCATCGGGCGGGGTGTACTCGCGGTCCGGGTTGAGGATGCGCTCGACGCTGCGGCCGCCCTTGTCGAAGCGCTCGCTGAGGTCGCCGCGCATCAGGCCGAGCCAGTTTCGATAGACGTGCACCTTGTCTTCGGCGTCGACGGCGGCGACCGAATCCTCGCAGTCGATGATGGTCGACACCGCCGCCTCGACGACCAGGTCGGCCACCCCGGCCAGGTCGTCACGGCCGATCGGGTGGCTGCGGTCGATCACGATCTCGAGGTGCAGGTTGTTGTTGCGGAGCAGGATGGCTGTCGGCGCCTCGGGGCTGCCGCGGTAGCCGACGAACTTCTCGGGTGCGGCGAGGCCGACGTCGCGGTCGCCGACGGCGACCGCCAGGCGGCCGCCGGCGATGCGGTAGCCGGTGGCATCGGCGTGGCTGCCCTCGGCCAGCGGCACGGCGCGGTCGAGGAAGTCGCGGGCCCAGGCGATCACCCTGGCGCCGCGCGCCGGGTTATAGCCGGCCCCGATCTCAGCCCCGTCGGCCTGCGCGATCGCGTCGGTGCCGTAGAGCGCGTCGTAGAGGCTGCCCCAGCGGGCGTTGGCGGCGTTCAGCGCATAGCGGGCGTTGGAGACCGGCACGACCAGCTGCGGGCCGGCGATGCGGGCGAACTCGTCGTCGGTGTCGGCGGTCTCGATCCGGAAGTCCTCGCCGGGCGGTACGAGGTAGCCGATCCGGGTGAGGAAGGTCTTGTACTCGGCCATGTCGATGGCGCGCCCGCGGCGATTGCGATGCCAGGCGTCGATCTCGGCCTGCAGCGAATCGCGCTGGGCCAGCAGGGCTCGGTTCTTCGGGGCCAGGTCGTGAATCAACGCATCGAAGGCGGCCCAGAACGCGGCGGGTGCGAGCCCGGTGCCGGGCAGGGCCTCGTCGTTGGCGAAGTCGGCGAGGGCGCGAGCTACAGTCAGTCCCCCGACCTGGATGCGGTCCGTGGAGTCATAGCGGTCAGGGGAGTCGTCGCTGTCTGGCATCGGTTCCTCTTGCTTGCATGTGCGCGTCGCCCGCGCCATTTGGTCCGCGCGCGAAGGGCGGCGGATGGGTTATAGACCGCATCGGCGCGCGATCGCACCCGCTTTTGCCAGTCGACGACCGGCAGCGCGCACCCCATATTGCGCTCGGGACGGGATCAGAGGACGTGGGAATGAAGCAGCCTGGCAATATTTTGAGCCGTACTAGCGACCGTTCTGCCGGGCCACTCGCAGACGACAACCACGGCTACATCTCCAGCGCCGAAGAGATCATCGCCGAGGCGCGCAAGGGCCGGATGTTCATCCTGGTCGACGACGAGGACCGGGAGAACGAGGGCGACCTGGTGATCCCGGCCGAGATGGCCAATGCCGAGGTGATCAACTTCATGGCCAAGCACGGCCGCGGCCTGGTCTGCCTGGCGATGGACCGGCAGAAGGTCGAGGCGCTGGGCCTGCCGCTGATGCAGCGAACCAACGGGGAGCGGCTCTCGACCGCCTTCACCGTCTCGATCGAGGCCCGCCACGGGGTCACCACCGGCATCTCCGCCGCTGACCGGGCGCGCACCATCGCCGCCGCCATCGACCCGAAGAGCGGCCCGGCCGACATCGTTACCCCGGGCCATATCTTCCCGCTGCTGGCGCGCGACGGCGGCGTGCTCGAGCGCGCCGGCCATACCGAGGCCGCGGTCGACGTCGCCCGGCTGGCCGGTCTCGCGCCGGCCGGCGTGATCTGCGAGATCATGAACGACGACGGCACCATGGCCCGGCTGCCGGACCTGGTGCCCTTCGCCCAGTTCCACGGGCTGAAGATCGGCACCATTGCCGACATGATCGCCTACCGGAAGCGGACCGAGAGCCTGGTTGCGCGCGAGCAGTCGATGCCGCTGGACAGCATCTTCGGCGGCAGCTGGAACCTGACAGTTTATCGCAACACAATCAGCGGGTTACGGCACGTATCTCTCGTAAAAGGAGAGATCGATCCGGCTCGCCCGGTGCTGGTGCGGATGCACGCGCTGCACGGGCTGCAGGAGGTGCTGGGCGACGTCGCCAGCGGTCGCGCCGGCGACCTGCACAGCGCGATGCGGATGATCGGCGAGGCAGGGACCGGCTGCGTGGTGCTGATCAACGACGGCGAAACCGACCTGATCGCCGGGCTGATCCGCGCCCATGCCACCGGCACGCCGCCGGTGGACGGCGAACTGCGCGACTACGGTATCGGGGCGCAGATCCTGCGCGACCTGGGGGTCAGGGAGATGATCCTGCTGTCCCGCTCAGACCGCACGGTGGTCGGGCTGCAGGGCTATGATCTCAGCATCGTGGAGCGGCGGGATATCCGCTGAGTGATGATGCGAGACTGCGAAAGATCCTGATCGCCATCTCGGGCGAGCACTGAAGGAGTGGATGACGGCGGGCACCGGCTGGATAGCCGCGTCGCTTCGCTTCTCGGCG
>JBHJOG010000238.1:0-30338 GCA_050329975.1 Alphaproteobacteria bacterium | reverse complement strand
CGCGGCACTGCTTGGCAAGGCAGCAACCGGCCCGTATAAGCCAGTCGCCATGCATATCATCATTGTCGACGACTCTCAGCCCTATGACGGCGCACGCGCGATGGCCGGACCGATCGGCGCGATGGAGAAGGCGGTCGCGCACCTGGCGACGGCGCTGGTCGAGCGCGACCACAGTGTGCAGGTGTTCACCCACGGCGCCGACCCGCAGCCGGTGGGGGCGGTGGCCTGGCGGGCGCTCGGCGGCGAGCGGCCCATCCACGCCGACGCCCTGATCGCCTGCCGCCGGCCGTCGTCGCTGAACTTCGTGTCGTCGGTCCCGCGGCGGATCCTGTGGGCGACCGCGCCCGGATTCACCTTGCAGGGAGAAGCGCACCAGGCGCGGATCCTGGCCTTCGGCGCCACCACCGTTCTGCAGGGGCGCTATCACGAGGAGACCTGGGATGGCGGGCTGAAGATGCCGATGCGGGTGATCACTCCCGGCGTCGCCGCGCCGTTCCTGGAGCGGAAGGCGATGGAGAGCGCAGACCCGCCGGTCGCGATCGTCACCGGCGATCCCCGCCACGGCCTCGACTGGCTGGTGCAGATGTGGGTCAGCGGCGTCAACCCGATCGCACCCAAGGCCGAACTGCACATCTACTCGGCTGCCCTGCAGGCTTTCGCCGACGGGGCGACCCCGCCCGACGACTACCGCAAGATCAACGCCGCGGTGATCGCCGCGAAACACCGCAACATCAAGGTGAAGGCGCCGCTGCCCGATGCGGAGATGGTCGGCGTGCTGCGGGCCGCCCGGGTACATATGCACAGCGGCAGCCCGCTGGACATGCTGGCCGGCACGCTCTCGGAGAGCCAGGCGATCGGCCTGCCGGCGGTGGTGCGGCCGCATGGCGCCGCGGTCGAGCGGGTGCGCGACGGCCAGTCCGGCGTGGTCACCGACGACGAGGGCGCCTTCGCCACCGCGGTGCTGAAGCTGCTCAACAACGACAGCGAGTTCCGCCGGATGAGCGCCCAGGCCCGGATGACCGCCGGCCGCCGCAGCTGGGACACCGCGGCCGCCGAGTGGGAGGCGCTGTTCGCCGACATCGCGCCGGTGGATGCCGCGGACACTGAGGAGGTGGAGGCGGCGGCCCCCGATGAAGAGGCGCCGGCCCAGGCCAACGGCTGACGCAGCTGGCCTAGCCCGGCCCGCCGCCGCTGCGATAGGCCCAGCCGGTCATCCGGCGCTCGATCACCGCGAAGACCGCATACATGCCGACTCCCATCACCGCGACCACGATCAGGCCGGCGAAGACCAGCGGCACCCGGAACTGGGACGAGGCCGACAGCATCAGGTAGCCGATGCCACGGTTGCCGGCCATGGTCTCGGAGATCACCGAGCCGACGAAGGCGAGCGTCACCGCGATCTTCAGCGAGGCGAAGAAATACGGCATGGCGCGCGGCAGGCCGACCTTCAGCAGGATGTCGATCCGGCGCGCGCCGAGCGAGCGCAGCACGTCGCGCAGCTCCGGCTCCAGGGTCGCCAGCCCGGTCGCGACGTTGACCACGATCGGGAAGAACGAGATCAGGAAGGCGGTGATCACTGCCGGCACCACGCCGATACCGAACCAGACCACCAGCACCGGCACGATCGCGACCTTGGGAATCGAGTTGAACCCGATCAGCAGCGGATAGAGCGCGGCATAGGCCAGTGCCGAGGCGCCGGTCACCGCGCCCAGCACCAGGCCGAACACGACCGCCACCGCGAAGCCGGCAAGCGTCACCCAGAGGGTGAAGGAGGCGTTGAACCAGATCGCATCGCGGTACTGCCACAGCGCCGACAGGCTTGCACTGGGCGTCGGCAGGGTGAACTCGTCGACCTGAAAGATCCGGCAGGCTGCCTCCCACACCACCAGCAGCAGGGCGGTGGCAGCCCAGGGAGCGATTCGATTGACTGTCCTGGGGCTCATGCCGCCCGCACGTCGCTGATCTGGCCACGCAGCTGGTGGACGATGTCGACGAACGCGGGCGCAAATGTATCCTCCAGGGTGCGCGGGCGCGGCAGGTCGATCGCCCGGCTGCCGACGATCCTTCCCGGCCGTTTGCTGACCACGTGCACCGTGTCCGCGAGGTAGACCGATTCGCGCAGGTCGTGGGTGACCAGGACCACGGTGAACTTCTTGCGCGCGTGCAACTCCTGCAGGACGCCCCACAGCTCCTCGCGGGTGAATGCGTCGAGTGCGGCGAAGGGCTCGTCGAGCAGCAGCAGGTCCGGGTCGTGGATCAGCGCCCGGCACAGCGACGCACGCTGCTGCATTCCGCCGGAGAGCTGGTAGGGCGCATGGTTGGCGAATTCTTCGAGCCCGACGATCGACAGCAGTTCGAGGGCATTGGCGATGTGCTGGCGCTTGCGAGACCGGAAGGTCCGGCGATGGGCGTCGCTGACCTCCAGCGGCAGCAGGACGTTGGCCAGCGTCGTCCGCCACGGCAGCAGCGTCGCGTTCTGGAAGGCCATGCCGACGCCGTGCTGCGGTCCGCGGATCGGTTTCCCGTCGAGATGGGCGGAGCCGCCGGTCACCGGATGCAGGCCCGAGACGACCTTCAGCAGCGAGGACTTGCCGCACCCGCTGGGGCCGACCAGGGCGACGAAATCGCCCCGTTCGACCTGCAGGCTGCAATCCTGCAAGGCCAGCGTGCCGCCGCCGTCATAGGCCAGCGACACGTTGTTCACCTCGAGAAACGCCATCAGGCGGGCTCGGTCCGTGGCCCTCGATCGGGTTCGACGGCGAAGCCGGCCGGCATGCTACTTGGCCAACGTGCGCAACTCCAGGTCCGGCAGGAACGCGTCGGTCCACACGTCGTCGACGGTCGGCGTCTCCGTGAAGCCGTAGGCGATGGCAAGCTGGTCGATGGCGCTTTCCATCCGCTCCGCCACGATGTCGCCCATGCCGTTCTCCATCACGTAGGGCGTCATCACGTTGGTCCCGAGCGCCAGATGCAGCCGCTCGAGCTCCAGCTCGGCGTCCACCAGCGGGTCGCGGGCGAGCACCGACTCGATCGCGCTGTCGGGATCGGCGATCACCGTCGCCCAGCCGCGGGCGAGCGCTCGGTTGAACGCCGCCACCGCCTCCGGGTGCTCGGCGATGAAGTCGCCCGAGGCGATCACCGCGTTGCCGTAGAAATCCATGCCATAGTCGGCATAGAGGAAATAGCGGATGTCCTCCTCGGCGACGCCCTTGGCCTTCAGGTCGAGCATCGAGGAGAAGTAGTGGCCGGAGATCATGTCGACCTCGCCGGTGACCAGCATCGTCTCGCGCAGGGGAACGTCCATGTTGATCCGCTCGACCGCCGCCTCGTCGATGCCTGTTTCGTGGGCAAAGGCGGGGAACAGCTGGTACGACGCATCGAACACAGGTGCGCCCAGCGTGCGGCCGGCCATGTCGGCTGGCGATTCGATTCCGCTACTGGTGAGGGTGAAGACGCTGAACGGCGGCGAGTCGTAGATCATGTAGACCGCCCGGATGTCCTGGCCGGGATTCTCGACCAGGAAAGTCACCAGGGAATTGATGTCGGCCATGCCCAGCTGGTAGGCGCCGCTGGCGACCCGCGTCACCGCGCCGGCTGAGCCGTTGCCGGCATCGACGCTGACATTCAGCCCCTCCTCGGCGAAATATCCCTCGTCGACGGCGACCAGAAAGGCCGCCGTCGGCCCCTGGAACTTCCAGTCGAGCGTGAAGTTGATGTCGACTTCGGCCCGTGCCGTCGCGGCCCCCGCGACCAGCGCGACCGCGCCGGCCGTCAGGCCATACCATGCCCGCAAGTTCATTGTGCAGCTCTCCCTGTGACCTTTGTTGAGCATCGCGTGCTTGGCCCGAGGGAGCAAGCGGCATGCCAGCTCGATCGGACAGACGGCTACACGTTGAAGCGGAACAGCATCACATCGCCGTCGCGGACCAGGTAGTCCTTGCCCTCCTGGCGCATGCGGCCGGCTTCCTTGGCGGCGGCCTCCCCGCCGGCGGTCACGAAGTCGTCATAGCCGATGGTCTCGGCGCAGATGAAGCCGCGCTCGAAGTCGCCGTGGATGGTGCCGGCGGCGGCAGGCGCCTTGGCGCCGGCGGGCACGGTCCAGGCGCGGGACTCCTTCGGGCCGGCAGTGAAGAAGGTGATCAGCCCCAGCAGCCGGTAGCCGGTGCGGATGAAGCGGTTGAGCCCCGGCTCCTCCAGGCCCATCTCGGCGAGGAAGAGCTGCTTGTCAGCGGGATCGAGGGTGGCAAGCTCGGATTCGATCGCGGCCGAGATCACCACCGATTCCGCTCCTCTTGCGGCCGCCATCGCCGCCAGCCGGGCGCTGTGCGCGTTGCCTTGGGCGGCCGACGCCTCGTCGACGTTGCAGACGTAGAGCACCGGCTTGCCGGTCAGCAGCTGCAGCCGCCTGAAGATGAGCCTGCCCTCGGGTGCGAGCCCGGCCTCGATCGAGCGCGCGGGTTCGCCTTTCTCGAGGGCGGCGAGCGCGCGCTGCATCACCGGCAGCTCGGCCTTCGCCTCCTTGTCGGCACCCTTGGCCCGCTTCTCGGCCGCACTGATCCGCCGCTCGAGGCTCTCCAGGTCGGCGAGCATCAGTTCGGTCTCCACCGTCTCCACGTCCCCGACCGGATCGATCCGTCCCTCGACATGGGTCACGTTGTCGTCCTCGAAGCAGCGGACCACATGGGCGATGGCGTCGACCTCGCGGATGTTGGCGAGGAACTGGTTGCCGAGTCCTTCGCCCTTGCTGGCGCCGCGGACCAGCCCTGCGATGTCGACGAACTCGATCTGGGTCGGAACGGTCTTCGCCGACTTCGCCAGGGTGGAAATCCGGTTCAGCCTCGTGTCCGGCACGGCCACCCGGCCCACATTCGGCTCGATGGTGCAGAACGGGTAGTTGGCGGCTTCCGCCGCGGCGGTCGCGGTCAGCGCATTGAACAGGGTCGACTTGCCCACATTCGGCAGGCCGACGATGCCGCATTTGAAGCCCATGATCCGGTGTCCGTTGCTGCGGGCGGCGCATTGGGCCGCCCTCCGTGAAGAGGTCTGTTGTCAGGGCTTACGCCCGAGGGCGCGAGCGAGTGCTGCCTGCAGCGCGCCCATCGGCTTCGTCGCGGTCTTCTCGGGCTCGCCCGCCAGCGGCGGCGGCGTGGACTGGGGCGGCGTCTCCGGGGTGGCCGCTTCCGGTGCGTTGCGTCCGGCCTGCGGCCTGGGAGACGCGTTGGGGGGTGCCGGGTCCCTGGCCGGGCGGGTCAGCACGTCGACCTTGCTCATGAAGGCGTTCGGATCGCCCTTGGCCAGCAGGGGCGCGGCCTCGGCGATGGCGTCGAGCATGGCTACGACCCACTCCCGGTCGACCTTGGCGAAGTCGTTCAGCACGTGGCCGAGGACGGCGTCCTTGTGGCCTGGGTGCCCGATGCCGATGCGCACCCGCCAGAACTCCGCCCCGATCTGGGCGGTGATGTCGCGGATCCCGTTGTGGCCGCCGGCCCCGCCGCCCTGTTTGACCCTGAGCTTGCCGGGCACGAGGTCGAGCTCGTCGTAGAAGACGTGGACCGCCGAGGGCTCCAGCTTGAAGAAGCGCACCGCCTCGCCGACCGCGCGCCCGGAGTTGTTCATGTAGGTCTGCGGCTTCAGCGCGACGATCTTCTCACCGTCGAGCGAACCCTCGGCCACCAGCCCCTGAAAGCGCTTGCGCCAGGGGGAGAAGCCATGCCGGGCGGCGACCGCCTCGATCGCCATGAAGCCGACATTGTGCCGGTTGCGGGCATAGTCCGCGCCCGGATTGCCCAGTCCGACGAACAGCTTCATGGCGGCCTATCGCACTCGCGATCCCGTCCGCGGCGCGGACGAGGCGAACGTCACTCCTCGTCCGCTTCCTCTTCCGCCTCATCGGTTGCCGCCCTGGCGACAGTCGGCGGCGCGATGGTGGCGACGGTGAAGTCGCGGTCGGTGATCGTCGGCCGCAGGCTGGCGGAGTCGACCACCTGGCTGAAATGGATCGAATCGCCGATCGAGAACCCCTGCAGGTCGATCTCGACGTGCTCGGGGATTGCGTCGACCGGGCACATCAGCTCCACCTCGTGGCGCACCACGTTGAGCACCCCGCCCTGCTTCAGGCCCGGGGACAGCTCCTCGTTGAGGAACCGCACCGGCACCGCGACGGCGATCGTCGCGTCGGCCGAAACCCGCTGCAGGTCGAAATGGGTGGCGACATCGGTGACCGGGTGGAACTGCACCTCGCGGGGCAGCACGCGCACCGCGCTGCCGTCCAGCTCGATCTGGCGGATGTGCGAATAGTAGCCCGGGTTGCGCAGCTCCTTCATCAGCACGCGCGTCTCCATCGCCACCATCGTCGGCGCCTCGCCGGCACCGTAGACGATGCCCGGCACGAGCCCTGCGCGCCGGGCAGCGCGCGCCCCACCCTTGCCGCTGCGCTCGCGGCCCTGCACCGGCAGCGTGCTCACTTCACTCATCGTCGCGTCCTCCAACGTCAAAGCGCCGGCCCGGCCTGCCAGGCCGTCCGCGCCAAATCCAACTCCGTCCGCCCGGGCCCCGCCTAGTCGAAGAGGCTGGAGACCGAGCGCTCCTCGCTGATCCGCCGCGTCGCCTCGGCGATCAGGGGCGCCACCGACAACTGCCGGATGTTGCCCGCCACCCGCACCGCCTCCGTCGCCTGGATGCTGTCGGTCAGCACCAGCTGCTCCAGCGGCGAGGCGGCGACGCGCGCAACCGCGCCGCCCGACAGCACACCGTGCGACACATAGGCGGCGACCCGCTTCGCGCCTGCTTCCATCAGCGCGGCGGCGGCGTTGCACAGCGTCCCGGCGGTGTCGACGATGTCGTCGACCAGAATGCAGGTGCGGCCCTCGACCTCGCCGATGATGTTCATCACCTCCGAGACGCCGGCCCGCTCGCGGCGCTTATCGATGATTGCCAGGTCGACGTCAAGCCGTCGCGCGATGCCGCGGGCGCGCACCACGCCGCCGACGTCGGGCGAGACGATCATCAGGTCGTCGCGGCCGAACTGCTCGGCGATGTCCTTGGTGAATACCGGGCCGCTGAACAGGTTGTCGACCGGCACGTTGAAGAATCCCTGAATCTGACCGGCGTGCAGCTCGAGCGTCAGCACCCGGTCGGCGCCGGCGACCGAGATCAGGTCGGCGACCAGCTTGGCCGAGATCGGGGTGCGCGGGCCGGACTTCCGGTCCTGCCGGGCATAGCCGTAATAGGGCATCACGGCCGTCACCCGGCGAGCGGACGAACGCTTCAGCGCGTCGAGCACCACCAGCAGTTCCATCAGGTTGTCATTGGCCGGATAGGAGGTCGACTGGATGACGAACACGTCCTCGCCGCGCATGTTGTCATGCACCTCGACGAAGATCTCCATGTCGGAGAAGCGCCGGATGCTGGCGCGGGTGATCGGGATGTTGAGCGCGGCAGACACCGCGTCCGCCAGCGGACGGTTCGAGTTGCCAGCAATAATCTTCATCGCCGCCCTTGCCCGCCGCGCGTCGTCTGTAGGGGATTGAGGATTGCGAGACGTGCCAGACGCCCCCCAAAAAAGCGCGCGGAACCTAGCACCTCGCCCCGAGCCTGTAAACGCCGGATTGGGCGGGGAAGGGCCGCATTCCCGCGCGTCGGCGGCACCCGCCATATCCCCCGCGCGTCACGCCGGGCTCTGTGCCGACACGCCGGCTGGCGAGGCTCTTCGCCTCCGAGGCAACGGCAGCGAAGCCCCTGCCGGCCCCGGCTGCGCGATCGGCCTCGGTGGTCGCGCCTGCGCTGCCGCCAGCGCGACAAATTTCCCTTAACCCGCGCAAGTGCCCATCGCCAGTTCGCCATGGCGCGTGCAGGCGATGACCGCTACCGTGCGCGGCAAACGGCACGGGAGGAAGCGCATGTCCGCCCATCGGATCGCGGTCATCGCCGGGGACGGCATCGGCAAGGAGGTGATGCCGCCGGGGCAGCGGGCGGTCGAGGCGGCGTGCGCCGCAGTCGGCGCGCAGGTGGAATGGACGGCCTTCGACTGGAGCTGCGAGACCTACCGGCAGACCGGCCGGATGATGCCGGCGGACGGGCTCGACCGGCTGGCCGGATTCGACGCGATCTTCCTCGGCGCCGTCGGCTTTCCCGGCGTCCCGGACCATGTGTCGCTGTGGGGGCTGCTGATCCCGATCCGCCGCCGGTTCGACCAGTACATCAACCTGCGCCCGGTGCGCCTGCTGCCCGGGGTGACGCCGCCGGTGCGCGACCGCAAGCCCGGCGACATCGACATGATGATCGTGCGCGAGAACGTCGAGGGCGAGTATTCGGAGATCGGCGGCCGGCTCTACGCCGGCACCGAGGCCGAGATGGCGGTGCAGGAGACCGTGTTCACCCGCCGCGGCGTCGACCGGGCGATGGACTACGCCTTCCGGCTGGCTGCGGGGCGTCCGCGCCGGCACGTCACCTCGGCGACCAAGTCCAACGGCATCATCCACACCATGCCCTATTGGGACGAGCGCTTCGCCGCCGCCAAGGCGCGGTTCCCGCAGATCGCCACCAGCCAGTACCACATCGACATCCTGACGGCGCATTTCGTGATGCACCCGGACTGGTTCGACGTGGTGGTGGCGTCGAACCTGTTCGGCGACATCCTGTCCGACCTTGGGCCGGGCGTGACCGGCACCATCGCCATTGCCCCCTCGGCGAACCTGAACCCGGAGCGCGCGCATCCATCCATGTTCGAGCCGGTGCACGGCTCGGCGCCGGACATCGCCGGGCGGGGCATCGCCAACCCGATCGGGCAGATCTGGTCGGGCGCGATGATGCTCGGCCACCTTGGCCACCCCGAGGCCGAGTCGCTGGTCGTCGGCGCCATCGAGCGCGTGCTCGGGCAGGGGGGACCGCGTACCCCGGACCTGGGCGGCAGCGCCGACACCACGGCTGCGGCCGACGCGATCGTCGCGGAAATCCGCGCGGCGTGACGCGGGGATTCACGGCGCCCGAGGGTGCTGAACAGGGATCGTGAAGGATTCATGGCGTGGTCTTCGATCATTCCATACAAATCCGAAACAATCGCAACGTAAAGCCTCCGGATAAGCTTTGGCCGTAAAGGGGATCGTGACTATTTTCTGGGAGCCTGATTGGAACGGTGTCGAGGCGGCAGCGTTCTCGGCAGAGGGGATAACTCCGGCCGCACCTGCTGCCGCAACAGCCGCTCACTTCCAACAGGGACGCCAATGCCGTTGGCCAGGGCAGGACGCATGCAGGATGCAGGCACACACGCTGTTGCCGATGCCGGAGGGAGCGCCGACGGGCATTGGCTGAATCGCGCGGTCGATGCGCTCGGCGAAGGCTGGGCGGTGGTCGATGAAGCTGGGCGGCTCGACGCCATCGCCGGCGCCCTGTTCGAGATCCTCGATTCGCCCCGGCCGCACGGGCAGGCTGGTGCCCGGTTGCGCGAATCGGCCCGCGCGCTGCGGTCCGAAGAGGTGTTGCGATGGCCGCCGCAGCGCCGCACCGGCTGCTGGCGCTGGAACGCAAGGCGCCAGGATGGCCGCCAGGTCGAACTCGAGGCCTATGCCGACGGCGAGGATCGCTGGCTGTTGCGCGCGCGCTGGTCCGAGCCTGCGCCGGCACAGCAGCCGGCCGATCCAGCTGGGCTCTACCACGCCACGACGCGGCTGCCGCAGCAACCGCTGCTGCTCGACCGGCTGCAGCAGGCGGTCGAGCGCAGCCAGCGGACAGTCACCCACCGCTTTGCCCTGCTACTGGTCGCGCTGGACGCGCTGGCCGATCCTGCCGTCGACCGAGCGCTGCTGCGGTCGATCGCACGCCAGCTGGAGGAGGCCGTGCGACCGGCTGATACCGTCGCCCATCTTGATCGTGAGACGCTGGCGGTGATCGTCGAACCGGTGCGCGGCGACGACGCCACGGTCCAGGTGGCGGTCGACAGCATCGTCGGCAACCTGCGCGCTGCGCTCGACGGGATCCCGGCGGAGGTGCCGCTGGGCGCTGCCGCGTCTTTCGCCGTGACGCTCGGCGACGGGACCAGTCATCCGTCCGACCTGATCGCGCTTGCCCGCTCGCGGCTGGTGCGTCGGGTGACGATGAGCGCGCCGACGCGCAGCGACCCTGTCGCAGGTGCCGGCGACGCGATCCTCCTGGGCGAGGAATGGGCGCTCGACACCCGGGTGCCGGCGGCCACGGTGGCGCGCTGCGTCGAGGTGCCGGACGGCGCCGCCCTCATCGCGGCTCTCGACGCGCGTCGCCGACCCGGGGCGGATCGGCCCGAGCCGCCGATCCTGGTCCTCGCCGTGGACCGGCTGCCGTCGATCGAGGCGGCGCAGGCGCTGAAGCTGACGCTCGAGGAGTCGCGGCCGGTCACGGTGCTGGTGATCGAGCTGGACGAAGCGGCGATTGCCCGCGATCCGGAAGCCGCGATCCAGTTCTGCGACGCCGCCATCAGCCGCGGCATCGAGGTCGCGATCGGCCGGTTCGGCAGGGGACGCTGTCCCGAGGCGCTGGTCGCGCGCCTGCCGCTGAGCCGGCTCAGCTTCGATCCGGCGCTGACCGCCGACGCCCGCCACGCGGCGCCGGCGCGGGTCCGGCTGGCGGCCGCCATCGCCTGGGCGCATGAGCGCGGCCTGCAGGTGGCCGCGGAGGAGATCGCGGAGCCTGCCCATGCCGCCCTGCTGGCCAGCCTCGGCTGCGGCGCTGCCCGCGGCCCGCTGTTCGAGGCCGCGGCGTAAGCCAGGGGGCCCGTCAGCCGGGGACGCGGATCCGGGCGGTCGCGTAGGGACGCAGGCTGATCTCCCGCCCGTCGACCGGTGCAGCGAGGCCATCGAAGCCGGCAGGATCGGTGCAGAGCGCAGTGAAGGTTGTCTCGTCGATCACCGCCATGCTCCCGGCGGTGCCGACCGCGTCGAGGTCCGCACGCTGCTCCTCCCCGGTCAGGTTTGCCAGCCAGAGGTCGAATCCACCCTCGGTGCGCAGTGCGGCGAAGCCAAGCAGTCGGGACGGCGCCTCCGTCGTCACCGGGATCGCGCTGCCGACGGCGGCCCCGATGCCGGCGAGGGCGTGGAATACCGGGTAGACCCGGGCGCCGTCCGCCGCCTCGTCGAACCAGGGCTGCGGCCAGCCTTCCCGGGTGTGGATGGCGCCGAACGCGCCGGTCGGCGCGTTCAGGCACACCGCCTCCACCCCAAAAGCCAGCGCATGGGCGTAGTAGCCGACCGCCCAGGCGGCGGCGATCAGCCCGCGCTGGCGCGGATCGATACGGGCCATCGCAATCCGGCCGCCATGCGGATTGTCGGCGGTCCGGGCGCCGTAGGCGTTCATCCGCATGCCGATGGCAGTCGGACCGATCCGGTAGGGCAGCCCGCCGGCGATCGCCAGGGTCGACTTCATGACCGAGGGCAGCGCCTGCAGGGACTCCATCACCGACAGATCGTCGCCGGCATGGACGATCGGGCAGGTGGTGTGGGTGATGAAGTCGAACGGCGCTGTTGGCGGCCGCTTTCGGTTGAGCTCGGTGAAGTAGGTGAGCATGCCGCCGCCGAGCGGGACGTCGGGAAAGGCGGTTCCGAGCACCCGGCTGATCTCCTCTTCGTCCGGGCAGGCGGGGAACACGCTGCCCGGCAGAGTGGACTTCAGGTCGCAGGCGGGCACGGCAACCAGAAGGTCGGGCGAGACGCCGGCCTCGGACACCAGGGCGCGCAGCCGTTCGACGTCCTGTTGCAGCACAAGGAGGTCCGCCGTCGGATCGCCATCCGGGTCGAGGCACGGCAGCACGCATTCCAGCACCAGCCGGGCGCCGACCGCCGCGCATAGTCTCCCATAGCTTCGGATTAGTTCGGCGTCCGGTCCGGTTCGCAGGTCGACATGCGCCACCAGGTGGTCGGGGCCGATCGCGCGCACCAGGGCGCGGTGGGCCAGCGCACCGGCGATGTCGTCCGGCGCGACAGCCAGCCCGAGGCGCGGGAGCTGGCGCGCGGCGCCGGTGTCCAGCACGACTCCGATCGCAGAGGCTCCGGCTGGACCGCCGGGCGTCGTGGCCGCGGCACCCGCGATCTCCACCTCGACCGACTGCTCCATCTCCTCGCCGGCGGTCAGGTCGTAGGGCCAGGGTTCGGCCAGTGGTCGAATGTAGGTCTTGTAGGACGCGTCGGACCAGTTGCGCTGGTCCTCCATCTCATAGGAGTCGCCGGTCATGGTGACGGCCACCTTCAGCCCCGGCACCGGCTCGTGGGCGAGCGTGCGGATGTCCATGAAGGGCTGCATCGGGTCGATCAGCTCGGGGAACCGCGAGTCCTCGGTGCGGCCGTCGGTGTGGGTCACCCGCACCGGGGCGCCCGAGACCCCCTCGACGCCGTGCAGCACGACGAAGCCGGTCCGGTTGGTGACGAAGGGTGTCTCCGGCCGGGCCCGGACGCGAAACGAAATCCGGTCCGGCCGGCCCTCGATCAGCGCGGTGTAGGACAGGCGCTGGTCGGCATCGGCGCAGACCGCCTCGAAGCTGATGCGGAAGCCGGCTTCCGGCTGCTCGATCGACAGGTTGTCGATCCGCGGCGCGTAGGTTCCCCAGTTGCGGTCGCGGACGATGAACTGCACGGCGCGCAGGATCTCGACGTCGCCGACCATGAGATAGCGCAGGTTGCCGCCGTCGAAGCGGGCGGAAACCGGGCCGGCGCGCACGGTCGTTGCCGGGGGGACCGGCTCCTCGGTGCCGAAATAGATGATCTCGCGGGAGGGAGTGGTGGCCATGATGCGTCCTCGGCGTCTACTGGGAGGTCTACTGGACGTACTGCCGCCCAAGGGCTGTCAGGCTTCGCATCCGCTCAGCCGACGACGCGCCCGGACTGCGGATCGATCACGATCGCGCGGGCCATGTCAAACCACATGGTCATCCGCTCGCCCGGACGCTGGACGTCGTGGGCGGCGAGTTCGGCGGTGACTTCGACGCTCGCGAGCTTGAAGGTGGCGTAGAGGCGGCTGCCGGTGGGCTGGACCAGGTCGATCTCCACCTCCACCGGCGCCTGCCCCGGGCGCGGCGCGCTCCCCTCATGGGCGCGCGCAATGTGTTCCGGGCGGATGCCAAGGGTCATCGGCGTGCCGTCGGCGGGAAGCTGCGCCTCGGCGGCGCGGCCGGCGAGCGGCAGCGCCGCCGAGGCGTCGATTCGGACCAGCGGCCGGCCGCCGTCGCGGGCGATCGCGACCGGCAGGAAGTTCATCTGCGGCGAGCCGAGAAAGGCGGCGACGAACCGGCTGACCGGACGCTCGAACAGATCCAGCGGCGCCCCCTGCTGCTCGATCTCGCCGCCGTTCATCAGCACGATGCGATCGGCGAGCGTCATCGCCTCGATCTGGTCGTGGGTGACGTAGACCATCGTCTTCCCGATCTCGGAATGCAGCCGCTTGATCTCGACCCGCATCTCGTCGCGCAGCTGGGCGTCGAGGTTGGACAGCGGCTCGTCGAACAGGAACACGTCGGCCTCGCGCACGATGGCGCGCCCGATGGCGACCCGCTGGCGCTGGCCACCGGACAGCTGGCGCGGTTTGCGTTGGAGGAGTTCGGTGATGCCGAGCAGCTCGGCAGCCGCGTTCACCTTGCGCCGGACCTCGGCGTCGGGGACCCGCCGGGCGCGCAGCCCGAAGGCGATGTTCTCGAACACGGTGAGATAGGGGTAGAGCGCGTAGTTCTGGAACACCATCGCGATGTTGCGGTCGCGCGGGCGCAGGTGGTTGACCTTGCGGCTGCCGATATGGATGGCGCCGGCGTCGATCTCTTCCAGTCCGGCGATGCTGCGCAGCAGGGTCGACTTGCCGCAGCCGGACGGCCCGACGAAGACGCAGAATTCGCCCTCGGCGATCTGCAGGTCGATGCCCTTCAGCGCCTCGACCTTGCCGTAGGACTTCCTCAGGCCGTGGATTGCAAGCTCAGCCAAGCCCTACCCCTTCACTGCGCCAAGCGAGATGCCGCGGACCAGGAAACGCTGCATCACCGTGACGGCGATGAAGATCGGAATCGTTCCCAGCACGCTCATCGCCGCGATCTTCGCCCAGAAGTTCGACTGGCCGCCGAAATAATGCGTCACCTGGACCGGGAAGGTGGTGACCTCGTTGCGGGTCAGCACCAGCGCGAAGATGAACTCGTTCCATGCGAAGACGAAGGTGAAGACCGCGGTCGCGAACAGCCCGCCGCGCGCCATCGGCCAGACCACGCGCACGAACACCTGCCAGCGGGTGCAGCCGTCGACCATCGCCGACTCCTCCAGCTCCAGCGGGATGTCCTGGATGTAGCCGCGCATCATCCAGACCACGTACGGCAGGTTGAACGCGGTGTAGAGCAGGATCAGGCCGGCGAACGTGTCGACCAGCCCGACCTGGACGAACAGCAGGAACACCGGGAACACGATCACGATCGGCGGGATCATCCGGTTCGACAGCAGCCAGTCGGAGAACAGGTTGCCGCCGGTGCGGAAGCGCGCGATCGAATAGGCGCACATGGTACCGAGCACCATGGCGCATACGGTGGAAACCGTGGCGATGACCAGGCTGTTCCAGATGGTGACGACGTCGCCGTCCTTGAACAGCACGGCGTAGTTGGCGAACTGGATCTGCTCGGGCCACCAGACCGGGGGATAGGAGAAGATCTCGTCCGGCGTCTTGAAGGAGATGATCGTCAGCCAGTAGATCGGGAACAGGAAGACGATGGTGACCAGGATCGCCGCCAGGAAGCGAAGGGCCAGCTTCAGGGTGCGGGCCGATCTCATCGGTCGATCTCCATCCGCCGCAGGACCAGGGTGACCGACGCGGCGAGCAGGACGATCACCACCAGCGCCATCGCCGCGGTATAGCTGGTCTCGAACTGCTGGAAACCCTGGACATAGGCGTAGATCGAGAAGGTCTCGGTCATGGTCCCGGGGCCGCCCCTGGTCAGCGCCCACACCACGTCGAACAGGCGGAACAGGTCAAGCCCGCGGATCAGCACGGCGATCGCCATCACCGGCCAGATCGCCGGCAGCACGATGCGGAAAAATTTGCGCGCGAAGCGGGCGCCGTCGATCTCCGCCGCCTCGAGCTGGCTCTGGTCGACATTGGACAGTGCGGCCAGCAGCAGCAGGAACATGAACGGCGTCCATTGCCAGATCTCGGCGATCAGGATGGCCGGATAGACCAGAGACGGGTCGAGCAGCCAGAGGATGGTCCGCTCCTCGCCGGTGATCCAGCCGATCATCTGGTTTATCGGCCCGTAGCGCTGGTCGAACAGAAGCCGCCAGGTGGCGCCGGCGATCACCGGCGAGACGACGACCGGCAGCACGAGCAGGGCGACGAAGATCTGCTTGCCCGGCAGCCGGTCCAGGAACAGGTAGGCGAGCGCGAGGCCGAGCAGCAGTTCGGCCGGAAGGGCCACGGCGACGAAGATCAGGGTGTGGCCGATCGACTGCCAGAAGCGGGAGTCGCTGAACAGCGACCCGTAGTGGACCAGCCCATGGAACGAGGTGTCCTCGTCCATCATCGTCAGGTTCTGCATGCTGATCATCAGCGTGTAGATCACCGGGAACAGGCCGATGAGCAGGATCACGGTCACCGCCGGACCGATCATCAGATACTTGAAATTGCGGTCGGCGAACGGCGCGACCTGGGCCGCCGGCATGCGCCCGCCCTCCGCCGCTGTCTGGCGCCTCGTTCCCCGGTTCATCCGATTGAGCCGATCTCCACGAGAGCGGCCGGCCGCGCCCGGCACGAACGGGCTGCGGCCGGCCCTAGGGTCCTGCGCTACGCCGGGTAGGCGGCGGCGTTGGCAGCCCAGGCGTCATAGGCCGCCTTCTGCGCGTCGACGCCGATCCGCTCGGTGATCGCGTCCCATTGCGCGGCGACGTCGTCGAGGATCGCCTGCGGATCTTCTCCGGCCCACAGCCGCGAAACGCCCTGGCGCAACGCCTCCTCGTAGCGGTCGGTCTGGATGATCGACAGGTCGAGCAGCCCGTTGACCGCGCCCTCGTTCAGCGCTTCGAGATATTCCGGCGCCTCCGGCCAGCGGCTCATATACTCCTCGGAGGTGAAGTGGCTGTCGCGGAACGGGTCACGCAGCGCGGTCGGCAGCTGCACCCGTTGCAGGCTGATCTCCTCGGAGTTCAGCCACTGGATGAACAGGTAGGCCGCCTCCTTGTTGCGGGACGAGGCCGAGACCGAAAGCGCGAAGCCGGCCGCGAGTTGCGGATGGCCGCCCGGGGGCATCGCGTAGCCGACCTTGCCGGCGATCTGTGAACGCGGCACCCAGGACAGCGCTTCCTCGTCGGTGCCGTAGCCGGCGGCCCAGCGGCCGTAGGGCGGCCAGGAGATCGTCATCGCGGTGTCGCCTTGCAGGAAGGCGGCCAGGTTCTCGACGAAGCCCCAGGTCTGGACGCCGGCCGGCATCCACTTGTTCTCCTCCAGCCAGTCGGTGAACACCTTGACGCCGGCAGGCGAGTTGATCGTCGCCTGCATGGTGTCGGCGTCGAAGAACCGTCCGCCTTCGTTGCGGAACCGCTCCTGGAACATGAACTGGGCATAGGGCGCGTCGCGGAAGAAGGCGGCGCCATAGGGCTTGTTGCCGGCATGCTCGGAGATGAACGCGCCGACCTCGCCGAACTCCTTCCAGGTGGTGGGCGGTACCGGCAGGTCGTAGCCGTGGCGCTCCTTGAACGCGGCCTGGATCTCCGGATCGCCCAGCACGTCCTTGCGGTAGTACATGACGAACACGTCGCCGTCGTCCGGGAACCCGTAGATGCTGCCGTCGACCATCATCTGATTGTCGCGGTAGACCGGCGCGATCAGCTGCAGCTCGTCGCGGAACCCGTATCTGTCGACGTAGGAGTCGAGGTTCTCGAGAGCGCCGGCGCGGACCAGGTCGGGCATCCACGACGGAATCACGTTGAGCGCGTCATAGGCGCCGGTGCCCGCCCGGTGCTCCTGCAGGATCTTGGTGAACATCTCGGCGGTCGGCACCTCGATCACATTGACCTTGATCCCGGTCGCCTCCTCCCACATCGGGCCGGAGAAGTTCAGCGGGTCGAGCGCCTGCAGGCCGGCTTCCCACACGATGCTGATTTCGGTGCCGGCATATTGCTTTGCGGCCTCGACCGCGGTCTGCGCGGCCTGGGCGCGCGCCAGGCGCGGAAGGCCGATGGCGGAAACGCCGGCGAGCGCCGACGCGGTGACCAGGAAGTCTCGTCTACGCATGTCCATTCCCTCCCCAAGTGCGACGGCCCGTGCGTTGCGGCCCGTCGAGTCTCAGCGCCCCGGCTGCTCCCGGAACCGCGCGAGCTTCGCCTGCCAGCCCGGCCGGTCGGCGACCTCGCGGTTGACCAGGCCGCGCGGCACCTCCCCGCGCATGACCGACAGCGTCGCCGCCACATCGGCGGCGCCGATGCCGGCGAAGCACTGGTCGGTCCAGCACAGCGAGTGCGGAGCGACGATGACGTTGTCCAGTTCCATGATCGGTTCGCCGGCCGGCGTCGGCTCGGTGTGGAACACGTCGAGCCCGGCGCCGGCGATGATGCCGTCGCGCAGCGCCTGGTACAACGCGTTCTGGTCGACCGTCGGCCCGCGCGAGGTGTTGATCAGATAGGCTGTCGGCTTCATCAGCGCGAGGCGCTCGGCATTGACGATGCCGCGGGTCTGCTCGTTGAGCGGGCAGCTGACCGAGAGGAAGTCGGACTGGCGGAACAGGTCCTCCAGCGACACCAGCCGGATCCCCAGTTCGGCCGCGACCGCCTTGTCGGCATAGGGATCGTGGGCGATGAAGGTCATGCCGAAGGGCGCGGCCAGCCGGTAAGCCTCGGCGCCGATGTTGCCGATGCCCAGCGAGCCGAAGGTCTTGCCGATCAGTCCGGTGCCCATGTGGTCGGACCGCTTCGCCCAGCCTTCGGGCCCCTGGCGCGCGAGCCTGTCCTTGGTCAGCAGCTTCTGGCTCAAGGCCAGCACGAAGGTGAGGATCGAGACCGCGACCGGCCGGCGGACCCCGTCGGGGGTGATCGCCAGCGCGATGTCGGCGGCGGTGCAGGCCGCGACGTCGACGCTGTCGTAGCCGACGCCGAAACGGGCGACCAGCGCCAGCCGCCCGTCCGCCGGCACGCTGGCGGCGGTGAACCTGGGCACCAGCAGGATCAGCGCGTCGTAGCCGGCGAGCCCTGCCGCCGGCATTGCCCCGTCCACCGCCTCGACATAGCCGACCTCGATGTCGGGGTGGCCGGTCAGAGGGCCGGTATCGAAATCGGGATAGGTCGGCGAGCCGTCGGCCCGTCGGAAATCGCTGCTGAGCGCAACGCGGAATTTCGCCATGTCAGGTCAGCTCCGGTGATGGGCACGGCGCGGGGCAAAGGGCGCTCACGGGCGGGTGGCCGCGCAGGCCTCCCTCACCCCGTCGACCCCGGCCTTGACCGCCGCCTGGTAGACCCAGACGTCGCCCGAGTAGCAGATGAAGTCGAACCCCCTGGCGTTGTAGTCGGCGGCGGTCGCGGCGTCCGGCACCAGCCGGCCGAGCGCCTTGCCGTGCGCCTTGCAGGCGGCGGCGACCGTGTCGATGGCGGCCTGGAACTTCTGGTTGCCGAAGTCGCCGGGAATGCCCAGCGAGCAGGACAGGTCGAAATGACCGACCCAGAGACAGTCGACGCCGTCCACAGCGGCGATCGCATCGGCGTTGTCGACCCCGGCCGCGGTCTCGATCTGGCAGAACAGCGCCAGCTTCTCGTTCGCCGCCGCCAGCTTCTCCATCACCGCGCCGCCGGCATAGGCGTCGTGTGCGATGCCCAGCGCGACGCCCCTGTGGCCCTCCGGCACGTACTTCATGCAATCGAGAATGGCGCGCGCCTCGTCGGCGTCGTTCACCATCGGCAGCATGATGCCCTCGGCCCCCATGTCGGCGGCGCGCGCGATGTGGTGATAGGCCTTGGACGGCACGCGCACGATCGTCGGCAACCGGGCCGCCTCGAAGTAGCGGATCGCCGACTTGATGGTTTCGTGGTGGAAGCCGGAGTGCTCGGTGTCGAACAGGACGAAGTCGCAGCCGGCGTTCTTCAGCATGTGGCCGATGCCGGGGGTGGCGAACTCGACGATGAAATGCCCGACCTTCAGGGCGCGTGTTCGCGCTTGCTGCCTGAGCGGTTGCGCAGTCATCGTTCCTCCCCCACCCGGTGATTGTTGTGGCTTCAGCCGACCATAGCAGAGAGTGGCGCGGCTGCCGATCGGGCGAAACCATGCTGGTATGATGAGCAGGTTATGTCAATGACTCTGCTGCATTCATCCCTGCACGCGGGCCGTGTCAAAGCGGTGGCCCACCGGCTCCGAGTCGTCCATAGTGCGATGGTGGGGGGACAGCTGGTGGCAGATGCTCGACCGACGACGCGCGACGGGAGGTCGCGGCCGTTGGGCAGCGCCGGGCAGGCGCTGACCGACGAGGAGGTGATGCGCTACGAGGCGCGCGGCTTCGTGGTCCCGCTGGCGCGTCTGCCCGACGACACGCTCGCAGAACTGACCGAGGCGGTCGACGCCCTGATCGCCGCCAACCCGGAGGTGCGGCCGGAAGACCTCGCCGTGCCGCACGTGCCAGGCGGTGCGAGCGGCACCCTGAACACGCCGGATGCGTTGCGGGAGACGTTTCTTGCCGTCGGCCGGCATCCGTTGCTGGTTGCGGCGGCGGCGCAGCTGATCGGGCCGGACGTGATCCTGTGGTCGAGCCACGCCTTCTGCAAGCCGGCCGCCACCGGCGCGCCGGTGCCCTGGCACCAGGATGGGCAATACTGGCCGATCAGCCCGATGGCGACCTGCACGGTCTGGATCGCGATCGACGCCGCCGGGCCGGAGAACGGCTGCCTGCGGGTGATTCCGGGCTCGCACCGCAGCGGGCTGCTGGCGCACCGGCGCGAACAGGACGAGGCGCTGGCGCTGGATGCGGCGGTGGACCCGGCCGCATTCGACCCCTGGCTGGCCGAGGACATCATATTGCCGCCGGGCGGGCTCAGCTTCCACGACGTGCACCTGATCCACGGCTCGGAGCCCAACCAGTCCAGTCGGCGGCGGCGGGCGATGGTGTTCCGCTACATGCCCGCGACCGCGCACTACGACCGGTCGACCCCGGACTATGTGATGAAGAACGGCGCGGCGATGCGCTGGGCCGACCGGCCGATCTGGCTGGTGCACGGGCAGAACCGCCATCCGGGGAACGTGGTCGAGGCGTAGCGGCGGCTCTAGATCAAGCCGCCTCAAACCGGAATCGGTTTGAGGCAGATAACTTGATCGATATCAAAGAGTTAAAGCAACTGGTCCGCGTCCGGATGGACGCGGGTTGCTTTAGCGGAACGCCGGCACGACCGTCCGGCCGCTCGCCGCAGCTTCGTAGGCCGCCTCGCAGGCCGCGAACGTCTTCAGGTTGTCGGTCCCCGAGGTGGCGGGGACGCGGCCGGAGCGCAGGCAATCGATGAAGTGCTGCTGGGTGTTGAGCACGCTCTCCTGCGCGCCGTGCCAGGGTTTCTGCGCCCAGGGGAGCAGCCGCGGGCTGACGTCGCGCCGCTCGGTACCCGCGGCGTCGACCACGGTCAGCTGGAAGCCGCGGGTGAGCCGCAGCGTGCCCTCGGAGCCATCGAGCTCGACCAGGGTCTCGGGGAACGGATCGGGGTCCTGGCGGCTGGCGTAGCTGGCGTCGACGAAGCAGGCGGCGCCGCCGGCGTGGCGGGCGAGGATGCTGCAGCTGTCCTCCCCCTTCAGCCCCGGACGCACCGAGGCGGTGACGCAGGCGAGTGCGTCGATCTCGCCCAGCAGCACGCGCGCCACGTCGAGCACGTGCACGCCCAGGTCGAGGATGATGAACCGCTCCTCCTCCGCCAGATAGGGCTGGCCGGCGTAGATGTCGTAGGCGGAGCGGAAGCTGACCCGCCCGAAGTAGAGCTTGCCGAGCCGGCCGCTCACCACCACCGCCTGCACCGCCAGCAGCGGCGCCTGGAAGCGGAAGTTCTCGTGCACCATCAGGGCCACGCCGGCGGCCTGGCAGGCCTCGACCATGGCGACGCAGTCGGCGAGCGTCGGCGCGAACGGCTTCTGGCAGATCGCCGGCACCCGGTGGCTGGCGGCGAGTTCGACCAGCGGCCGGTGGGTCGGCATGGTGGTGACGACATCGACGAAGTCGAGCGCCTGCTCGGCGAACATGCGGGCGGCATCGTCGTAGACCGCCGGGATGCCGAACCTATCCGCCGCCGCCTGGGCCTTGGCCAGGTCTCGGTCGCAGACAGCGATCAGGCCCGCACCCGCGACGTCGGCCCAGGCATGCAGGTGGTTCTGCGCGAAGAAGCCGCAGCCGATCAGTCCGCCCCGGAGCTGTCCGTCAGGCATCGTCTCCCGCTTCTGGCCCCGGGGGCCGGCTAAGTGCCCCGCTCCAGCGGGTCGTCAATGCGGATCTTGCGCCGGTTGAGGCGTGCGGCGGTGCGGGTACGCAGCGCATCGACCAGCACCGCCAGGAAGATGATGCCGGCAATGACCAGCGGATAGGCGTAGGGATCGGTGTTCGACATCACCAGCCCGGACTCCACCGTCTGGATCAGCAGGGCGCCGAAGGCGGTGCCGATCACCGTGCCGCGCCCGCCGAACAGGCTGGTGCCGCCGAGCACGGCGGCCGCGATCACCGGGAACTCCTTCTGGAAGCCGAAGGTCGACGAGGCCGCCGCCACCTGGGTCAGCGACACCAGGCCGCCTAGCGCCGCGCACACCCCAGAGAGCGCATAGACGCTGAACAGGATCAGCGGAACCTTCAGCCCCGCCTTGGCCGCGGCGGCCGGATCCTGGCCGACCGCGTAGACCTGGCGGCCGAAGGGGGTCGAGCGCAGCACGACGAAGGCCAGCACGAACACGATGACCACGACCCAGATCGAGGACCGCAGGCCAAGCCAGTCGGTCTGCCCCAGGGTCAGCACGTCGTCGTTGGCGAACACCATCGCGGTGTTGGTCATGTAGAGCGCGACGCCGCGTCCGATGAACAGGGTCGCGAGCGTGGTGATGAACGGCGCCACCCGGACCACCACGATGAAGAAGCCGTTGATGCAGCCGAACAGGAAGCCGACCAGCAGCCCGATCGGGAACGAAACCGCCAGCGGCAGGTCGCCCAGATAGAGCGTCACGATGGCGACGACCACATACATGATCGCGCCCACCGACAGGTCGATGCCCGCCGTCAGCAGCACGAAGGTCATGCCGATGGCGATGATCGCGATGTGGGCGGCCTGGATGACCACGTTGTTGAGCGTCTGCAGGCTGAGGAATCGGTCGGCGGCGAGGCTGAACACCACGACGACGATGGCGAAGATGATCAGCGGCGACAGCTGCAACAGCAGTAGCTGTCCGCGCACCGGATCGCCTGCCGCCTCGACGAAGCGGGCGAGCGGGCCCGAGGGCCGGGACCTGGCGGCGGAGACGGTCATTGCACCGCGTCCAGTCCGACCCGCAGGGCCGATTCCATGATCTTCTCGCTGCTGAATGCATCACGGTCGTGCACGGCGATAATCTCGCCCCGGTTCATCACCATGATCCGGTCGCACATGCCGATCAGCTCCTCCATCTCCGAGGAGATGAACAGGACGCCGGCGCCGTCGGCCACCATCTGGTTCATGATCTTGTAGACCTCGTACTTGGCGCCCACGTCGATGCCGCGGGTGGGCTCGTCGAGGATGAAGACCTGCGGCGCGCGCAGCAGCCACTTGGCCAGCACGACCTTCTGCTGGTTGCCGCCGCTGAGGTTCTTGACCAGCATCCGCGCATAGTCGCGGGTGTTGATCATCACCCGGTCGGCCGACCTGGCGACCTCGGCCGTCAGCTGCGGCCGGCGCAGCCAGCCGGCGAACTGGCCGGCATAGGCCCGCAGCGAGGGCAGCCCGATGTTGTCGCTGATGCTGGCCTCCATCATCAGCCCCTCGGCGCGCCGATCCTCGGTCAGGAAGGCGATGCCCCGCGCCATGGCCTCGATCGGGTCCTTCGCCGCGAAGGGCTCGCCGCTGACCCGGATCTCGCCTTGGCTGAAAGGATCGAGGCCGAACAGGATCCGCGCCAGCTCCGAGCGCCCCGACCCCATCAGGCCGGAGATGCCCAGGATCTCGCCCTTGTGCAGGGTGAAGCCGATGTCGTGCACCACGTCGGGCTGGCTCAGCGCGCGCACCTCGAGCAGCGGTTCGGCGGTCACGCAGGGCGCGCGCGGCGGGAACAGCTGCTCGATCTGCCGGCCGACCATCATCGAGATCATGGTCTCGATGCTCAGGCCGGACGCGGGGCCGCCGCCGACCACCGCGCCGTCCCGCAGCACCACCACCTGCTCGCAGAGTTGCTTCACGTCGCCGAGGATGTGGCTGATATAGATCATCGCGATGCCCTGGGCCTTCAGCCGGGCGATGATGTCGAACAGCCGTGCGGTTTCCCGGCGGGTCAGCGAGGTGGTCGGCTCGTCGAAGATGATGACCCGCGCACCGGCCGCCAGCGCCTTGGCGATCTCGACCAGTTGGCGCTCGCCCTGGCTCAGCCGCGCGACGGCCATCCCGGGCGGCACGTCGAGGTCCACCAACTCCAGCACCGTGCGCGTCTGCGCCGCAATCTCGCCGCGGCGGATGAACGGCAGCAGCTTGCCGACCCGCGGGAAGTTGCCGATGAAGATGTTCTCCTGGATGCTCAGGTTCTCGAACAGGTTGAGTTCCTGGTGGATGAAGGCGACGCCGGAATCGAGTGCATCGCGCGGGTTGCGCGGCTCGTAGGGCGCGCCGTTGAGCGTGATCCGGCCGCTGTCGCGCGCATGGATCCCGCCGAGGATGTTCATGGTCGTCGACTTGCCGGAGCCGTTCTCGCCGACCAGCCCGAGGACCTGGCCCGGGGCAAGGCTGAACCCGACGTCGAACAGCACCTGCACGCCGAAGAAGCTCTTGTTGAGGCCCTCGATCGTGAGCACGGGGGCGGGCGTACCTGTCATGGACTCCGTCATGGCGGGGGCCATGGCTATTGCCGGGCCAGGACGCGTTGCCGCGCCGCATCGATCACCGCGGCGAGCAGGATGACGGCGCCCTTGACGCCGACTGCGAAGTCGTGGCCGAGCCCGATCAGGTCCAGGCTGGCATTGATCATCGAGAGGAACAGGACGCCGAACACGGTCCAGACGATCTTGCCCTTGCCGCCGAACAGGCTGGTTCCGCCGATGACGGCGGCACCGATGATGTCGAGCAGGAACCGCCGCCCGAGCACGGGGGTGCCGGTCTCCAGCCGGCCGGTGTAGAGGATCGACGCCAGCGCCGCGAGCGCGCCGCACAGCACGAACGCCCAGATGATGACCTTGTCGACGGGCACGCCCGAGATCCGCGCCGCCTCGCGGTTGCGGCCGATCGCGTAGATCCACTGGCCGAACATGGTGCGGCTCAGCAGCAGGTGCATCGCGACTGCGACGACCAGCGCGACCCAGAGCGCATTCGGGATGCCGGCGACGCTGCCGCCGCCGATGGCGACGAACGCATCGGGCAGGTTTGCGATGCTGCTGGTCTCGGTGTGGGCGGTCGTGTACCAGAGCGCCGCGCCGGAGAGGAACATCATCATCGTCAGCGTGACGATGAACGGCGGCATGCGAAGCCTGGTCGAGCAGAGTCCGTTGAACAGCCCGACCGCTGCACCGACCGCCAGGAAGGCAACGATGCCGAGCGGCACCGCGAGCCAGGACTCGGCCAGATAGCCGCCGTCCCCGGTCATGACCGATGCGCCGACCACGCTGGCCATCGCGATCACCGCGGTGACCGACAGGTCGATGCCGGCGATGATCAGCACGATGGTCTGTCCGATCGCCACCACCAGCAGCGGCAGCATCGCCGACATGATGTTGACCGCCGTGTTGGCGGTGGCCATTTCGGGAACGAACGGCCAGATGGCGAGGAAGTACAGGATGCTCACATAGAGCACCAGATACTCCGACATCAGCACGTGGCGGACCAGGAACCGGCGCAGTCCCGACGCACGCGCGCGGGGCTCGATCGCAGCGGCGCTCATCGCCGGCGAAACGCGCGCAGCGACCGGCCTGCACGCAGGCCAGCCGCCTCAGACAAGCGTGGGGATGGCATTGCAGTCAGCGTGGGCGTGCGCGCGGGACAATGGCGCCCCGCGCGCCGCCGCATCCGGTCAGCCGTTTTCCTTCTGCCAGACGACATAGCCCCACATCTCGTCGCGGACCTCTTCCAGGTTGCCGGCGTGGATGACGAAGCCCGGGTCGAGCAGCAGCTTCTCCGGCTGCTCGCCGGCCCACATCGCCTCGAAGGCGTCGAAGGCCATGTCCACTTCCAGGAACAGGTTCTGCACGCCGTCGGCATCCAGGTAGCCGTCTACCAGCAGTTGGTAGGCGGTCGCGTCTCCGTCGAAGGCGCCGAAGATCACGTGGCCTTCCTCGCCACGCTTGTGCCAGCGGCCGGCGACCCGCATCACCTGCTGGATCTGCGGCAACATGAAGTCCGACGAGGTGAACAGGAAGTTGATGTCGGGATTGGCCTGGAAGGCGTTGGTCAGACCGGCGAAGGCCTTGTCCGCGTTCCATTCGGTGGAGATCCGCGCCACCACCTCGATGATGTCGGGGTGCTGGTCGACGATGTCGAAGAAACCGTCGCGGCGCTGGATCGCATTCACGTCGCCGAGGTCGCCGATCAGGATCGCCGCCTTGTAGGTGCCGCCGAGGCGCTGGGCCTCGTCGACCATGAACTGGACGGTGTCGCGGGTGATCTGGCGATTGTCGGCCTGGATGGCGACCGAATAGTGCTCGCTCTCCGCCGGCGGCCGGTTGAAGTGCACCATCGGGATGCCGGCCTCGTTGGCGGCGCGGATCGCCGGGATCACCGCGTTGGCGTCGGTCTGGATGATCAGGATGCCGTCGACCTGGCGTTCGATCATGGCCTGGACCTGCTCGAACTGCTTGTTGTCGTCGAAGTCGGAGATCGCCTCCAGCGTGGTCCAGCCCTTGGCTTCCGCGTTCTGCCGCATGATCTCGATGCCGCTGACCCAGAACGGCGAGACCAGGCTGTCGAACAGCAGCGCCACGGTCTTGCCTTCCTGCGCGCGCACGAACATCGGCATGCCGGCCACACCCAGGGTCATCAGGGTGCCCACGGTGAACGAGCGCCGGGTAATCGTCGTCATCTCGGAATTCCTCCCATTGTTCAAAACCAACGGCCCGTCGGCCGTTCAGGACCTGTGGCCCGGACGGTTTATTGGCGGCCGCGAGGCGACCGCTTGGTAACGTTACCAGCTTGAATGATGAGGTGACGACAAGTCAAGGCCGTTGATTGTCGGGGTAGCCAGGCGGTTGGGCCAGAGAGCGGCCAGGGAGGTGCGAATTGTCAAACCAGGCCGACGTGGTAACGTTACCGGCAATGAGAAACCCGACAATAAAGGATGTGGCGCGGCTGGCGGGGGTATCGCCGATGACCGCCTCCAGGGTCGCCAACGGCCTTGCCAACGTCCGGCCGGCGAAGCGGGACGCGGTGCTGCGCGCCATGCGTGAGCTGAACTACGCGCCGCATGCAGCCGCCCAGTCGATGCGAACCCAGAAAACCCGCCGCGTCGGGTTCATGCTGCCCGATATCACCAACATGACCAACGCGATCGTCTCCCAGACGGTCGAACGGCACCTGGCGCGCGAGCGCTACCACCTGATGCTGTTCAACACCGATTTCCAGACCGATATCGAGCGGGACGTGCTGGCGATGGCCGGGCACAACATGTTCGACGGCCTGATCGCCGCGCTGACCGACGATACCGACCCCTCGGTCGCCGCCGCCCTGACGGCCGCGCCGATCCCGGTGGTGCTGATCGATCGCGATTGCGGCGTCCGGATGGATTCCGTGTTCAGCGACCACAGGCCGGCGATGCGGGCCATCGTCGAGCGCCTGATCCGGCTCGGGCATCGCCGCATCGCGCTGATCGCACCGAGCCGGTCGATCAGGCCCGGGCGCGAGCGCGTGGAGGGGTTCGTGCAGGCGCTGGCCGAGCTCGGCGTCCCGGTCGATCGCGCGCTGGTCAGGTGCGAAGACCAGTCGATCCAGTTCGGCCGGCAGGCGACCCTGGCCATGATGGCCTTGCCCGATCCGCCGACCGCGCTGATCGCCGGCGCCAACCAGCTGACCATGGGCGCCTATCAGGCCCTGCGCGAGCTGGCCGTGTCGATTCCGGACGAGGTCTCGTTCGTCGGCTCGGACGATCCCTACCTCGCGTCGCTGTTGTCGCCTCCGGTGACCGTCATCTACAGAGACATGGAGACGGTCGGGCGCCATGCGGCCGACCTCATCCTGCAGCGGCTGCGCGGTGCGGCCGGCACGGCACCCCGGATCGTCACGGTCCCGTCCGAGATCGCGCTGCGCAATTCCATCGGGCCGGTACGGACGTGCGCCGTGCGGCGGCTCGGGCACTGACGATCGCCGCGGGCGCGGCGACAGGGGGGAAGGCGAATGCAGATCGACAGCGGGCGGCTGACCGCGGCGGCGGCCAGGATCTTCGAGGCCGGCGGCTGCGCCGCCGACGAAGCGCGGCGGGTGGCGCAGAACCTGGTGGACGCCAACCTGGCCGGCCATGACTCCCACGGCATCCTCAGGGTGCTGCGCTATGTCGCCTGGCTGAAGGACGGCAAGGTCAGGCCCGGGCAGAGCATCACCAGGGTCCACGACACCCCGGCGATGGCGGTGGTCGACGGGCATATGGGCTTCGGCCAGACCATCTGCGAACAGGCGATGGAGTTGCTGGCCGAGAAGGCGAAGGCGATCGGGATCGGCCTGGTCGCCATCCGCCATGTCGGCCACACCGGTCGCCAGGGCGCCTGGGCCGAGCAGCTGGCGCGCCACGGGCTGATCTCGCTGCACTTCCTCAACACTACCGGCATCGGGCTGATGGCCGCACCCTTCGGCGGCACCGACCGGCGGCTGTCGCCGAGCCCGATCACCATGTGCGTGCCCAGTCCCAGGAGTGCGGACGGCAGCGAGGGCCCGCCGATCCTGCTCGACTTCACCACGACGGTGGTCGCCGAGGGCAAGCTGCAGGTCGCGCGCAACAAGGGCGTGCCGGTGCCCGAGGGGACCATCGTCGACAAGGCGGGCAACCCGACCACCGACCCCGCCGACTTCTATGCCGGCGGCGCGCTGCTGACCATCGCCGGCCACAAGGGCCACGGGCTGAACATCCTCGCCGACCTGCTGGCGGGGACGCTGTCGGGCGGCGGCTGCACCGCGCCGGGCACCACGATCATGGAGAACGCGATGACCTCGATCGCGATCAACCCGGGCCCGCTGGTCGACCGCGCCGCCTACGAGGCGGAGATCCTGCGCTTCGCCGGCTGGGTCACTGCCTCTCCGCCGAAGGACCCGGCGCAGCCGGTGCTGATGCCCGGCGAGATGGAGCACAACACCCGTCTGAAGCGGCTCGCCGAGGGAATCCCGATCGACGACACCACCTGGAGCCAGATCCTGGAAGGCGGCGCGCTCGTCGGCGTCGGCGCCGAAGAGGTGACGCGGCTGGCCGGAGCCTAAGTTGGCGACCGGCATGCGCTGGAGGTCGATGGTTGCGACGGCTTGATCATGTGAACGTTCTTCGCGATATCCAACTCGATGGTGAGAATGTCAGCCTTTGACGAGCTTTTCAGGTGAAGAGCCCTCGACACGTCCGTGCTCACCGAAGCAATAGGCCATCGGACCTTGACGACAATCCGGATGTTAAGGCCGAACTGAGCCCGGTTGCAGGCTGGCTTGCTTGAGGGTAATCTTGACTCGCTGGGATTTGGGTTTTTTTGGAAGCAGTCGGAAGTGAAACTATGAAAACAGAAGACGTTGGCCTCGCATCCGGTGGAATCACCCGGAGAGCAGCGCTCTGGGGGATCGGGACTCTTGGTCAAGGATTTGTCGGCGGCGTCGGCGGCGTGGCGGCGGCAATGGCATGGAATATAATAACAAAAAAAGAAGACGTAGTAGAGCTATCCGATTCAGAGTTGATCAGGAATGTGGAAGTTGTTGATGCGCAGACGACGCTCCTCGGCGACTTGTTTGACTTTTTTGGCGCCTCTGTCCATATAAAACCAGGACTAGGTCACTGGGACTATGAGGGGAATAAGCCACATCCAGATAACATGAGCGTAGCACAAAGCTATTTTAATGTATTGTCGAGTGATGAAAAAATTGTCGCAAAACTTGTTGAGGGTCCCGATCAGCCTTCCGACTTCGAAGGCTCTGTAATTTTATTGGGTGACCCTGTTTCCAACATACTATCCAGACAGATGCTCGGTTTTGACCTCGCCCCGAACGAGGATCCGATCAATCCGCGGCAATTCGTCCACGTGAATGACGGCCCTTTTACCTATCCATTCAGGCTTGTTCTTTGCGAGGAGGATTTAAGGCAACTGGATAATCCTGCAGCAGCTCAAAGAATTTCAGAAAATCGCATTAACACATCCATAAAGAACACCAAAGATTCGGGTCAATTGTTCATCCCAGGAATTAACGCCGACCACTATGTGCATGATTTTTTGTTGATTACGGTGATCCCCAATCTCTGGGACAGAGATTCATACTTTCAAGGAAAAAAGGTAGTTATGTTTTCAGG
This sequence comes from Alphaproteobacteria bacterium, assembly GCA_050329975.1. GTDB lineage: Bacteria > Pseudomonadota > Alphaproteobacteria > CALKHQ01 > CALKHQ01 > CALKHQ01. Next base: position 740 of record JBHJOG010000238.1, on the reverse strand, counting down.
AACGCATGGGCCAGGTACGCTTGCAGCGGGACTGCTGATGCAAGATTCTAAATCTTTATTGAGTATTTGGAATCAAGTCAAGGGGCTCGAATCTTGGCAGGCTGTGGTGAAATGCGGAGATCTTACCTCGTGGGATAATGAAACGCGGCAACGACAGAGACCCAGGGCGCTGATCGGAGAGCCAGTTTGCCTTCCCGTGGAAATTGATCGGTTGGCGGCCGAGGCGCATGTTTATAGTCTTCCGGTAGAGCTAGACTAGGAATACGACATTACCTGTTCCGTAACTGGAGCACACGGCTTTCGCCGCTGACGACCTTCGTAACGAGCAGGGCCGCCGGTGCCTGTATGATGGAGGAAGCTTGTGAAATCGCGTCTGTCGCCGATCGCCGCCGTCACCGGCGTCGCTTCGGTCGGTCCGCTCGCGGCCCAGGAGTCGGCCGGGCTGTGGGGCGCCTATGACTCGCTGTTCCGCACCGCCAAATATCGACCGAGAGCTTCCTGTCCTTCCCGTTCCCGGGCGTCAGCCTGGACGCGCTGAAGTTCCTACACCTCGAGCGCAACATCCTGTTCCACGGCCACGCGCCGCTCGACACCGACACCACGCCGACGCTGGAAGGCGAATACTGGCTGATGCACAACAACTTCGCGCAGGCGGAAGGCGTCGCCAACCTCGACCAGGTCCCGGAGGCGGGCGCATTGATCGTCATCGGCTTCGCCAAGCCGCTGGGTGGCACCGGCGG
>JBHJOG010000237.1:0-4887 GCA_050329975.1 Alphaproteobacteria bacterium | reverse complement strand
TCGCTCTACGAGGCGATCACCGCGCCGACCACGAATTTCGAGCAGCCGGAAGGCTACGAGCGCAACCCGGGCGGCGCGACCACCACCCGGCGCAACGGCGGGCGCGATGCGTTCGCCCAGATGGCGAGCAACCTGGACTTCGCCGACGCCATGCAGTTCAGCCTCGGCGACGCCGTCTTCCGCCGGCTCTGGGTTGCCGCCCCGACCTCGACTGAGGCCACCGACGGCCTGGGCCCGCTGTTCAACGCGCGGACCTGCGATGGGTGCCACCCTCGCAACGGCCGCGGGGACCCTGAAACGGCCGGCCTGCTGCTGCGTCTGAGCATACCGGACCCCGACGCTGCCGCCGGGATACCGGCCTCGCTCCCGGAGCCGGTCTACGGCTCCCAGCTGCAGGACCTGGCCGTACCCGGGCATCTGGGCGAGGGCCGGGTGGCGATCAGCTATCGGGAAGACCCCTTCACGCTCGCCGACGGCTCGGTCGTGTCGCTGCGCACACCGAGCTACGGGATCGCCGAGCCCGCCTACGGTCCCCTTCACCCGGACCTGATGCTGTCGCCCCGGCTCGCACCGCAGCTGATCGGGCTCGGCCTGCTGGAGATGATCGACGAAGCCGACGTGCTCTCCCGCGCAGACCCTGACGACGCGGACGGCGACGGGATCTCGGGCCGGCCGAACCTGCTCTGGGACCCGGACCGCCAGGTGTTCGTGCTCGGCCGGTTCGGGTGGAAGGCGGGCCAGCCGACGCTGTCGCAGCAGAACGCGACGGCGCTGGCGATCGACATGGGGCTGTCCTCGCCCCTCTACCCGGCACACGCCGGCGACTGCACCCTGGCCCAGACGGACTGCCGCGCCGGACCGCATGGCGATTCGCCCCAGTTCGAAAGCCTGGAGGTACCGTCGATCCTCTCCGACCCGCTCGATTTCTATGTCGCCCACCTGGCGGTGCCCGCCCGGCGCTCGATTGACGATCCGCAGGTGCTGCAGGGAAAAGGACTCTTCTATGGCGCCGGCTGCATCGCCTGCCACACACCGAAATACGTGACGGCGACCGACGCCAGCCGGCCGGCCCTGTCACGCCAGCTGATCTGGCCCTACACCGACCTGTTGCTGCACGACATGGGCGACGGGCTCGCCGACGGGGCGCCGGAGGCAGGGGCCGAAGGCCGCGAGTGGCGGACGCCGCCGTTGTGGGGGATTGGCCTGCTGGCCAGCGTCAACGGTCACACCCACTATCTGCACGATGGGCGGGCGCGTACGCTGGTCGAGGCGATCCTCTGGCACGACGGCGAGGCCGCCGCCGCACGCGACGCCTTCGCCGCGATGGACGCCGCGGACCGGGCGGCAATGATCGTCTTCCTGGAGTCGCTGTGACCGCCCGGTGGGGCCTTGGCCTGATCGTCGCGGCCTCGCTGGCGGCCGCGCCTGCGGCGGGGACTGTGCTCGACGAGGCGCTCTACCGTCAGCTCAACCAGGACCTGGTCGAGCGCCACGTGCTGCCGCGCTATCACGCGTTCGCGGCGGCAACGGCGGAGCTCCCGGCCGCGACGACGGTCTGCGCAGAGGCGCCCGAAGCGCTGCTGCCCGCCTATCACACCGCGATGGATGCCTGGATGGCGGTCGCGCTGGTGGGGATCGGGCCGGTGGACCTCGACATGCGCGGGCCGCGAATCCACTACTGGCCCGACCGGCGCAACACCGGCGGACGCCAGTTCGACCAGTTGATGGACGAGCGACCGCGGGGGCTGACGGCGGAGAGCCTCGCTGTCGGCAGTGTCGCGCTGCAGGGCCTGCCCGCACTGGAGCGGGTGCTGTTCGACCAGCCCGACGACGGCCTGGACGATTTCGAATGCGGGCTGGCTGCGGCGATCGCCGAAAACCTGGCCGGGCTGGGCCACGAGCTGGCCCGCGAATGGATGGCGGACCGAGGCGAAGCCCGGATGATCGCCACCGCCGGCGACCCGGACTCCTATTTTCCGAGCGCCCGTGACGTCAGCGCCGACCAGTACCAGGCGCTGTACGAGTTCCTGCAGATCCTCGCCCAGGACAAGCTCGCCGCCCCGCTGGGCGCATCGCTGGCGGACGCCAGGCCACGCCGCGCCGAATCCTGGCGCAGCGGCCGCTCGGCCCGCAACATCGCGATCAACCTGCGCGCCGTCCTCGACCAGTTCTCCGCCGGCGACGGCTTCGGCTACGAGGATGCCCTGGTCGAGTCCGGCGGCGGCGCCCTGGCCGCGGCGATCCGCAACGCGCTCGAGCAGGCGATCGCGATTGCCGATGCCCTGCCGCTGGACCTGCCCGACGCCGTCGCCGATCCGGCGCTTCGTCCGGAGGTGGAGCGGCTGTACGCGCTGGTCGACTCCGCCCGCGAGCATGTCGGCGCCCGGATGGGCGCCGCGCTGGGCCTGAGCATGGGGTTCAACAGCCTTGACGGAGACTAGCCCGGACCGGAGCTGGCCGATCAGCCGGCGCTCCCTGCTGGCCGGGATGGCCGCTGCCGGGCTGCTGCCCGCGCCCGCCGGCGCGGCCGGCTCCGCCCGCTACCTGAGCTCGGTCGGCGACGCCGCCGGCCGCCACGCCTTCGCCGGCTTCGACGGCGCCGGCCGGCTGGCCTTCCGCCAACCCCTCCCCGACCGCGGGCATGGCGTGACCCTGCATCCGTACCGGGCCGAGGCCCTGATCCTCGCCCGACGGCCGGGAACGTTTCTGCGCGCGGTCGACCTCGCCACCGGCGCCGTCATCCACGCCGCGACCAGCCCGCCGGGCCGACATTTCAGCGGCCATGCGGTCTATTCGATGGACGGCGCCCGCATCTACGCCACCGAGAACGCCTACGAGGCGGCAACGGGTGTGATCGGAGTCTACGACGCCGACAACGGCTGCGCCCGGCTCGGCGAGTTCGCCTGCCACGGCATCGACCCGCACGAACTCGCCCTGCTGCCCGACGGCCGCACGCTGGCGGTGGCGATCGGCGGCATTCTCACCCATCCGGACAGCGGCCGCGAGCCGCTGAACCTGGCGACGATGGCGCCGGCCCTGGTGCATCTCGACGCCGAAGACGGCCGGCTGCTGTTCCGCACCGCGCTCCCGCCGGCGCTGCACCAGCTCAGCATCCGCCACCTCGACGTCGCGGCCGATGGCACGATCGGGCTGTGCATGCAAAATGCGGGGCCGGAGCAGGCGCCTGTCCCGGTCGCCGGCGTTCAGCGCGGCGACGGGCCGATCCGGCTGTTGCCGCTGCCGGAGCAGGTCGCCCGGAGGACCGCCAACTACGGCGGCAGCGTCAAGTTTGATGCCGAGGGCCGCGTCCTGGCGGTGGCCTGCCCGCGCGGCAACATGGCGTTGTTCTGGGACGTGGCTGAGGAGCGTTTCCTGGGCAGGGCCGCCAGCTTCGACGGCTGCGGCGTCGCCGCGCTGCCCGGACCCGGCCGCTTCGTCATCGCCAGCGGCCTGGGCGGGCTGAGCGCGATCGATGCGCTCACGGCCGAAGGGCCGGCGGCAACGGCGCTCGCCGGCGCGGATGCGGACAGCTTCGCCTGGGACAACCATCTGGCATTCGCCGGCTGATCCCCGGAACCCCGGGGCATAGCCCTGCGTTCCTCTGCGGTGTTCATCAGTTCCGGTTCCGATCCATGGCAGCCCGTCCGATCTGGAAAGGCCAGCTCCGCCTGTCCCTGGTATCCATCGCGGTAGAGCTCTACACCGCGACCAAGTCCGGCGCGCGGGTGAGCTTCCGCCAGATCCACGAGCCGAGCGGCAAGCCGATCCGCTACGAGAAGGTGGCGCAGGGCGTCGGCCCGGTAGCGAAGGAGGACATCGCCAAGGGCTATCAGATCGAGGGCGACCGCTTTGTCCTGCTGTCCGACGAGGAGGTCGATGCGGTCAAGCTGGAGACCAGGAAGACCTTCGAGCTGGTCCAATTCGTCGGTGCCTGCGAAATCCCCCCGCTCTACTATGAGAAGCCCTACTATCTCCTGCCGGCCGACGACCTGGCCCTGGACGCCTATCGCGTCGTCCGCGATGCCCTGCGCTCGACGGAGACGGTCGGTCTCGGCCAGGTAACGCTGCGCGGGCGGGAGCATATCGCGGCGGTGCGCGCCTGCGGCGACGGGCTGCTGCTGGAAACGCTGCTCTATGCCGACGAGGTGCGGAAGGCGGATCCGATGTTCAGGGACATCTCGAGCGAGACGGCCGATCCGGACCTGCTCGAGGTGGCGACCGCGCTGATCGAGAAGAAGCGCGCGCCCTTCGACGCCGCCGCATTCACCGACAACTACACCACCGCGCTGCGCGAACTGATCGACCAGAAGGTCCGCAGCAAGTCGTCGAAGAAGGTCACCGCCGCCGAACGGAAGCGCGAGGAGGCCGCCGGGGGCCGCAGCAACGTCGTCGACCTGATGTCCGCGCTGAAGCAGAGCCTGGAGAAGTCGAAGCCGGCCAAGCCGTCGAAGCCGGCCTCGGCGCGGGCGAAGAAGCCGGCGGCGGCGCGCAAAAAATCGGCCTGAGCATGGCCGTGCCGCTCGAGGAGTACAACCGCAAGCGGGACTTCAAGCGGACGCCCGAGCCGAAGGGCAAGCCTGCCCGCAGCGCGCGGAAGAAGCTGGCCTTCCTGGTTCAGAAACACGCCGCGCGCCGGCTGCACTACGACCTGCGCCTGGAATGGGAGGGCGTGCTGCTGAGCTGGGCGGTAACCCGGGGTCCGAGCCTCGACCCGGGCGCCAAGCGGCTGGCGGTCCGCACCGAGGACCACCCCAAGGCCTATGGCGGCTTCGAGGGCATCATCCCGGCCGGCGAATATGGCGGCGGCACCGTCATGCTGTGGGACCGCGGCACCTGGGAGCCGCTGCACGACCCCACGGAAGGCCTGCGCGAGGGCAAGCTGCACTT
>JBHJOG010000236.1:0-7690 GCA_050329975.1 Alphaproteobacteria bacterium | reverse complement strand
CCATGCGAATGGCATCGAAGATCTGTGTTCTGTCGCTGCTTTCGGCCGGGACCCTCGGCGCTCCGGCCCTCGCCCAGGACAATCGTGAAGGGTTGGAAGCAACGGTCCTGCTGCAGCAGGCGGCCAACGTGGTCGCCCAGGTGAAGTCCGATCCGGCGGCGTCGGGCCTGCTCGGCGAGGCGCGCGGCGTCTACGTGGTGCCCGACTACGCCGAGGGCGCGGTGATCGTCGGTGGTGCCGGCGGTAACGGCGTCATGCTGGCGCGGGATGCGGCCGGCGGCTGGGGCGGCCCGGCATTCTACGACATCGCCACCATCAGCGCGGGCGCCCAGATCGGGTTCACCAGCGGTCCCGTGGTCATGCTGCTGATGAGCGATGCGGCGGTCGACGCCTTCAAGTCCGGCGACGGATTCGCGCTGGATGCCTCGGCCGACCTCGCCGTAATGGATTTCACCGCCGGCACCGAGGCCTCGACCCGCGGCGACGTAGTCGTCTGGTCGAACGCCGAGGGGATCTACGCGGGTCTCACCGCAGCGGCCTCCGACATCAGCTGGGACGACGAGGCGAACACCGGCTACTACGGCCGCGAGGTGACCCCAGGCGAGGTCGTCGAGGGCGAGGCCGGCGGCAGCGCGGTCGCGGCCGGGGGCCCCGACCCGCTGACGACCGCGCTCAGCGAGTAGCGGCAGCCGCGTCGGGTGGCGCGAAGCCACCCGTTCTCCCGATCGTTCGGCGCTGCCAGGGCGATGCGAGGTCGGAGATTCGCGCGCTCTGCGCAGCGCCGCCGGGAGAGGGGCGATCTCCGGCGGCGTGTCACGGCACGATGCCCTGCAGCAGCGAGCAAATCTGGACGTTGCTGGCATTGGCCGGGAGCCCGGTGCCCTTGAAGTTGACCTCGAACAGATCGCCCTCGCGGCCCAGGTCGGTGCCGATATAGGACTGGGTGCGCTGGAAGTTCTTCTGGTAGCTCTGGCGCAGCTCCCGCTCCTTGGCCACCCGGGTGCTGCCGTAGCGGGTGCAGTATTCGGTCAGCCCCTCCATCCGGAACGGCGCGTCGCCGCCCATCGCATAGTAGGTGGGGTACATGTCCGGGTGCTGCAGGTAGTGGACCGCCTCGTGCCAGTAGGTGCCCCAGGACTCGATCACCCCGTCCTGCAGGTAGATCTTGCGGGTTGCGATGTCGGCGACGTCGGTGGTGAAGGCGGGCACCATCGCGGCGGTGATAGTCCGGCCGGCGAACACCATACGGTTCGCCTTCTCGAACGTCCGGTTCCAGGTGATATCGAACAGCGCCTTGTAGCGGGTGGCATTGCAGATCTCGTAGATGTCGCCGATCGGCTTCTTCTTCACCATCTCGAAGGTAGCCTTCGGGATATAGGGCATGAACTGGGTGAGGATCTGCTTGAAAGCGGCCTCGGCGTCGGTGAGCGACAGCGTCAGGGGCATCGGGTGACCTCTCGGTTCGGCGCGGGCTTCGCGTGGCGGGACGGCAACGACGGCGCAATGTCGCGGCCATGATAGCGGTAGCGGATGCGAGCGGTGCAATCGGATTCCGCGGCCAACCGGCGCCAGCCCGCCGCACGGGCCGCCGGCCGGGCGCGTGCGAGGAACCGGTAAGGGCGGGAGGAGTCAGGCCGGACTCCGCGCCCGCAGGTGCAGCAGCTCCGCCGGGCCGCGCGTCTCGCGATGCACCTTGTCGACCACGAACCCGGCACACCCGAGGTTGCCGTGCAGCCGCTCGAGGATCGGAGCGGTCCGTCGGGCGTCCGGCGGCTGATAGAACAGATGCAGCGGGGCGCCGGGGGCGAGGGCGGCGCGGACCACCGGCAGCTCGCGCGCCGGCTTCAGCCAGAACAGGTTTACGTTGACCGCGAAGGCGATATCGAACCGGTCGCCGGCAAGATCGGCGCCGGCGAGCGACGCCTCGAGAAAGGCGGCACGGCCGGCGGCCACATGAACGGCGTTGCGCCGCAGGGCGGCGGCTATCGCGAAGGGCGAGCGATCGAGGCCGACCAGCCGGCCGCCGGTGAGCCCGGCGCAGACCAGGCTCGCCGCCACTCCCTGGCCGCAGCCGATCTCGAGCAGCCGGTCCCCGGGCGCGAAACCCAGGCGCCTGGCGGCCCAGACCAGCCGCTCCGGGACGGCGGCCCCGCCCACCACCGCCGGCGCCGAAGCGCCAGTGACGGCTATTCGGCCGCCTCCTGCGCCTCGGGCAGCGCAGCCAGCGCCTGGTCGAGGTCGGCGATGATGTCGGCGATGTCCTCGATGCCGACCGACAGCCGAACCACGTCCGGGCCGGCGCCGGCGGCGATCAGGGCCTCCGCCTCGAGCTGACGGTGCGTGGTCGACGCCGGATGGATGATCAGCGACTTGGTGTCGCCGATATTGGCGAGGTGGGAGAACAGCTCCACGCTCTCCACCAGCGCGATTCCGGCGTCGTAGCCACCTTTGAGTCCGAAGGTGAGGACAGCGCCGTAACCACCGGAAAGATAACGGTCAGCGAGCGCCTTGTAGGGGCTGGACTCCAGCCCGGCGTAGGAGACCCAGGCGATCTTGGGATGCTTCTCCAGGTAGTGGGCGACCGCAAGCGCATTCTCGGAATGGCGGTGCATGCGCAGGCTCAGTGTCTCGATGCCGAGCATGGTGATCCAGGCGTTCATCGGCGACTGCGACGGGCCCAGGTCGCGCAGGCCGATGGCGTGGCCGTAGATGGTGTAGGCGAGGTCGCCGAAGGTCTCGTAGAAGGTGAGCCCGTGATATTCCGGCGCAGGCTTGGTCAGGCTGGGGAACTTGTCGTTCTGCGCCCAGTCGAAACGGCCGCTGTCGATGACGACGCCGCCGACCGAGGTGCCGTTGCCGGACATGAACTTGGTGGTCGAATGGACAACGATGTCGGCGCCGTGCTCCAGCGGCCGGCACAGGGCGGGGCTGGCCAGGGTGTTGTCGACGATCAGCGGCACGCCGGCCTCGTGCGCGACGGCGGCGACCGCGGCGATGTCGACGACGACGCCGCCCGGGTTGGCCAAGCTCTCGATGAAGATCGCCTTGGTCTTCGGCGTGACCGCCTTGCGGAAGTTCTCCGGGTCGTCCGGGTCGACGAACACGGCGTTCCAGCCGAACTTCTTGTAGCTGTGACCCATCTGGTTGAGCGAACCGCCGTAGAGCTTCTTCGAGGCGACGATCTGGTCGCCCGGGTGCATCAGCGGGAAGAAGGCCAGGATCTGCGCCGAGTGGCCGGAGGCGGTGGCGGTGGCGCCGCGCCCGTTCTCCAGCGCCGCGCAGCGTTCCTCTAGTGCCGCCACCGTGGGATTGGTCAGCCGGGAATAGATGAAGCCGACCGTCTGCAGGTTGAACAGGGAGGCGGCATGGTCGACGTCGTCGAAGACGAACGAGGTGGTCTGGTAGATCGGCAGCGCGCGCGCGCCGGTCGCCGGATCGGGCGACGCGCCGGCGTGAATGGCGAGGGTGTCGAACCCGGGTGTGGTCTGCTTGTCGCTCATGGCATTCCTTCTTGCGCTGGGGCTTTGGCGGGGCTTGGTGCTTGACGAGGGGACGGCGCTAACCCGGGGCGGCAGTCAGCCTGCGGCGTTTCGACGAGATGACCCGGGAATTGAAGCCATTCCAGCCGAGCTCCCCGTTGAGACGGGCGTATTCGATCTTCGGACAGCGGTTCATCACCACCTTCAGCCCGGCGGCTTCGGCCCGGGCAGCTGCGTCGTCATTACGTACGGTCAGCTGCATCCACACCACCTTGGCGCCGAGCCGGATCGCGTCGTCGGTGATTGGGCCGGCTGCCTCGGAATTGCGGAAGATGTCGACCATGTCGACCGGCGCCGGCACCGAGGCGAGGTCGGGGTAGACGGTTTCGCCGAGGATCTGCTTGCCGGCTTCTCGTGGATTCACCGGAATGACCCGGAAGCCTTTGTCCTGCAGGTATTTCATCGCGAAGAAGCTGGGCCGGTTCCAGTTGGCGCTGGCGCCGACCATGGCGATGGTCTTCACGCCGTCGAGGACCTCGCGCAGATAGGCGTTGGTGTAGCTGTCGTGGTCCATGGGCTGTCCGCCGTCGCTCCTGTTTCGATTGCCGGCGCGGTTGTGATCATTTTTCGACAGCCATCGCCGTCGGGCTCGTCCACGACATGCCAGCGCCGCGCCGGCAAATCAAGCCGGTCGCGATGCCGCGCCGGCAGCCGGCAGCGCGGCGGCCCCTCAGCGCCCGCGCCATTGCGGGGGGCGCTTGCCGATGAAGGCGTCGATGCCTTCGCCGGCGTCCTCCGCCATCATGTTGCAGGCCATCGCCTCGCCGGCGAGGACATAGGCTTCAGTGAGCGGAAGCTCCAGCTGCCGGGCGAACATCGCCTTGCCGGCGCGCACCGCCACCGGCGATTTGGCCGCGATCGACTCCGCCAGCGTGGCCACCGCCGCGTCCAGACCGTCCGGCGCGGCAACCCGGTTGAGGAGTCCGCGTTCGAGCGCTGTCGCGGCATCGATGAAGTCGCCGGTCATCAGCATCTCCATCGCCGCCTTGCGGCCGATGGCGCGACTCAACGGCACCGCCGGTGTGGCGCAGAACAGGCCGACGTTGATGCCTGAGACAGCGAACCGGGCCTCGGTGGAGGCCACCGCCAGGTCGCACTGGGCGACCAGCTGGCAGCCGGCAGCGGTCGCCAGCCCGTGCACCCGCGCGATCACCGGCACCGGCAGCGTCGCGATCGCCTGCATCACCTGCGAGCACTTCCCGAACAGCGCCCGGTAGTAGGCAAGCTCCGGTCGCGCGCGCATCTCCTTCAGGTCGTGGCCGGCGCAGAACGCCTTGCCGGCGCCGGCCAGCACCACCACCCGAACCGCCGGGTCCGCGGCCAGCGCCGCCAGTTCGGCCCGCAGCGCATCCAGCATCGCCTCCGACAGTGCGTTGTATTGCCGAGGTCGGTTGAGCGTCAGGGTGGCGATCCCGGCCCGGTCGTGGCGCAGAACTGGCGGTTGGTCGAGTGCCTCGGCGTCGTGCTCGTTCCGGGCGGCGGTCTCGAGGGCGGCGGTCATCCCCATGCTCCTGCGGCTTGCTCCAGCGATCGGTTGCCGCGAAATCTTTGCCCGTATCCCGCCGTTGTCAACGGCTGCGGAGGCAGACCTGATTCAGGGTATAATTGTACCGCTACCAGAAGTATCTGATATTGCAAGGAAATGTTTTTTGCGGCAGAAAGATTAGGGTTGACGCGGCGCAGGCGCGCGCGTAAACACCGCGCCTCGATCCAAGCCAATTGCAAGAGCATTGCCTCAGGCCATGAAAACCTACTCGATGAAGGCGTCGGAGATCGACAAACGCTGGGTGCTGATCGATGCCGAGGACGTCGTCCTGGGCCGTTTGGCGGCTGTCGTTGCCGATCGGCTGCGCGGCAAGCACAAACCCACGTTCACCCCGCACATGGATTGCGGCGACCACGTGGTGATCGTCAACGCCGAGAAGGTGCGGCTGACGGGCAACAAACTCAAGGACAAGACCTACTACCGGCACACGGGACATCCCGGAGGCATCAAGTCAGCGACCGCCGGGGCGATCCTCGAGGGCCGGTTCCCGGAGCGGGTGATCCAGAAGGCGGTCGAGCGGATGCTGCCGAAGAGCAAGCTCGGCCGGCAGCAGCTCACCCACCTGCGCGTCTACGCCGGCCCGGACAATCCGCACGAGGCCCAGCAGCCGACGGCGCTCGACATGGCCGCCCTCAACCCGAAGAACAAGCGGAACTAGGCCCAATGGCGACGGAAACACTCAGCGATCTGAAGGATCTCGGCGCGGTCGGCACCCAGGCAGTCGAAGCGCCGAAGCCGAAGCTCGACGCCCAGGGCCGGGCCTATGCCACCGGCAAGCGCAAGGATGCAGTGGCCCGGGTCTGGATTTCGCCGGGCAGCGGCCGGGTCGTGGTCAACGGGCGCGCGGTCGAGGTCTATTTCGCCCGTCCGGTGCTGCGCATGATGCTGGCCCAGCCGTTCGCGGCGGCCGACCGGATCAACCAGTTCGACGTCAAGTGCACGGTGGCCGGCGGTGGGCTTTCCGGCCAGGCCGGCGCGGTGCGCCATGGCATCAGCAAGGCGCTGATCTGCTACGAGCCCGGGCTGCGGCCGTCGTTGAAGTCCGGCGGCTTCCTGACCCGCGACAGCCGCGTGGTCGAGCGCAAGAAGTACGGCAAGGCCAAGGCCCGCCGCAGCTTCCAGTTCTCCAAGCGCTGACCCGGGTCGCCTGCGGCGATCCCTGCCAAGGGCGGCGCTTTCGGGCGCCGCCCTTTGTCTTTGTGCCCATCCAGGAGGATTTCCCATGGCCGACGCGAAGGTCCGCATCGCCATCCTCGGCGCCAGCGGCTATACCGGCGCCGAGTTGCTGCGCCTGTTGATCGCCCATCCGCAGGCCGCCATCGTCGCGCTGACCGCAGACCGGGCGGCGGGGCAGGGCATCGAGGCGGTGTTCCCTCATCTCGGCGGCCATGGCCTGCCGGCGCTGACCCGGATCGAAGATCTCGACCTGGCGACGGTGGACGTCGTGTTCTGCGCCCTGCCGCATGGGGTGACCCAGACCGTGGTCGCCGACCTGCTGGCGCGCCGGCCGGCGCTGCGGGTGATCGATCTCTCGGCCGATTTCCGTCTCGCCGATCCGGCGACCTATGCCGCGTGGTATGGCCATGAACACCAGGCGCTCGCCTTGCAGCGGGAGGCGGTCTACGGCCTGACCGAGGTGCATCGCGACGCGATCGCGGCGGCGCGTCTGGTCGCCAATCCGGGCTGCTACACCACCACCGCCGAGTTGCCGCTGATCCCGCTGCTTGAGGCCGGCCTGATCGACCCAGACGAGATCATCGTCGACGCCAAGTCCGGCGTCACCGGCGCCGGACGCGCGCTCAAGCAGAGCAGCCTGTTCACCGAGGTCGCCGAAGGGGTCAACGCCTATGGCGTGGGCAAACACCGCCACGCCCCGGAGATCGAACAGGAACTGAGCCACGCCGCCGGCCGGCCGGTGGCCATCACCTTCACGCCCCACCTGATGCCGATGAACCGCGGGATCCTGGCCACCATCTATGTCAAGCTGGCCGGGGGCGCGACGGCCGAGGGGCTGCGCGAGCTGCTCGCCGCCCGCTACCGGGCCGACGCTTTCGTGCAGGTGCTGCCGTTCGGCGAGGGGCCGGCGACCCGCGACGTCCGCGGCACCAACCTCTGCCGCATCGGCGTCTTCGCCGACCGCCGGCCGAACCGGGCGATCCTGATCGCGGCTACCGACAATCTCGTCAAGGGCGCCTCGGGCCAGGCGGTGCAGAACATGAACGTGATGCTCGGCCTGCCGGAGACCGCCGGCCTGCTGCAGGTCGCCCTGTTTCCCTGAGGTAGCCGCGTCCTGGCCGGCCGGGGCCGGCCGACTAGGGGCGGCGATGACGTTTTTGCGTCGAAGCCCCTTGCACCGGCCGGACGGCGTGTGTATATAACGTCCTCTCCGGGGCGACCCTGGGGCTATCAGAGACACGACGTCCAGCCTGCTTGCGCAACGCAAGTTGCAGCAGGGATGGGCGGTTTGTCTCGGCTCTATCGTCGGCGCCTCAGCTATTTGACATTGTATGTATGGATGGAAGGGATGCGCGGGCGGCGGCTTGCTTTGGCGTTTTGGGCGTTTTGGCGGTTGTCTTTTTTGCGCATCTTTAGAGAAGCGTTTTTC
>JBHJOG010000235.1:0-25620 GCA_050329975.1 Alphaproteobacteria bacterium | reverse complement strand
CCGTAGCGCGTACGCATGATCGCGATCGTCTCGGCGGTCGCCAGCACATGGGCGTGGCCCGGGCGGGCGTGGTCGGCGTGCCCATGGGTGACGACCGCTCGGTCGACAGGGCGGGCGGGGTCGACGAAGAACCCTCCCGGCTCGCAGAACAGGCCGGACGGCGTGGCGCAAAGCCAGGTCGAGATCGCGGGCATGGCCTCTTGTTAGCGAGGGGCGATGCCGTGTGCAACCCGAGGCGTCGGGCGGCGCTGCGAATTAACGAGCCGTAACATTGAAAGCTTGATAGCGTCGCGACGCGGGCGGAAGGCCGATGTTTGCTTCGGTTTTCAAGCCGGCAATACAACCCTTTGCAGCGGTGACTTGAGTGGACACGAAGGCTGTTTGCATGATCCGCCGAGGCGTGGCGGCGGTGGCGGGACTTGGCGCGATCCTGGCACTGGCCGGACCGGCCATGGCCGACGAGGTGTGGTCGACCAATTGGGGCACCATGGAATATGCGGAAGACCTTGGACCGGTCGCAGTCCTGACCTACGACCGGGGAGCACTGTTCATCGACGGCCTGGGCGGCAACTACACGAACCGCGGCTATCACTCCGGTTTCTGGATGGAGTATTACGACAGCGGCGTCGAATGCGACGAGCCGGCCATGGATGACTACGGCAATGAGAGCTGGTCGTGGGGCTATCTCGACGTCGAGTTCATCGACTCGGGATATCCGGCCCGGTGGAGGGCGCAATACACGGTCTGCGACGGCCCGGTAGCCGGCACGATCACCGCGAGCCCGCTCTAGCCCGGGCCGCCCCGAGAGCTATGACTGGCGCGCCGCACAGGTCGCGGCGGCAAGGGTCTCGATGAACTACCGCCACGTCTATCATGCCGGCAGTTTCTCCGACGTGTTCAAGCATGTCGTGCTGCTGCATCTGATCGAGCATCTGCTCCAGAAGGACAAGCCTGTCTTCCTGCTCGACACCCACGCCGGGAGCGGGCGCGCCGACCTGGCGGGCGAGGCCGCGATGAAGACCGGCGAGGGCGCCGCCGGCATCGGACGGCTGTGGGATGCGGACCTGCCGCCCGGTCTGCTTCAGCGCTACCGTACCCTGATCGCCCGCTTCAATCCGGACGGGCTCCGCTTCTATCCGGGGTCGCCGCTGATCCTGCAGGCGATGCTGCGGCCGGGCGACCGGCTGGTGGCCAACGAACTGCACCCGGAGGATGCCGCGTCGCTTGCCGCCAATCTCGGCCGCGACCGGCAGGTGCGGGTGGAGCAGGACGACGGCTACCGGCTGCTGAAGGCCCTGCTGCCGCCGCCGGAACGGCGCGGGTTGGCCCTGGTCGACCCGCCGTTCGAGCAGCGCGACGAGTTCGACCTGATGACGCGCGGGCTGCGCGACGCGCACCAGCGCTGGGCGACCGGAATCTACGCAATGTGGTACCCGATCAAGGACGTTGCCGCGATCGCGGCCTGGCACCGCGCGCTCGCCGCGCTGGGCATTGCGCGCATCGCTGCGGTCGAACTCCTGCTGTGGCCGCCGGTCAATCCGGAGCGGCTGAACGGCTGCGGGCTGGTGGTGGTGAACCCGCCATGGACGCTGGCTGCGGCGCTGGAGGCGGCGATGCCGACGCTGATCGAGGTGCTCACGCGCAGGCTGGGCTCGTACCGGCTGAGCGAGATCGCCGGCGAAAGCGACTGAGCGGGCCGCGGCTCACGCCGCCTTCGGCACCGCGCGGGCGGCATCGATCATCACCGAACTGACCAGCGTATAGGCGGCGAGCCAGGCGTCGCGCAGCGCGGGCGTGAACCGCGGGCCGAAATGGGTGGCCAAGGTGTCGATCAGCGCTTCGCCCACCGTCTCGTAATGCGATTCCTCGACGCCATAGCCGACATGGCGGCGGGCGAGCGCCTGCAGCGGTACCACCAGCGCCAGCGGCCGGTCGGCGCTGCCGACGACGAGGGCGAGCGCGGCCATCAGCTTGCGGCCCTGCACCGTGCGATCGGTCTCGGCGAACATCGGCGCGAGCGCGGGATCGATGGCGAACAGCTGGTCGTAGAAGGCGGCGGCGACGGCGTCACGCAACGGGGCCAGTTCGGCGAAGCTCTCCTGGAGGAGGCTGATCTGTTCGGGGGTCATGGCGGGCTGTGCTCCTGGATCGGGGTTATCTGACCCCTACCCTGGCCCAGCGGTGTTTCAGCGCGATGTGCGCTGCGTCACCCGCGTGTTTCAATTGTTTCACCGACGCGCCGGTCGCCTCAGTTGAGCGACCAGATGGCCGCGTTGAGCAGGGCGGCGAAGGCGACCCAGAGCAGGTACGGCAGCAGCAGGGCGGCGGCCAGACGGTCGATCCGGCTGAAGACGATCGCAGTGGCCAGGATGGCGATGAACAGCAGCACGATCTCGGCCAGCGCCAGCCCGACCTGTCGGGCGCCGAAGAACAGCAGGCTCCAGCCCAGATTGAGGGCAAGCTGACCGGCGTAGAGACCCAGGGCGACCCTTCCCCCGACCAGCCCCGTTCGCCGCCAGACCCGCCACGCCGCGACCGCCATCATCACGTAGAGGACGGTCCAGACCGGGCCGAAGACCCAGTCCGGCGGATTGTACGACGGCTTCCGCAGCGTCGGATACCAGACGGCGACGGCGTCGGCGGTGACGAGTCCGCCGACGACCGACACCGCCAGCACCGCGGCAAGCGATACCGCAAGCGCGATCAGGCCCCGGCGCAGGCCGATTCGGTTCGTGCTCTGCTGCATGGTGGCTCGCCTCCTCGGCGAGCGATGGTGGGTCCGGCGACGAAAATTGCCAGGCGCAGGCTTTCAGCCGCGCCAGTCGGCAGCGACGATCGCGACCGGGTCGCCGACCTCGACCCTGCCGGCGCCGCGGGTGCACCACAACAGGCCGGAAGCGCCGTAGCTGACCGGGACCGGCGCGCGGTCCGGAGTCTCGATCGCGTGAATGGCGCCGGCCGGCGCGCCCTGCCCGACCTCGCTGCGCAACGGGTGATAGGGCTCGAATATCCCCGCAACCGGCGCGAAGCAGAAGGCGTTCAGGTCCGGCGTCTCGACCAGTCGGGTCGGCCCCGGCGGCGCCAACAGGTCGGCCTGCAGGATTCCGGTGTGGACCAGGAAGTTGTGCGCCGCCCGTTCGGCGACTTGCAGCGCCTCCAGCTGGACGATGCCGGCGCCGCCGAACTCGCTGGAGATGGCGAGGATGCCGCGGCGCTCGGCGGCCGACGGCAGGGTGCGGTTCTCGTCGACGCTGCGCAGGAACATGTGGACAGGGGCGCCGCAGGCGTGCGCAAGCGCCGTCAGCCGGTCCATCACCCCGGGATCGTCGCTGTGGTGGGCGCAGGTCGAGGGCGTGACGTTCAGGCCGCGGCCGCCGGAGTGAACGTCGAACAGGAACTCCACCCGCGGCAGGATCACCTCGGCGACGTAATGGGCCAGCACCTGCGCGAAACTGCCGTAGGGATCGCCGGGGAAGCAGCGGTTGATGTCGCGGCCGTCGATCGGCGACATCCGGGTGCCGGCCATGCAGGCGGGGAAGTGCAGCGCCGGCAGGATGATCACGCGCCCGTGGACGGCCTGCGGCTCCAGCGACCGGACCAGCTTGGTCAACGTGATCTGACCCTCGAACTCGTCGCCATGGACGCCGGCGCTGATCAGCGCCGTCGGACCCTCGCCGTTGCCGACGACCACGATCGGCACGCTGACCGTGCCCCAGCCGCTGAGGTTGTTGGAGTTGGGCACGCGCAGGACCGACACCTGTTTGCCGGGGGCGTCGTAGTCGATGTCCGTGAAGACCTTGGTCTCGACCTTCGACGCTTCAGCCACGGCCTGCCCGCCCTTCGGTTGTCACTTCACCGCGCCGGTCGACAGGCCCTTGATCATGTAGCGTTCGAGGATGATCCCGACGATCGCCAGCGGCGCGATCGCAGCACTGGAGAGGGCCGCCATCGACCACCAGTTGATGCCCTGGCTGCCGGTCTGGCTGGCGACCATCACCGGCAGCGTCTTGGCGTCGGTGCTGGTCAGCAGGGCAGCGAAGAAATACTCGTTCCAGCACAGCACCAGGCTGAGGATGAATGCCGCGACCATGCCCGGCAGCGAGATCGGCACCACGATGCGCATGAACGCGCCCCAGGAGGAGAGCCCGTCGACCAGGGCCGCCTCCTCCAGTTCCTCCGGGATGCTCTTGAACTGGTCGCGCATGATCCAGATCACGATCGGCAGCACCATCAGCGCATAGAGCAGGATGAGCCCGATCGTGCTGTCCAGCATCGCCACCTCCTTGTAGAGAACCAGGAAGGGCAGCGCGAGGACCACCGGCGGCAGGATCAGCTGGCTGAGGAAGAAGAAGGAGATGTCCTTGTTCTTGAACGGCCCCCACTTGTACTCGAAACGGCAGAGGCCGTAGGCGGCGAGCGACCCGATCACGATCGCAAGCAGGGAAGCGCCGATCGAGGTGGTGACGCTGTTGATGAAGCGGGCGAGGAACTCGTCGCGCACGGTCGAGGTCTCGAAGATCGTATCCGGCGACAGGCCGAGCGAACGCCACCCGATCCAGGCCGGCTCGAAATCGAGGAACGGCACCAGCGCGCCCTTCTGCACGTCCCTCGCGGTCTTGAACGACGTGGTGAGCGTCCAGTAGATCGGGAACAGGCTGATAAAGGCCCAGAAGACGAGCGCGCTGTAGATCGCCGTTCGCGAGACGATGCGCATCAGGCGGGTCTGGTCGTAGTTGGTCGATCGTTCCGCGGCGGCGGCGGCGGCAATGGATGAAGACATGGCGGCCCCGGCTCCCGGCTAGTCGAGCTTGCGCATCCAGCGGCTGACGAAGTGCAGCAGCGTGAGCATGAAGATGATGATGATGATCAGGTAGAACTCGGCCAGCATGGTGCCGTAGCCGACGTTCGAGCGGTCCCGGTACTCGCGGTAGATGAAGCTGGTCACCGTGTCGGTCGCCCCGCCGGGGCCGCCGGCGGTGACGTTGATGACGATGTCGGCGAGCTTCAGCTTGAAGATGATCCGCAGCACGATCGCCGTGACGCTGACCGGCAGCATCAGCGGAAAGATGATCTTCCAGAACGATTGCCAGGGGCTGGCGCCATCGACCCGCGCGGCCTCGGTCACATCCTTGGGCATCGCCTGCAGGCCGGCCAGCAGCAGAATCATCATGAACGGGATGAACATCCAGGCGTCCATCACCTCGATGCTGATGCGCGCGACCCAGGGGTCGGCGAAGAAGGCCGGCCTGTCCCAGCCGAGGAACCGGGCAAGGTTGGCCGCGGGCCCGAAACGGTATTCCATCAGCGACTTGCCGATCATCCAGGAGATGGCGACCGGCGAGAGCATGAACGGCAGCAGGAAGACGACACGGAAGAACTTCCGGGCGCGAATCTGGGCGTTCAGCAGCAGGGCAAGCCCGAACGCGATGGCATATTCCACCAGCACGGAGGCCACGTAGAACAGCATGTTGCCGAGCGAATTCCAGTAGTAGGCGTCGTTCAGCAGGGCGCGGAAGTTGTCCAACCCGTTGAACTGGCGGCCTTGGAGCGAGCTCAGGTTCCAGTCCGTGAAGGCGATGTAGAGGCCGAAGGCGGTCGGGAAGATCACCATCGAGACGGTGAACAGCACCGCCGGCAGCACGAACAGTGCGCGCTGACCGGCTTCGCCGCGGATCAGCACCTGGGCGACCCCGACGGCGACCGCCCATACCAGATAGGCGTAGAGCACCGGGCGCCAGTTCGCGAAGCCTCCGTCGATCGTCTCGGAGACATACAGGATCTGGAACACCAGGATCGCGAGCAGGCCGAGGGAGGCGAGGATGATCAGCCAGCGTCCCAGCGCCTTGCGGCCGGCGGGGATGTCGCCGATGAGCGCAGCCGAAGTCTGCATCAGGTTTGCATCAGCTCACGTCAAGCCGCTGGTCGCGGCCGGATTGTCGGAACGATCGGCTGGCGGCGCACAGGCGCCGCCAGCCTGGAGACGGTCGTATGCCGGGCGGACGGACCTTCTAGAGTCCGAGCGACGCCTTGTACAGTTCGACCTGCCGGTCACGGCCGATCTGGTCCGTCAGCCTTTCCCAGGCCGCGGCGATGTTGTCGGCCCCGGTCTGGGCGTCCATCTGCCCCGAGAAGATCTTCGTCAGTTCATCCTCGGCAACGCTGTAGTACTGGAAGATGCCGGGGATGCGCGGTTCGATCGCGGCGTTCGGGTGGTTGTAGGAATCGGCCTCGGAGGCCAGGTAGTTGCTGATATAAGCCTCCTCGTAACCGGCTTCGGTCCATTCCTCGATGTTGAAGTGGCTGTTCCGATAGGGCTGGAAACCCGACGGATAGGCCGTGGTCCACAGCGAAAGGTCCTTGCCACCGAGGTGGGCCGCGGCGCTCCACGCCGCCTTGTGCTTGGCGCTGTCGCCGTCCACCCGGGCCATCACGTAGATGCCCCAGCCGATATACGCCATGTTCGGCGCGAAGTTCGGCCCGCTCGGCAGCGTCTCCCACTGGCCGCTCTGGCTGTTGTAGACGTCGTCGGAGCCGGGCAGGATCGAGAAGCCGACGCTGTCGCCGATGACCGAGCCGTCGCTGGTCTGGGCGCTGGAGCCCACGTCGCCCCACCAGGCCAGCATGGAGCCGGTGCCGGCCAGGAACTGCTGGAAGGCGGTGGTGCCGGGGTCGGCGTTGAGCTGGTCGGCCGGCTGGTGCGGCAACGAATCGATCACGTCCTGGATAGCGCGGACCCAGGCCGGGTTGTTGATCCGCGGCGTCATGTCCAGGTCGAACAGCCATGCCGGATCGTCGGGATGCTTGGCATAGGCGGTGGCCCGGCTGCCGAGGAAGTAGAAGCCGAACCCGCCCCAGGGCTTGGGCGCATCGAGGTAGCCATAGGCCTCGAGGCCGAACGGATCGGACTTGCCGGCTAGGAAGGCATTGATTTCCTGCACCTTCTGCCAGGTGGTCGGCGCTTCCCAGGGACCCTCGTGGCCCTCGGCCGCCCAGGCCTCGGCCAGTTCCTCGCTCTCGAAATAGTCGGTGCGGTAGTTGAAGTTGTGGCAGTCGCCGTCGACCGAGATGCGGTAGGTCTTGCCGTCCCAGGTGCCGACCGGCGCCTTCAGGTAGCCGACATAGTCGTCCATGTCGATCAGCCCAGGCACCCAGTCGGGCATCTCGGAGGCCAGGCCCTTGCCGCAGACGTCGCCCTCGAAGGGCGCGCCCATTTCGATGATGTCGAAATCGACGGTGCCAGTGGCGATCGACTGCTGCAGACGCGGGTTGTAGTCGGCCTGGGCGAGGTCGATCCAGGTGATCGAGGCGCCGGTATAGGCTTCCCACGGCCGAAGGAAGCCGCGGAACAGCAGGTTGTGCAGGTTCTGGTTGTTGAGCCCCATGAAGGTCAGTTCGACGCCGTTGAACTCGCCTTCCTGCACCGTTTCGCGCGTCGGGCCGAGGCAGAGCTCGCCGACCTTCTGCCAGTCGGCATCCGTCGGCGAACCCATGCCGACACCGGGAATCTTCAAGATCTCGGCCCGCAGATCGCTCTGTGCGAAGCTGGGCTTGGCAAGGCGGCCGAGCCCTGCCGTCGACGCGCCGAGCGCGGCGGCACCGATGGCAGCGCCCTTCAGGACGCCGCGACGGCTGGCTTGGCGGCGCGCCAGCATGTTGTAATGACTCACTTTCACTGTGTTTTCCTCCCCAATGAAGCTGGATGGCCGGCTGGCACCATCGTGTGCGCCCAGGTATCGCCGGTTCAGGGGGAACCATAACCGGAATCCAACCCGCGTCAAACAACGCGCAGGGGATGCGGCACCGCGACGCTGAATCGTTTCGAATCGACCGGGAAGCCGACCCTTCGGTACGCGGCTGCTTCCGGTGGCGCCTGTGGCGGCCGTCACTGCGCAGCCTTGCCGAATTGTCTAGATGGCGCTCAAGCGACTGATGGATCCGGCCAAGTAGCGGCCCTGGCTACATCAGCGATCTGTTCCGGAGCCAAGTCCGGAATGAGCGCCATTGCGCGCCTGACAAGACCCGAATGGAGGAATTCCCATGAAGCG
This sequence comes from Alphaproteobacteria bacterium, assembly GCA_050329975.1. Lineage (GTDB taxonomy): Bacteria > Pseudomonadota > Alphaproteobacteria > CALKHQ01 > CALKHQ01 > CALKHQ01. The sequence goes on along the minus strand of JBHJOG010000235.1, from coordinate 17,575 downwards.
CAGAGCCCGTCTTGCCTTGCTGGCGTCCACGACCGCCGCCGCCCTGTTTGCGCTGCACGGTGCGACCGCCCTCGCCCATGACACGGGCGCGCCACACGGGCAGGGTGCGCCGCTGACTCAGGCCAGCTATGGAGATCCGGCGGCCGAAGTCCCGCTGTTCGACACCCTGGGCAGCCACAGCTACGCCATCACCACCGACCCCCCGCTGGCCCAGGCCTATTTCAACCAGGGCCTCCGCTGGACCTGGGCGTTCAACCATGGCGAGGCGCTGCGCGCCTTCCGGGCGGCGCAGCAGATCGACCCCGGCTGCGCCATGTGCTACTGGGGCGAGGCCTTTGCGCTGGGACCCAACATCAATGCCGGCATGGCGCCCGACGCGATGCCGCAGGCGGTGGCTGCGATCGTCCGCGCCCAGGAGCTGATGGCGGGGGCCACGCTCGCCGAGCAGGGCCTGATCACGGCGCTCGCCACTCGGTACAGCGACGATCCGGCGGCAGACCAGGCGGCGCTCGGTGCCGCCTACGAGGCCGCGATGGCCACCCTTGCCGCGCGGTTCCCGGACGACGACGAGATCGCAACGCTGCATGCGGACGCGATCATGAACCTGTCGCCCTGGGACTACTGGCTCGACGGCGGTGCGACGCCCAAGCCGGCGACGGTGACCCTGGTGGGGACCCTGGAAACCGTGCTCGCGCGCAACCCCGACCATCCCGGCGCCATCCACCTCTACATCCACGCCGTCGAGGCCTCGACCGAGCCGGAACGGGCGGAACCCCATGCCGACCGGCTGGCGGCGCTGATGCCTGGAGCGGGTCATCTGGTCCACATGCCCGCGCACATCTACTTCCGCGTCGGCCGCTGGCTGGACAGCCTGGAAACAAACCGGATGGCGGTGGCGGCGGACGAGGCATATTTCGCCGCGGTCGACCTCGACCCGAGGACGCTGCCGGGCGTCTACACCGACGGCTATTATCCGCACAACGTCCACTTCCTGCTGACCTCGGCGCAGATGGCCGGTGATGTCGCAACTATCGCCGAGGCAGCCGCAAAGCTGGAGTCGCTGGTGTCGGTCGCGACCGCCCGCGAGGTCGCCTGGCTGCAGCCGATCAAGGCCGCCGGCTACTACGCCCACGCCCAGTACAGCGCGGCCGACGTGATCCTGGCGCTGCCGGAACCCGACGCGACGCTGCCCTACGTGGTGTCGACCTGGCACTACGCGCGCGGCGTCGCGCTGGCGGCGGCCGGCGATCTCGGCGCGGCGTCGGCGGAGGCGGAGGCGATCCGCGCCATCGGCGCGGGCACCGATTTCTCGGCGGCAGAAGCCGGCGGGCTGCCCGCGACGGCGCTGATCGAGCTCTCGGCGCTGATCGTCGACGCCCGGATCGCGCAGGCGGAGGGCGACCTGGCCACCGCACGCGAGCGTCTCGAGACGGCGGTGGCGATCCAGGACACGCTGGCCTACATGGAGCCGGCGTTCTGGTACTACCCGGTCGAACAGACGCTCGGCGCCGTCCTGATGGCGATGGGTGAGACCGAGGCGGCGGAAGCCACGTTTCGCGCAGCGCTGGCGGATGTGCCGAACAACGGCTGGGTGCTCTGGGGCCTGCGCGAACTCTACCGCAGCACCGGCGACACCACCCGCGCCGAAGAGATGAACGGCTATTTCCGCGCCGCCTGGGCCGGCGATCCGGAGTTCCTGACGCTCGAACGCCTCTGAGGTACGGTCACCGGCGGGGAGGTAGCCTCCCCGCCGCGATACCCGTCGCCGCTGGCTGGGTCAGGGACCTTCCCTTGCCGGCGACCCGCGGTCCATGGCCTCAGAAGGTCAGGCCGAACTCGGCGTTGCTGACGCCGGTCTCGGAGCCGCCCTCCACCCGCGCAATCAGGTTCTCGCAGCCGCACAGGACGAGCACCGAGGCCGCCGCCAGCGCAGCCAGCCATGTCGTGCGCCGTGACTTCATCCCCTGCGGCGTCGAAGTGGGCCGCATCCCGGACACCTCCAATGGCAGCTGCGTTCCCCCAACGTTAGGCCCCGCACCGCAGGCCGTCGATCGTCTTGATCATCGCATCGCAGCCGGCGTATCAAGGATGCGCGGCGGTCGGCCGCGCCCTTCGTTCCCGCGGCCCGCAACTCCGGCCGCCCCGTCGCCCGAGGTCCAGATTGGCGTCGCCATCGCCGGCCCCTGCCGCGGCCGCCTGTTTCGGCGGACTGAACCTGGATCGCCAGGGACGCGCCGCCGCGCCGGTGGTCGCCGGCTCGTCGAACCCGGTCGAGATGGACACGGGTATCGGCGGTGTGGCCGCCAACGTCGCACGCGGGATGGCGGCACTTGGTTGCCCGGCGACGCTCGTGGCGCGAGTCGGGTCCGACCATCAGGCGGTTGCGGCTGGTGTGGCCTCGCTGATGTCGCCCCTGCTCATCGTCGATCCGGAGCATCCCACGGCCAGCTATACCGCGCTGATCGAGCCCGACGGCCAGCTGTTCGTCGGGATCGCCGACATGGCCGTGCACGACCACTGGACCCATGCCGACATCGACCGGGCGCTGGCGCATGCCAGCGAGGCCAGGCTGTGGTTCGTCGACGCAAATCTGCCTGACTTCGCGATCGCCCGACTGTGCACGATGTCCGGCCGCGACCGGGTGCTCGCGGCCAATGGCGTTTCCGCCCGCAAGGCGGAGAGGCTGGCCAGGTGCCTGCACCGGGTCGACGTGCTGTTCGCCAACGCCGAGGAAGCGGCGGCGCTGGGTATCGACCCGGAGCATCCGCGGCGCGGGCACGACCTGGTGACGGTGGTGACCCGCGGCGCGGCCGGCCTGCGGGCCGTGGTCGGCGAGACGGCGCTTTCTCTGCCGGCCCCGCCGCTACCGGGGAGGCCGACGGACGAGACCGGCGCCGGCGACTGCCTGATCGCCGGCACGCTCGCCGGCCGGCTCGAAGGCCTGGACTGGCCGCAGGCGCTGGCGCTGGGCCTGGTGGCGGCGTCTGCGGCGCTGTGCTCGGCCGAGGCCGTGCCCGAAGCGGCGCTGAAAGCGCTAGCATCCGCACCGCCGGCCGGCTAGCACAGGGTCCTATGACCGAATTGCTGACGATCGCGCCGGAGGTCGAGGATGCCCTCGCCGACCGGCGGCCGGTGGTGGCCCTGGAGTCCACCATCATCGCCCATGGCCTGCCCTGGCCGCAGAACCTGGAGACCGCGCAGGCGCTGGAGCAGGCGGTGCGCGACCATGGCGCGACGCCGGCCACCATCGCGGTGATCGACGGCCAGCCGCAGATCGGCCTCGACGAGGCGTCCCTGCGCATGGTCGCCGACCCGGAGGCCGAATTCCGCAAGGCCTCGACCCGCGACCTCGCCGCACTTCGGATCAGCCTCCAGCACGGGGCGACCACGGTCGCGGCGACGATGCGGCTCGCCCATCTCGCCGGCATCCGGGTGTTCGCCACCGGCGGCATCGGCGGAGTTCATCGCGGCTGGACCGAGGACATGGACGTCTCGGCCGACATCTACGAACTCGCCCGCACGCCGGTGGCGGTGGTGTGCGCCGGCGCCAAGACCATCCTCGACGTGCCGACGACGCTGGAGTTGCTGGAAAGCCTCGGAGTGCCGGTGATCGGCTACCGCTGCGACCTGTTCCCCGGCTTCTACGCGCGCGAAACCGAGAGCTCGGTGCAGACCCGTGTGGAGACCACCGGCGAGGCGGCGGCGATCTTCGCCGTCCATCGCATGATCGCCGCCGACTGCGGCGTCGTCGTCGCGGTGCCGCCGCCGGCGGACAGCGCCCTGCCGCGCGAAGAGGTCGAAGGCTGGATCGCCGCCGCCCTGCGCAACGCCAGGGACGACGGCATCACCGGCAAGGCGTCGACGCCCTACCTGCTGAAGCGCATCGTCGAGCTGTCCGAGGGCCGGAGCCTTGCCGCCAATGTGGCGCTGGCTCGCCACAACGCCGGCATCGCCGCGGAACTGGCGACGGCGGTGAGCGCCCTGGGGCTGCGCTAGGCAGCAAGGTCATTCGGGCGCAGTCACCGTGAGCGGAATTCGGGCGACCACCTCCCGCGGCCATTCCAGATAGGCGCGGATCTCGTAGTTGCCGGGCGCGTCCTGGCCCGGCAGGACCAGCCTGCCGCTGGGCGTGTTGCCGGTATAGGCCCAGTCGCCCCAGGTCGAATCCGGCGTGCCGACCGGCACCACGGTGATCCAGTCGTTGCGCGAGCCGGGCAGGCCGGACCAGCGGATGCCGATCTGCTCGCCGACCGCGAACGTGGTCGCGTCGGCTTCCAGGGTCGGCACGGTTACGGCGTCGGGGTCGATCGGCACCACGGTGATCGGCAGTCGGGCGATGACCTCGCGCGGACTTTCCAGATAGGCGCGCAGCTCGTAGTCCCCTGGCGCCTGGTGCGGCAGGGTGACCACGCCCTCCGCCGGCTCGTCGGCATAGGCCCAGTTGCCCCAGGCCGAATCGGCGGACCCGGCCGGCGCGATCGCGATCCATTGCGATCGGCTGCCCGGCAGGCCGGAATAGCGCACCACGATCCGCTCGTTGGCCAGCACGGTCGCGGCGTCGACGGCGAGAGCGGGGGCCTCGACCGGACGGCCGAACAGCGACGAGGGCGGCGCGTCGTCCCCGACCGCCGCCTGCCCCTGCTGCAGGGCATCGCCCAGGGCGACGGCCTCGCCCACATGCGGACCATCGGGATAGGCATCGAGGTAGAGCTGGGCGGCGGCCGGATCCTCCGACAGCCGGACCGCATCCCAGACCAGCGCCTCGACCTCGGCTGCGGTGGGTCGAATCCGATCGGCCGGCGTCGACTGCAGCCCGAAGATGCCGGCGGCGGGCGCCTGCACCTGGTCCACCGCCGCCGGCTCCGGGCGCGGCGGCATCGCGGCAGGCGGGATCCACTGCAGGGCAAAGCCGGTACGATCGAGGGTGACGTCGTGGTAGACGACCGCGATCCGGGTGGGGAACGGCGACGGCACCGCCGGATCGGCCGGCAGCAGGACGGTCATCGGGTCGCCATAGAGTCGGGTGTCGCGCCAGCGGTCGAGAGGGGCCGTGTCCTGCTCTAATTCGCCCGAGGCACCGGCGAGCTCCTGCATCGCCGCCAGATAGGCGGCCTGCTGCTGGTCCTCAGGCAGATCCGCCACCCGCTCCTGCAGCTCGATCATGAACTGCATCACCGCCATCGGGTCGTTCACGTCGAGCGTGGGGGCGTCTGCGGGAGCGCCGTAGAGCGCGGCGAGGGCGTCGAGGCCGAGCGGCTGTTCGCCCAGCTTGGCGGCGAACTCTGCCAGCACCGTCTCGGGGCTCGCATCGGTGACGAAGGCGGCCACCCCGTCCTCGGCGTCGTCGGTGAAGCGCACCGGCTCCAGCCCTGCCGGCAGCGCAACCGGCAGCGCTGCCGGATCGACCAGCGGCCCGTCGGGGACCATGGCGATGCCCTGACGCTCCAGCGACCGCTCGACCAGCCGGCGGGCGGCCGGATCGCTGCTGACGTTGAGCGAGGACCGGGCAGCGGCGCGCACCGCCGGTACCGGGTCGTTCAGCAGCCGGGCGAGCACCAGCGTGTCCTCCGCCGCCGGGTGCAGCCCGCCGAGGGCGGTCGCCGCGGCGTAGCGGACCATCGGCTGCGGCCAGTCGGCGAAATCGCGCACCGCCTCGACCGCCGCCGCGCGCTGGCCGCTGGCGCCGACCACCAGCAGCGACTGCGCCGCGTGGTCGGCAATCTGCTCCTGCAGCGCCCGGCACAGCGCGGACTGGGCGTCTTCCCCGCAGATTGCGCGTGCCTCGGCGAAAACGGCGGCGGGATCGGCGGGCGCGGACTGGGCGAAAGCGATTGCGGTGACGCCGAGCCAGGCAACAGCCGGCGCCAGGCAGCGGCAGAACAGAACGCGAGCGGCAGGCATCAGAGGTTGACCTCCCGGTCGTACTGGCGCGCCTCGTTGAGGAAGCGCAGTGCCGTGTTCCAGTCGGTATGCAGCGGCGTCGTCACCGGCAGCGACTGCCGCCGGCACTCCTCCAGCCGCTGGTGGCGCAGCACGGCGAGCACGTCCTCCTCCGCCTGCCCCGCCTTGATCTCCGATTGCATCAGCTCCTCGGGCGTGAACGGCCGGCGCGGGGTTCCCAGCGCGATGCAGTCGGCGACATGGCTGAGCTCATGCACCAGCACGGCCAGGTACATCTCCGGGCAGGGCACCGCAAGCTGGATGGTGAGCCGCTCCCGTTGCGGGATCGTGCAGTCGGTGGCGACATGGATGAAGCTGCCCCAGATCGGGTCGCTGTCGAGGCCGATCTTGCACTGCGGCGCCAGCGGGTTGAGCGCCCGGAGCCCGTTGCCGATCGCATCGCGTATGCCGCCGACCATGGCGCGCTGTCCCTGCAGCACAGCGGCCTCGTCGCGGGCAAAGCCACCCTCGCCGTTCGCGACCAGCGGCGCGCCTTCGCGCAGCAGGATCATGTCCTGCAGGCCCTGGGTGTAGAGCTGGGTCGCCATGCGCGACCGGCGCTCCATGAAGGCGAAGCAGTCGGCGCATTCGCAGCGGGTCGGCAGCCGCACATCCTGCGCCGCCGCGGGCGCCAGCGCCGCGAGCAGCGCCAGTGCCAGCATGAATCGGGCGATCATCGTTCCACCTCCTCTGCCGGTCCCGGCGCCCCGAATTCGCGCCGTCCGGCAACAAGCTCCAGCCCGCGCCGTGCGGACAGGCTCCATGGGTCACGGGCCAACCCTTCGGCAAGCGCCCACTCCGCTTCCGCGAGGTTGTCGGCTTCCAGCAAGGCATGGCCCAGGCCGATCCATGGTCGGCCGCGCTCGGGCGCCTGTTCGACCGCCTGCCGCCACAGCGCTACCGGGTCCGCGTACAGCGCATTGCGCTGGACGGTCAGCGCCGACAGGGAGGCGACCAGCACCAGGCCCGCCGCCGTGCCGGCGCGCGGCCAGGCGCGGTCGAGGCGGAGCAGCAGCAGGCCGAGCAGCAGCGCCGGCCCGAGCGAGGCGAGGTAGAGCGGCTTCAGCGCAACCGGGTCGACGCGCCAGATCACCGTGTTGGTCGGGACCAGGCAGAGGAGCGTCCAGCCGATGGCGAAAACCGCCAGCGGTGCGCGCCGCCGCAGCCTCCAGGCCAACGCCATCACGGCAGCGAGCGCCGCGAGCCGGGCCAGAGTCGGTGGTTCCAGCCAGCCCCAGGCCTGCGGCTGGGGCGGGTCGATGCTGATCTGCCATGGCGCAGCCCAGAGCCACAGGATGTCGGCCACCGCATGCACGTTGCCGCGCAGGGCGTCGAGCGGACCACGTACCTGCAGGCTGAAGTCGACGAGCGACCGATGGCCCGGCATCGAGGCAAGGACAAGCGCCGCAACGGCAGCACCGGCCAGCACCGGCAGCACCCGTCGGATCGCGACCGGCATCGGCTCGGCCCGTCCGACCGTGCCCTGCCACAACAGGACGAGCGCAGGCAGCACCAGCGCCGTCTCGCGCGCCAGCGGCGCCAGAGCCGCGCAGAGTGCGGCGCCGAGCGCGGCAGCACGGCCGGCCGGTCCGGTCGCCAGGGCGATCGCCGCCAGCATCAGCAGCCCCGACAGACCCGCCGAGCGGCCGGACACGTAGGTCACGGTCTCGGCGAGCGCCGGGTGCACCCCCCACAGCGCGGCGACCAGGGCGGCCAGCTGCGTTGCTGTTCCGGCATCCGCTCCGGCCAGGCGGGAGGCGCGGCCGACGAGCAAGGCCAGGAGCAGGGTCGAACTTCCATGCAGGACGATGTTGACGGCATGGAAGCCGGGCGACCACGAGCCGTGCAGCCAGTCCTGAAGCGCATAGCTGGCCTTCAGCAGTGGACGCACGGTCTCAGGCAACCGATCCAGGAAGGTGGCGGCGGCAGCGGCGGGATTGCCGATCACATCGGCCCAGTCGTCGAACTGGAAACCGGCAACCAGCGCATTGGCGAAGACGGCCGCGACAAGAGCCGCGATCGCGGCCGATGCGCCCACCGGCACGTCGGCATGCCCCTGCCGGACCGCCTGCGCGACGCCCTGCGCAAACATCTCGCCCGTCAACCTCCCGCCTCTCCGGCACGGACGCTATCCGGTCGTTTCGGCGGGGGCAATCGTCATCCAGGGTGGATCGCGACACCACCTGCTTGACAGTCGGCCCCATCATGTTTAATTGAATGAATGATCGATCAATTAAACATGATGGCATGGCCACTCGAAGCTACAGGCTCGGACGGCGCGGCGAGGCGGCGGAGGAGACGCGACGGAGGATCGTCGACGCGACCTTCAGCCTGCACAACGAACAGGGTGTGGTCGCGACTACCATGAAGCAGATTGCGGAGCGCGCGGGTGTCAGCGTCGGCACGGTCTACCACCATTTTCCGAGCTATGAGGATGCGATCCGCGCCTGCGGGGAGCACGTGATCGCCTTCGCGCCGCCTCCCGACCCGGCAGCGATCGCCGGCATCGAAGACCGGGTGGCGCGCATCGGACGGCTGACCGAGGCCGTATTCGGCTTCTACGAACGCCTGCCCGGCTTCGCGCGGGTTCGCTGCGACCAGGGCCAGGTCCCGATCATCCACGACTTCGTCAGGCGCGAGGAGGAGAACCGGGCGTCGCTGGTGCGGGCGGCGTTGGGGGCTTCGGCGCCAGAGGACCGGGTAAGGGCGGTGGCCGCCGTCCTCGACATCGCCGTCTATCAGTCGCTGGTTCGGGAGGGCTTCACCACCCGCAAGGCGGCAACCGACATCGCCCGCATGATCGTCACGTGGCTGGACGACGCCGAGGCAGCCACGACCCGGAGGCAATAGCGCCAATCCGGACGTAACCTTAGGGGAGGATGGAATGGAGTCGCGTATCGACGAGATCGCCGACGGCATCTACCGGATCTCGACCCATGTGGCCGAGATCGCGCCGCCCGCCGGCTTCAGCTTCAACCAGTTCCTGGTGCTCGACGACGAGCCGCTCCTGTTCCACACCGGCCCGCGCCGGATGTTCCCACTGGTCAGCGCGGCGGTGGGGCGGGTGATGCCGCTCGATCGGCTGCGCTGGGTCAGCTTCAGCCACTACGAGGCCGACGAGTGCGGCGCCATGAACGACTGGCTGGCGGCGGCGCCCGGCGCCCAGGTCGCCCATGGCCAGCTCGGCTGCATGGTCTCGCTCAACGACGCCGCCGACCGGCCGCCGCGGATGCTGGCGGACGACGAGGAAATCGCGCTGGGCCGGCACCGGGTGCGCTATCTGGAGACGCCGCACACGCCCCACGGCTGGGACGCTGGCGTCATGTACGAGGCGACAACCGGGACCTTGTTCTGCAGCGACCTGTTCAGCCACATCGGCGACGGGCCGCCTGTGACGGAGGGCGACGTGGTCGGGCCGGCCGCTGCCGCCGAGGATGCATTCCGGTCGTCGAGCCTGCACCCATCGATGGGACGCACGATCCGGCGTCTGGCCGGGCTTGCGCCTACGACCCTGGCCATCATGCATGGCTCCTCCTTTGCCGGCGACGGGGCCGGTGCCCTGGAGGCCCTGGCCGCAGACTACGAGCGCCGTATCGCTGCTGCTGCCTGAGATGCGGCCGATGAACCTGGAGGCGCCTGGCAGCGACCCAGTGGCGGGACGGAGACACCAGGAGTTCGCCAGATGCCGACAGTCGTGCTTGCTGCTCGCCAATCGAGACCCGCCGGCCTCCGGGCCGGGCCGATGTTCCGGGCGATCGCCCTGCTCGCCTTCATGGTCGCCGCCGCCGGGACGGCGACGGCCCGCGACAACGTGCCGAGCGACGGTACCGACAGCCGATATTTCCTCTGCATGGCCGAGGGTGGGGTCGCGATTCCGATCCCGCTTCTCGGTACGCTTTGCTGCAACAACGAGTGGTGTGTCGTCTGCGACACCAACCTGAACAACTGCCGCGAGATCACGCCGGCCCAGGCGCGGATGATGCAGTCGCGGCCGACTTTCCAGATCATGCCGCAACAGCAGCAGCCGATGCTCTCGCCGAACTGAGGGCGGACCTTCCACTTCTGTGGCCGAGCCCTTCCTAGTCTAGTTCGAGATCCCGAGCACACCGAGCAGGAAGGCGTATTGCAAAGCCCATTGCCGATAGCCGTCGTACCGTCCGCTGTCGCCGCCGTGGCCGGCGTCCATGTTGACCGACAGCAGCGCCAGGTCGGACGGGCCGATCAGGGTGCGCAGACGCGCGACATACTTCGCTGGCTGCCAGTAGGGCACCTGATCGTCGCCCAGCCCGGTCAGCACCAGCAGGTCGGGATAGTCCTGTGCCGACAGGTTGGGATAGGGGTCGTAGGCGCGCATCCAGCCATAGGCATCCGGCTTCTCCGGATTGCCCCATTCCGGATACTCGATGGTGGTCAGCGGCAGCGTCGGGTCCAGCATCGCCGTCAGCACGTCGACGAAGGGCACGTTCAGGATCGCCGCCCGGAACAGGTCGGGCCGGAGATTTATGACTGCACCCACGGTGAGACCCCCGGCCGAGGCGCCGGTCAGGACCATGCGGTCGGTGGCGGTGTAGCCCTGGCCGACCAGATGCTCGGCCACCGCGATGACGTCGGTAAAGGTGTTCATCTTGGCCGCCAGCCGGCCGGCGTCGTACCAGGCGTCGCCATATTCGCCGCCACCGCGGACATGGGCGTAGGCATAGATCACGCCGCGGTCGAGCAGGCTGATCATGGTGAGATCGAAATAGGGATCGTAGGTGGCGCCGTAGGCACCATAGGCGTCCAGCAGCAGCGGCGCCGTGCCGTCCAGGGGAACGTCGCGCGCATAGGCGATCGAGACCGGGATCGCCGTGCCGTCGGCGGCCGTGGCGAAGATCCGTTCGGTGCGGTAGCCCGCCGGGTCGAACCCGCCCAGCACAGGGTCACGCTGCACAAGCGTCGAGATCCCGGTGGCCATGTCCAGCGCATAGACGCTCAACGGCGTGATCTGGGACTCGTAATAGTAGTAGAATATGTCGGTGTCGTACTCGAAGTGCCACCGGCTATAGACGGTGTAGGCCGGCTCCGGAAAGGCGACCTCGGTCAGCGCGCCCGATGACCGGTCGACGATTTCCAGATAGGCCAGCCCGTCGCGCCGCGCCTCCACGATCGCGTAGCGCGCGAACACCGTGCCGCCTTGCAGCGTCACGTCGGGCCGCTCGGCAACGAGGGTGCGGAACGCGGCGTCGGTTGCGCCCCCCGCCAGGTCGGTGAGGGTGGCTGCGACCAGGCGATAGTTGGGGCCGGTGTCGTTGATACGGATCACCACCTCGCCGCCGGCATGGGTTGCCCCGTAGAAGACCCCGGGCTGCCGCGGCAGCAGCAGGATCGGGTCGGCCTCCGGGGCATAGGGGTCGACGAAGCGGACCTCGGAGGTGTCGCTGGCGCCGCTGAACAGCTGGATGAATCGGCGGTCGGCGGTCCGTGCCACGGAGACCTCGAACTCGGGGTCGGTCTCGGAATAGATGACGGCGTCAGGTGCATCCTGCCCGATCACCCGCCTGCGGACCTGCCAGGCGCGTGCGGCGTCGTCGATCGCCACGTAATAGAGCGCCGCGCCGTCGGGCGACCACGCATAGCTGTCGACACCGCCGATCGGGGCGCTCGCCGGGGTGCCGGTTGCCAGGTCGACCAGGATCAGGTCGTAGGTCAGGCCGCCCGACCTGTCCTCGAGATAGGCCAGGTATCGCCCGTCCCGGGTCACCTCCTGCGACACCACGCCGTAGTAGGGAAGCCCGTCTGCCAGGGCGTCCACGTCCAGAATCAGCCGGGCCGGCCCGTCGGGCCCACCCGAGTGCTGATACAGGGACCAATGGTCGTCGCCGGCTTCGATCAGCCATTGGTACCAGTGGTCGCCGTTGCGGTGTGGATAGGTGCTGTCGTCCTCGACGATCCGGGAAACCATCTCCGCGAACAGCTGCTCCTCGAGCGGACGCATCGGCGCCATCACCGCATCGGTGTAGTCGTTTTCCGCCTTGAGGTAGTCGAGGACGGCTGGGTCATCCTCGTTCCGCAGCCACGCATAAGGGTCGATCAGGCGGTCGCCGTGGATCTCGGTCATCGTCTCGGCCTGAGCGGCGACCGGCGGCTTGCCCGCCTGTGGGTCGAGCAGCGACACCCCGACCTGTGGCAGGACCGCGAGCCCGGCCGCGGCCGCGGCCGGTATGAAGGCGAGCAGGCCGAGGAGCCGCATGATGTACACCTGTCCAGTTGGGCCTAAGCGGCGGAGGGCTTGCGCGGCTCGTCGTCCGCCGCCGTCGCATCGGCATCGGCTGCCATGATCCCGGATGCGGCCTCGGCCGCAACATCTTTCGCAGCCGGAACCGACGCCGACGGCGTGTCGTGTGCGAAGCGCTCCACCTGTTCCGGCGTCGCATGCCGGAAACCGCGGCCGAGCTGTTCTGCTGCGATGGACCGGATATGGGACTCGAGCTGCGGGTTGACCCGGACGAGCTTGCGGAAGTCGCGCCGGGAGAGGACCAGCAGTCGGCAATAGGACAGCGCGACAATGTCGGACTTGCGGCGACGGGTCGGCGCGAGGATCGAGAGCTCGCCGAAGAAGTCGCCGGTACCGAGCAGGATCGGCTCCCCGAGGTTCCGCACCTCGACTGCGCCCGACGCGATCAGGTACATCGCCGTTCCCCGCTCGCCGGCGCGTACGATATACTCGTCGGGGGCGACCAGGCGGGTCCGCAGCAGCAGCCGGATCGCGCGCTGCTCGGCGGGCGCCAGGCCCTGCAGCATCGGCACCCGGGCGAACAGCGCCAGCCGGGCAAATTCCGGGTCGAGCGGCGGCAGGCGGCGGGTCTCGCGGATGCCGGCCTCGACCTCGCCGGCAAGCGAGCGAAAAAGCTCGGACCCGATCACGCCTTCTCCGAGCAGGCGCTCATAGCGGCCCAGCTCCCGCCTCAGCCCCGCCCGCATCAGGAACTGGCGCCGCAACGCCGAGGCGTAGTGCGGATATTGCAGCTCGAGGGCCTTCAGCGCACGCTGCACGCCGTGCTGGCGGCGGACCAGCAGGTCGTCCAGGTTGGCGGCGGCATCCGCCCCGATGAGGATCGCCATCCGCTCGCGGTGGAAGGCAAGCAGTGCACGCAGCACCACGTCGGACTCGAACAGCATCAGAAAGCGGCGGCCCAGCAGGTGCCGCAGCGGCGCCGAGACCCCGAGCCGGGCGTTGGCCTCCAGCGCGAGCCTGTGCCAGGGACCGAAATGCCGGCCGTTGGTCACCGCCGCGGCATAGCCCTCGCGGCCGCGATGATGGGCGACGTCGGCCAGCCGGTCGGCACCCGCGCGCAGCGCCCGCATCGTTGCCAGGCCGATCACCTCGGTCTCGAACTGCCGCTTGACGATCCGACGCTCCTGGTTGGCCAGGATCGACAGGCCGACTCGCAGCCGCTCCCCGAAGGCGATATCGGGCGCGTGCACCCGCGCCTCCATATCGGCGATGCGCGCCCGGTAGCGGTCGACCACCGGCTTGGCGGCGGGCTCGGCGGTCTCGTGCTCGCGCGCGACCGCAAGCACGTGATCGAGCGCCTCGCGCATGGTCCCGGCCACCACGCCGGCGCGGAGCGCCCGCTCGCCTTCGCTCAGCCGATTCAGCCCGAGCCGGCGGGTGAGCGCGCCGAGCGTCGTCGCATTGACCAGCAGCGTGAAGAAAACGAAGCCGCAGCCGAGTGCGGCCAGCAGATTCGCCTCGATGCTGCCCAGCCCGCGGGTCTCCGAAAGGCCGAACACCAGCACCAGCGTCACCGCGCCGCGCACCCCGCCCCAGAGGATCAGCACCTTCTCCTTGTTCCCCACCGGCAGCAGCAGGCGCAGCTTCTCCAGTCCGGTCAGCAGCCCGAACACGACCGCGGCCCGGGCGGCGAAGGCGGCGACGACCATCACCAGGATCATCGGCACCTTGAACCAGCGCACGAAGGTCAGCAGGTGCGGCACCAGTACGGCCGCGATGAGCAGAATCAGGCTGTTCGCCCAATAGCCGAGCTGAGCCCAGATCGCGGCGACGCTGCCCCAGTTGCGCGGCCCCATCCGCACCGAGCCGGCGACCTTGGTCACCAGTCCCGCCGAGACGACGGCGACCACGCCCGATGCGCCGAGCGCGATCTCGCCGACCAGGTAGGCGGCGTAGACCAGCGCCATCGTCAGGGTCGTCTCGGCCGCGATCGAGCCGCGGAGCAACGGATAGAGCCGCGCGGCGCCATAGCCCAGGCCGCCGCCGACCGCCGCCCCGACCGCGAACACGAAGAGGAACTGCTCGCCAGCCTCGAGAGCGCTGAGCGGCGTGTCCTCGCGCACCGAAACCGCCAGGATGGCGAACAGGGCGATGGCCGCCGCGTCGTTGAGCAGGCTCTCGCCCTCGATGATGACCAGCTGGCGCTGGTTGGCGCCGATCTCGCGGAACGTCGTGATCACTGCCGCCGGATCGGTGGTCGATACCGTGGCTCCCAGCAGCAGACAGAGGATCAGTGGCAGCCCGGTGGTCAGGTGCAGCGCCCCGCCGACGGCCAGCGTCGCGGCGACTACGGCGACTACCGCCATGATCGCCACCGCCGGCAGATACTCGCGCAGCCGGCGGACATCGAGGGTCAGCGTCATCTCGAACAGCAGCGGCGGCAGGAAGACGAGCAGGATCTCGCGATTGCCGATGCCGAGCGAGGAGAAGACGAAGGCGTCGTAGTCGTCGAACGCCATGATCAGCGGATCGAAGCCGCCGATCCGGATTCCGACCCCGACCGCCAGCCCGGCCACCGCGACCGCCACCGGCACCGGTACGTGCAGCCGCCGCGCGGCCGGCTCCAGAAACGCGATCAGAGCCAAGGCCGCCGTCAGCACGACCAGCGCGAAGACCACGATTCCCATGGACGAGATGTAGCCTGCGGCGACGCACAGGCGCAAATGGGGGAAGCGAGCGGCAGGCGATTCCTTGCCGGCTTGCGCGCCCGCTCCTACCCTCTTAGCGCCCCGCCGGCCTGCTTCTCCACCTGCGCCACCACCTTCGCTGCCACGGCTTCGATCTCGGCGTCAGTCAGAGTGCGGATCTCCGGCTGCAGCGTCACTGCGATCGCGACCGACTTCTTGCCCGGCTCCATCTGCCCGCCCTGGTAGACGTCGAACACCTCGACCGTGACGATCAGTGCCTTGTCGGCGGCGCGCGCCGCCCGGACCAGCTTCTCGGCCGGTGTGGCGGCGTCGACCACGAAGGCGAAGTCGCGGGTCACGGGCTGCAGCGGCTGCGGCTTCAGCAGCGGCCGCGTCGTCGTCTTCTGCTTCGGCAGCGGTGCCCGGTCGAGGAAGATCTCGAAGCCGACGACCGGCTCGTCGATACCGAGCAGGCGCTGGATTCGCGGGTGCAGGTCGCCGAACCAGGCGACCTCGGCCTTGCCGAGCCGCAGCGTGGCCGACCGGCCCGGATGATAGTAGTCCGGCGCGTCGGCGGAGACCTGCAGGTTGCCGGCCGGCGCCCCGATCGCATCCAGCGCCGCCAGGCAGTCGGCCTTGGCGTCGTAGGCGTCCCAGGGCCGGGCGACCCGGTTCGGCGCGGGCTCGGCCCAGTGGCGCGGCCCGGTGCGGCCGACGCGGATGCCGGCGGCGACAAGGTGCTGGCCATCGTCGGCGGTCGTCTCGTAAGCCGGGCCGACCTCGAACAGGGCGAAGCTGTCGAAGCCGCGGTCGAGGTTGCGCCGCGCCGCCGCCATCAGCGACACCAGGATCGACGGACGCATCACGTCGAGTTCGCTCGAGATCGGGTTGGCGAGCCGGATCGGCGCGTTGTCGCCGACGAAGGCGGCGGCCAGCCGGCCGTCGGTGAAGCTGTAGGTAACGGCCTCGAGCATGCCTCGGCCGGCGAGCGTGCGCTTGGCGAGACTCACCCGCCGCTGGGCCTCGCTCAGGGCGGGGGCCGGCATCGCCGCGAGCTTCGGCATCGAGACCGCAGCTACCGAGTCGTAACCGACGACGCGTACCACCTCCTCGACCAGGTCGGCCTCGCCCTCCACGTCGGCACGCCAGGAGGGCGGCACGGCGGCGATCGCATCGCCCGCATGGTCGGCCTCGAAACCGAGCCCGCGCAGGATCGACACCGACTGCTCGGCCGGCACGTCGACGCCGCCGAGCGCCATCACCCGCGCCGGCCGCAGGCTGAGAGTCCGGCGCCAGTCGGGCACCGCGCCGGCACTGACGATCCCGCTTGCCTCTCCGCCGCACAGCTCCTGGATCAGATGCGCGCCGACTTCCGCCCCCCAGAGCGCGGATTCGGGATCGACCCCACGCTCGAAACGATAGCGGGCGTCGCTGTCGATGGCGAGCGCGCGGCCGGTGGCGGCGGTACGCACCGGGTCGAACAGGGCGGATTCCATGAACACGTTGACCGTTTCTGCGGTGCAGCCGGTCAGTTCGCCGCCCATGATGCCGCCGATGGCCGCCACGCCGGCATCGTCGGCGATCACCGTCATGCCGGGCGCGAGCGCGTAGGTCCTGCCATTGAGCGCCAGCAGACTCTCGCCAGACCGGGCGAAGCGCATGACAAGGTCGCCCTTGACCTTGTCGGCGTCGAAGACATGGAGTGGCCGGCCCAGGTCCATGGTCACGTAGTTGGTGATGTCGACCAGGGCCGAAATCGGGCGCAGCCCTATGGCCCGCAGCCGGTCCTGCAGCCATTGCGGGCTCGGCCCGTTTCGCACGTTGCGAAAGTAGCGGCCGACGACGAACGGACAGGCCGCGCCCTCCGCGCCCAGGTCGCGCTTCCAGGCGATCGGGCTGTCGAAGCTGCCGGCGACCGGCTTCATCCTGGGTGCCGGCTTCAGCGTGCCGACCCCGGCTGCGGCCAGGTCGCGTGCGATGCCGCGGACGCCGGCGCAATCGCCGCGGTCCGGCGTGAGCGCGATATCGATCACCGGGTCGTCGAGGCCGACATAGGCTGCGAACGCGGTGCCGACCGGGGCATCGGCCGGCAGCTCGATGATGCCCTCATGCTCGTCGCTGAGCCCCATCTCGCGCTCGGAAACCAGCATGCCGTTGGAGTCCTGTCCACGGATGTTGCCCTTCTTCAGCTCGACGCCGGTGCCGGGGATGTAGCTGCCGGCGGGCGCGAACACGCCCTTCATCCCGGTGCGCGCGTTGGGCGCGCCGCAGACCACCTGGACCGTCTCTGTCCCGGTGTCGACAATGCAGACCCGCAGTCGGTCGGCGTTCGGATGCTGCTCGGCCGAGACCACATGCGCGATGACGAACGGGGCGAATTTCGCCGCCGGGTTGTCCACCCCGTCGACCTCGAGCCCAAGCGCCGTCAGCCGCTCGGTGATCTCGTCGAGGGTCGCGGTCGTCTCCAGGTGGTCGCGCAGCCAGTTCAGGGTGATCTTCATCGTCCGTGCTCTCTATGTCCCCGCCGACGGCGGCTCCCTTGGTCATCCCGCCGCCGTCATGGTCGGGCTTGTCCCGACCATCCACGCCTTCGACGATCCCATCGCGTCCGGCCTGGACCGCCAGAGGCGTGGATGCTTGGCACAAGGCCAAGCATGACGGGTGTATGTTCCTACTGCCCCCGCACCAGGCTGGGGAGGCCGAGCGCCTGGAAACCGTAGTGGCGCAGCCAGCG
>JBHJOG010000234.1:0-9416 GCA_050329975.1 Alphaproteobacteria bacterium | reverse complement strand
GCCGATAACTTCGAAGGCGGGGCCGAGGCCGCAACTGTAGGGCTGTTCCTTCATCGACTCCCCGAATCTTACCAAAAAGTGTGTACTGACTTTTTAGTAGGTACTTGAGAAAAATCAAGCGAGACGCAACCTTCCACGCCGGGAGCCGGACAGTGTCGTCCGGCGGACTAGAGCTCAGCGAATGGAGGGTGCGACAGTGAACACCGCACTGGACGAGCGGCACGCTGCTGCCGACGCGACGCTTCGGGTCAACGGCGCCACCCACCGGCTGCGGCTCGACGGCCGGACGACGCTGCTGGATGCGCTGCGGGAACATCTCGGTCTCACCGGCAGCAAGAAAGGCTGCGATCGCGGCGAGTGCGGCGCATGCACCGTCCATATCGACGGCCGCACCGCACTGGCGTGCCTGACCCTGCCCGCGATGGTCGACGGCCGGGAGATCACGACCATCGAGGGCCTGGGCAAGCCAGGGCAGCTTCATCCGGTCCAGGCGGCGTTCATCGAGCACGACGCCTTTCAGTGCGGCTTCTGCACGCCCGGCCAGATCATGTCCGCCGTGGCCTGCATCCGCGAGGGGCATGCCGGCTCCGATGCCGACATCCGCGCGTTCATGAGCGGCAATCTCTGCCGCTGCTCGGCCTATCCCCAGATCGTCGCCGCCGTCCGTGCCGCGGCCGCCGCGCAGGAGGCCTGATCGATGCAGAGCTTCGCATTCGAGCGCGCCGCCACCCTGGTCCAGGCGATCCAACTGGCGGGCGATCCGGCGACGAGCGTGGTCGCCGGCGGCACCGAGGTCGTCAACTGGATCAAGGAGGGCATCGCCGCGCCGCGCAGGCTGGTCGACATCAGCCGGCTGTCCGGCCTCGACGGCATCGAGGTCGACGGTCAGGGCCTGCGGATCGGGGCCCTGGCCCGGATGAGTTCCATCGCGGCCGACCCGGTCGTCCGTCGCGACTTCCCGGCGGTTGCGCAGGCCCTGCTGCAAAGTGCCTCGCCGCAGATCCGCAACGCGGCCACCATCGGCGGCAACCTGCTGCAGCGGACCCGCTGCCCGTACTTCCGGGCGGAGGTAGAGCTGCCCTGCAACAAGCGCCGCCCTGGCAGCGGCTGCGCCGCGCTCGCGGGCGCCGACCGGTTCGCCGCCATCTTCGGGTGGAGTTCGACCTGCCTCGCCACCCACCCGTCCGACGTCGCGGTGGCGCTGGTGGCGCTCGACGCTACGGTCCACGTCGAAGGTCCAGCCGGAACCCGGGCGATTCCGATGGACGCTCTCCATCGCCTTCCCGGCGAGGACCCGGAGCGGGAGACGACGCTCGCGCCGGGCGAGATAGTCACCGCCGTTGCGATCCCGGCTTCCTCGGCCGCACGGCGCTCGCACTACCTCAAGGTCCGCGAGCGGGCGTCCTACGAGTTCGCCCTGGTTTCGGCAGCGGTCGGGCTCGACCTCGACGGCAACGAGATCCGCGAGGCCCGGATCGCGCTCGGCGGCGTGGCGGCGAAGCCCTGGCGTATGCCGGAGGCGGAGGCGGCCTTGCGCGGTGCAGCGATGACCGACGAGCCGGCCCTGCGCCGGGGGATCGCGGTCGGGTTGGCCGAGGCGCGGGTCCGGCGCGACAACGGGTTCAAGGTGGAACTGGCCATGCGCACCGCCCTGAGGGCGCTGCAGGCCGCGGGAGACATGCGATGAACGGTGGGATCGGCGAAGCCGTCAGCCGAAGAGACGGGCCGGCAAAGGTCACCGGCGGCGCACTCTATGCCGCCGACACGCCGCTGGCGGGCGCGCTGCATGCGGTAATCGTGCCGGCCACGCGGCCCCGGGCGCGCATCATCGCGATCGACCTCGCGCACGCTGCGGCGGCACCCGGCGTTGTCGCGATCTTCACCCATCGAAACACGCCGGCCTTCGGCCCAGTGACCGTGGTCCTGGCCGAGGACAGCCTGCCGCCGCTGCAGGACGACCGGGTGGCCTATGAGGGCCAGCCGGTGGCGCTGGTGGTTGCGGAGACCCTGGAGCAGGCCACCGAGGCCGCCCGGCTGGTAAGCGTCTCTTATCGCGACGAGCCGTTTCGCGCGGACTTCCTGGCGGAGATCGAGCACGCGGAGCCTGTCCCGGCGTTCTTCGGCCTGCCGCTGGACACGGCATGGGGCGATGTCGCGGCCGCCTGGGCGGAGGCGGAGGCCAGGATCGAGGGCACCTATCTTACCGCGGACCGGCACCACAATCCCATCGAGCCGGCGGCGACGCTGGCGGTCTGGCGGGACGGGCAGCTCGACGTGTTCGACGCGACGCAGGGCGTGTCCGAGGAACGCGAGGCGCTGGCCCAGGCGCTGCAGCTGGAGCCGGCGAGGATCCGGATCCGCAACGAGTTCATCGGCGGCGGCTTCGGCGCCAAGGGCTGGGGCCTGCCGCACCAGCTGCTCGCGGCGATGGCGGCGCGGGAGCTGGAACGTCCGGTGAAGCTGGTGCTGACCCGTGCCCAGTCCTACACCGCCCACGGCTACCAGCCGGCGACACGACAGACGGTGAGGCTCAGCGCCCGGGCCGACGGCACCCTGACCGGGCTCAGCCACGACGTCGTCGCCGCGGGCTCCAGTATCGGCACCTACATCGAAGCGGCCGGCTGGGAGACCCACGCTCTCTACGCCACGCCGAGCTTCAGCACCAGCCACCGCCGCGTGCGGCTCGACCGCGGCAGCCCCTCGGCGATGCGGGCGCCGTTCAGCGGCGTCGGGCTGGTCCCGGTCGAGATCGCAATGGACGAGCTGGCCGATGAACTCGGCCTCGATCCGCTCGAGCTGCGGCTCAGGAACTACGCGGAGAACGAGCCGGGGAGCGGCCGGCCTTTCTCGGCGAAGGCGTTGCGCGCCTGCTACGAGGAGGGCGCCGCCCGGTTCGGGTGGGCGGGGCGCGCCGCTGCTCCGCGCTCGATGCGCGACGGGCGGGAGCTGGTGGGGTACGGGATGGCGACCGCCGTCCGGGGCGAGTTCCGCTTTCCGGCCTCGGCGCGCGCCACCATCGATCGCTCCGGTGTCGTGCTGGTCGAGACCGGCGCCCATGACGTCGGCCAGGGGCTGAGCACGATCCTGCCGCAGATCGCCGCCGACGCGCTGGCGGTGCCCGTCGACGCGGTGCGCCTGGCGATCGCGGACACGGCACTGCCGAGCGTATCCTTCACCGGCGGCTCATCGACGACCATGGGCGCCGGCTCGGCTGTGCAGGCGGCCGCGGCGGCGCTGCGCGAGAAGCTGGCGGCGGCCGGCGCCAACGGTCCGGAGGGCTATGCCGGGGCACTGGCGGCGCTCGGCGTCGAGCGGCTCGCCGCCGAGGGCGCATGGGCGCCTGAGGAGGACCCGTCCGCACCCGCGCTGTTCAGCTTCGGCGCCGTGTTCGCCGAGGTCCGGGTCGATCCGGAGATTCCGGTCCCGCGGGTGAGCCGGGTGGTCGGCGTCTACGACGCCGGGCGGATCATCAATCCGCGGACGGCGCGCAGCCAGATGACCGGCGGAATCATCTGGGGCATCGGCCAGGCGCTGCTGGAGCGCTCGGAGATGGACCCCGGCCTCGGCCGGTTCCTGGCGAAGAACCTGTCCGGCTACCTGGTGCCGGTGAACGCCGACGTACCGGAGATCGACGCGCGCTTCGTCGAGAGCTTCGATGGCCATGCGAGCCCGCTCGGCGCGCGCGGCATCGGCGAGCTTGGCGCCATCGGGATCGGGGCCGCGATCGCCAACGCGGTGTTCCACGCCACCGGCATCCGGGTCCGCGAGGTTCCGATCCGGCCGGAGCACCTGCTGGGCGCCTGAGCCGCGCACGGGCAGCGGCCCCGCAGGGTCACGCAGCCTTCGCGGCCGCGACCTCGGTCCCGGTGCCGCCGAGCCCGGCGACCAGATCGTCCAGCCGGCGCACGATGCGGGCGATGTCCTCGGAGCTGCGTGCGACCTGCTCTGCGCAGCGCAGGTTGTCCTCGGCGATCGTTTCCACCGATTCGATCTCCGACAGCATCTCCGCAGTGTGCGAGGCGGCATCCTCGGCGGCCTGCACCGACGTGCCGACCTCGACATCGACCTTGCGGATGTTGTCGGAGACCTCGGCGGTCTCGCTGTCCGCGGTGAGCATCGAGCGTGAGATGGCAGCGCTGGACGCGCTCTGGTCGGAGACGGACGCGATGATCGTTCGCATCACCTCGCCCATGGCGGTGGCGGTGGCCATGATATCCTGGATGGCCGCCACCGCCTCTCCTGCCTCCCGCGTCACCTGGTGGACCCGGCCGCGGATCTCGCCGACCGCGTGGCCGGCCGCCTGCGACAGGCTCTTCACCTCGCCGGCGACGACCTTGAAGCCCTTGCCGGCCTCGCCGGCGCGCGCGGCCTCGATGGTGGCGTTCAACGCCAGCAGGTTGGTCTGGCCGGCGATGCCGTCGATCAGCCCCAGCACCTCGGCGATCGAGCCGATGGCGCTGGTCAGGCTCTCGACCTTCGTGCGCACCTGCTCGGTGCTCGCGGCAGCCTGCTCGATGACACTGCTGGACTCTCTGCCGGTTCGCTCCAGCGACTCCAGGTCGGTGGCAATCGCGGCTGCGCTGTCGCTCGCCTCGCGGACCCGGGCGCGCATCCGTTCTGCGCTGGTGCTGATCAGCGCGGTGTTGCCGCCGGCCGATGTCAGCAGGCGCGCGGCGTTGGTCGCCTTCTCCGACACCGAGTCCGAGAGCTGCTTGGCGGCGCGGGCCTGGTTTGCGGTCCGGCGGGACTGGCCCGCCAGAGTGGCCGACACCGCGGACATGGCTGACGCCGCCTGCGCCAGTTCGCGCGACTGGGCGCAGATCCCGTCGATCATGCCTTCGATGTTGTCCATCACCTGGTTGTAGGCGTGGGCGAGCTCGGCCGCCTCGTCACCGGTGTCGGTCGCCAGGCGCTCCGACAGCTTGGCCTCGCCGGCCGAGAGCGCGGTCATCCGGGCCAGCAGCATGCCGGTGCCGAGCGAGGCGCCGTGCTCCGCTTCGTTGAGGCCGGCGAGCTCGTGCTGGGCGCTGACCCGCATCGGGCCGACCAGCAGCTGGTAGAGCTTGATCACGGCGAAGGTGATCCCGAATGCCCAGACGAAGGCGAGCAGCACGCCCTGGCCCTGGATCATGAACTGGGACCAGCGGTCGCCGGCGAGCAGTGTGTCCGCCGGAGCGAAGAACGCGATCGCCAGCGTGCCGAAGGCGCCGCTGAAGCCGTGCACCGCCACCGCGCCGACCGCGTCGTCCAGCTTCCACTTGCGCTCCATCACCTCGGCCATGGCGAAGGCGATGAAGCCGCCGATGAAGCCGGTGGCGACCGCCCCCCAGGTCGTCATCACGTCGCAGCCGGCGGTAATGGCGACCAGGCCGCCGAGGACGCCGTTGATCGTCCGCTCGGCACGGAACAGGCCGTCGTAGAGGCGGGCGCCGAGCAGGCTGCCGAAGCCGCCGACAGCGCCGGCAAGCACGGTGTTGGCGATGATCGAGGCGAAGGCCGGGGTGCCGGCGGTGGTCGAGCCGCCGTTGAAGCCCATCCAGCCGACCCACAGGATGATCGCGCCGGTGGTGGCCAGCACCGGGCTGTGGCCCTGGATGCGGACCGGCCGGCCGGCAGAATCGAAGCGCCCGATGCGCGCACCCAGGCAGATGACGGCGGCCAGCGCGACCCAGGCGCCGATCGAGTGCACCACGGTCGAGCCGGCGAAATCCATGAACCCGGCGTCGCCGAGCAGGGTGGCGTTGTCCCCGTTGAGCAGGCTGCCCCAGGCCCAGTGGCCGAACACCGGATAGATCAGCGCCGAGGTGACCGTGGTCAGCACCAGATAGCCGGTGAACCGCATCCGTTCGGCGACCGCGCCCGACATGATGGTCGCCGCGGTGCCGCAGAACACCACCTGGAAGACGAAGAAGGCGTAGGTCCAGTCGCCGATTTCCTCGAACGCGAACAGCCTGCCGTCCCAGCCGAACAGGCCGCCGACGCTGTCGCCGAACATGATCATGTAGCCGACCAGCCAGAAGGCGGTGGTGGCGACCACCATGTCGGCGATGTTCTTCTGGGCGACGTTGATCGAGTTCTTCGAGCGCACCAGGCCCGCTTCGAGCAGCAGGAAGCCCGCCTGCATGAAGAAGACCAGCGCCGCCGCCACCATGGTCCAGACGAAGTCGAGGTTGACCTGCGGCGTCGCCACCGCGGCTTCCAGGTCCGCGATCCGCTGCTCCAGGGCGGTCACGTCGTCCGCCCAGGCCGCCGCCGGCAGGAGGCAAGCCAACGAAATCAGGATCGAAACGATCGTCCGTCCTGCCGGTCTGACTGATTGCATGGTAGATCCCGGGAGAGTGGGCCAAGAGGCGCCGGAACGCGTCCGCGAGGGCGTTGCGGCAGCATCACTGTCCGGGTAAATGGTTGCAATTGCGCTAATTTGGCCGGCTACTTGCCGTGCAGCGGCTCCGGCTGCACGCGCTCCGGCACCGCCGCAAGCTGCTCGCGGTTGAGGTAGTCGACATAGAGGAGCGTGACCAGCGTCATGCCGGCTGCCGCCAGCGGCGTGGCGAGCGCCAGCCCCATCAGCCCGAACATCACCCCGAGCAGAAGCTGGACGGTGATGGTCAGCGCCGGCGGCAGCGACACCATCTCCCGCTGCACGATGGGCGTGATCAGGTAGCTCTCCAGCGCCTGCACCGCCACA
Source organism: Alphaproteobacteria bacterium (assembly GCA_050329975.1). Lineage (GTDB taxonomy): Bacteria > Pseudomonadota > Alphaproteobacteria > CALKHQ01 > CALKHQ01 > CALKHQ01. The sequence goes on along the minus strand of JBHJOG010000234.1, from coordinate 2,728 downwards.
TAGACGCCGAGCACCCACAGCACCGTCTCGGTCCCGGAGCCGAGCGCGAGCAGCACGCCGGGGATCATCGACAGGATCGGGCCGAGCGTGGGGATGAACGCGAGCAGGCCGGCGATCAGCCCGAGCATCGGGGCCAACGGGATTCCGACGATCCACAGCCCGAGCCAGGTCAGCAGGCCGACCGTCGCCATCGCCAGCATCTGCGCCGCGAGCCAGCGCCGGAGCGTGCGGACGGTCGCCTGCAGCACCTCCTCCACCCGCGGCCGCAGCGACGGCGCGAACAGCAGCTTGATCCCACGGACATAGGGGTTCGGGTCGATGGCGAAGTAGATGCCGATGATCAGCATCAGAACGGTGTGGCCGACCACGCCGAACGTGCCTGCGACGACTGAGGCGACCCCGCTGCCGCCGGTGCTGATCAGGCCTTCCGGCCGGATCTGCTCCAGCAGGTCGGGGCCCCAGGCATAGCTGCGGATCCGGTCGGCCACGCCCTGCGCCGCCTCGGGGATGCGCTGCACCAACTCCTCGAACTGCTCGGCGATCAGCGGCGCGGCCAGGACGCCGGCGAGGGCCGCAGCGAGAAGGATGAGCAGCACGAACGCGGCCAGCCCCAGCATCGAGCCGATCCTGAGCTTGTCGGCGATGAAGTCGCCGCCGCCGCGCAGGAACACGGCGAGCAGGATCCCGGCGAAAACCAGGAGCGGGATGTCGGGCGCAACGATCAGGATCGCCACCAGCGCCGCGGCGGCGACAAGTATCGAGACCTTGCGCCTCGTCATGAAGTACCTGCTCCGGAACTGTCCCCGCAGCGATGATAGCGCGCCCGGACGGACGCGGCCACGGCCTCGTCAGCCGCGGGCGAAACCCGCGCCGGGGGCCTCAGGCGGCGCGGATCTGGCCGATGAAGTCCCCGACTTCCCGCTGCAGGTCGGCGCACTCGCCTTCCATGGCGGCTGCCGATTCGGCGACCACGCTGGCTTGGGTCTCGGCCTCTGCGATCGAGCGGCTGATGGCGACGACGTCGCGCACCAGCGTCTCGGTCCGTTCGGCCGCCGAGGCGGTGTTGCGGCTGATCTCGCCGACGGTGCCGTTCTGCCGCTCGGTCGCTGCAACCATGCCGGAGGTAAGTGCCCCGATGCCGTCGATCGAGGCCCGGATGGCGGCGATCGCCTCGACCGCCGACCGGCTGACGGCCTGCATCTCGCCGATCTGGGCCGCGATCTGCTCGGTTGCGCTGGCGGTCTGGTTGGCGAGGCTCTTGACCTCGGAGGCGACGACAGCGAAGCCCTTGCCGGCATCGCCGGCACGCGCCGCCTCGATGGTCGCATTCAGCGCCAACAGGTTGGTCTGTTCGGCGACCGCCGAGATCAGCTGCAGCACCGCATTGATCCGGTCGGCGCTGGAAGCGAGGTTGGACACCACCCCGTCGGTGGCGACCGCCCGCTCCAGGGCGTCCTGCGATGCCTTGTCGATCTGCGCCATGCCGGAGGCCACCGCATGCACGGAGTCGTGCAGTTCGCTGGTCGCCGCGGCGATCGAGCCCACGTTCTCGCTGGCTGCGGCTGCCGAACTGGACAGGCTCTCGCACTCGCCCACGCCGCGCCGGTTCACCGCGCTCATCCGCTTGGACTGGTCGGCCATGGCCGTGACCTCGGCGTCGAGCCGGCTGACGATGGCCGACACCTTGGCGTCGAGCGCGGCAGCAAGCTCCAGACGCTGGCTCCGCGCCTGGAGTCCTGCCTGCTCGTCGAGTTCACGTCGCTCGTCGGCGAGGCGGCGGGTCTCCGCCTGCGCGGCATTGGCGACAGCCAGCGCCTGTCCGGCCTCATCGAGGGCGCGGGCAAGCCGGTACAGCATCCAGGTCAGGGCAGCCGCCGAGATCACCACCGCAACCGCATGCACGATCACCCGCGCCAGATCGGCGCCGTTCGGAAACACGGCCAGCGGCATGGCGAAGTTGAGCACCAGGTGATGGACGGCGATCGCGCCGGCGGTGACCAGCACCGCCCGCCAGTCGCACAGCACCGCCAGCAGCGCCAGCACCGCGAAGAAGTACATGTGCATGTCGAGCTGCCAGGCGTCGCCGCGGAACTGGAACACCAGCACGCCGATGCCGGTGACGGTGGCAATGCACAGCGCGTAGCGCGTCGCCGGCGCCAGCGGGTTGATCCGCCACAGCGCCGTCGCCAGCACGGCGAAGGCGCCGATGCCGAGCGTCGGCCACAGCCAGTCGACAGCCAGCGCCGGCCCGGTGATGCCGATGGCGGCGACCAGCAGCCAGAGAAAGGCGACGACGTAACCGGTGGTCTTGGAGCGGATCAGGTCGAGCGAGGACATCGGGCGGTCCCTTCGTAGGGTGTCGGGGGGGCGGTCAGGCGGAGGAGCGGGGTGCGGCGAGACAGCCGAGCAGGCTGTCGGGCGCAAAGGCAGCCCAGACGCCCATCGCATGCAGGTCGCGCCAGTCGAGGTCGCGGTCGAAGATGGCGATCAGCGTGCTGCCGGCGCCGGCGTCGACCAGACGCCCGCCGTGCCGCGTGAGCACCGCCACTGCCTCGGCATGGCCGGTGCCGGGCTGGAACAGCAGCACGCTTTGCCGGCCGGCCATCGGGGGTTGGAGCGAGAGGCCGACGACCAGGGCGACGCTCATGAGGAGGAGCAGGGTCGCGACCCAAAGCGTCGCCGTCCGGCTGGCCATCGCGACGGCCAGGCGTCCGCCAGGAGCGGCGGG
>JBHJOG010000233.1:0-11071 GCA_050329975.1 Alphaproteobacteria bacterium | reverse complement strand
GGCCGCGCGCTCGCGCAGCGCCGGCAGCGCCTCGCCGCTGCGGGTGCGCGCGATGCCGGCCAGGGCGGCCGCTTCAGCCCGGTCGGTCACCCGTGCCTCGGCGGCGGCCAGCGCCTCCTCGGCGGCGAGCCGGAGCGCCATCGCCCGGCGCCATTTCAGGTAGAGCACGCCGGCTTCCGCCTTGCGGATGTGGTCCGAGATGTTGCGGTAGCGGGTGGCCTGCCGGGCCTGGCGCTTCAGCGTCTTCAGCTGCTCGTCGAGCGCGCCCATCACGTCGTCGAGGCGCTCCAGGTTGGTCCCCGCCGCCCGCAGCCGCAGCTCCGCCTCGTGGCGGCGGGCATGCAGGCCGGTAATGCCGGCGGCCTCCTCCAGGATCGACCGTCGCTGGGTCGGCTTGGCGTTGATCAGGTTGGCGACCTGGCCCTGGCCGACCATGGCCGCCGAGTTGGACCCGGTGGACGCATCGGCGAACAGCACCTGCACGTCGCGGGCCCGCACCTCGCGCCCGTTGACCCGATAGGCCGAGCCCTGGCCGCGGCCGATGCGGCGTACGATCTCGATCTCGCTGTGGTCGTTGAAGGCGGGCGGCGCGTCCCGGCGGCCGTTGTCCAGCAGGATGGAGACCTCGGCGTGGTTGCGGGCCGGCCGGCCGGCCGCGCCCGCAAAGATCACGTCGTCCATCTCCGCGCCACGCACCTGCCGCGCCGAGCTTTCACCCATCACCCAGCGCAGCGCCTCGACCAGGTTCGACTTGCCGCAGCCGTTCGGCCCGACGATGCCGGTCAGTCCCGGCTCGATCGCGATGTCGGTCGGTTCGACGAACGACTTGAAGCCGGTGATGCGCAGGCGGGAGAACTGGACCAAGCGGCGGCTACTCCGTCGTGGTTTCGGTTTCGGTTTCGGGCTCGGCCGTTTCCGGCCCCGCCTGGGCCTCCGGCTCGTCCTGGGCATCGGACTCGGGCGTTTCCACCGGCGGCGCGACCACCGCTGCAGCGACCTCGACCGCCTCGGCGAACACGTGGAAGGGCTGAGCGCCGCGGATCATCATCCCGCCGACGAAGAAGGTGGGGGTCGACTGGATCGCCAGCTCGGTCTGCGCCCGCAGACGCACCGCCAGCACGCTGTTCATCACCGCCTGGTCCTGCATGCAGGTGCTCAGGCCCGCCTCCGGTACGCCCGCCAGCATCGCGGTCTGCAGCACGGCCTGCATCGGGTTCTGGGAGCCCACCCAGCTCTCCTGGGTCCTGTACAGGACGTCGATGAACGAGTGGAACTGGCCCTGCGGCACGCATTCGGCGACCAGGGCCGCGTTCATCGCCAGCTGGTCGAGCGGGAAGTGGCGCACCACCAGGTTCGCCATGCCGCTCTCGATCAGCTCGGCCTTGACCTCGGGCAGGATGTCGACGTGAAAGGCGGCGCAGTGCGAGCAGGTCAGCGAGGAGAATTCGAAGATGGTCACCGGCGCATCGGGGTCGCCCAGGACCGCGTCCTCCGGCCAGATAATCAGCAGGCTGGGTGCTGGCTCGGCGACCGCCTCGGCATCGGCGCTCGGTTCGTCCTGCGCCCAGGCCGGCAGTGCCACCGCCGCCATGGCGGCGACCAACCACGAGATATGCTGTGTCTTCATCCTGTGAACCTCTATATCTTGATTGAGCCTAGCGTCCGGATCGTCCCGTATGCAAGCCCGATGTCGCTGTGGACGCCCTGCTGCGGATGACAGCATGGCGGCGGAAATGGGGCCAAAATAAAGCCGCCCCACCCAGTCAGCGCCGGCGTGCGCCGACCGGGTCGCCCGGGGGGTCGCCAGCCGACGGCAGGTGCCGCTCCAGCCGCTGCAGGGCATCGCGCAACGGACCTTCGGCAACGGCTGCAACCGCCGGCGACGGGCCTGCGCGTGTCGGCCGGGGCGGCAGCGGCGACAGGCGATCCGGCGGCTCCGGCAGGCCGGCCGTCAGCTTCAGCCGCAGGACGGCACTGTGGCCGACATAGGCGTTGATCCGCTCGATCAGACGCGGCGCGTCATGCTGGACCGCCGTCGCCAGCCCCGGCGCCACGGCGAGGTGCAGCACCCCGCCGTCGCCGCGTCCGCGCGGGTAGGCGAGCTTGAGCGGCGCGGTGTGGGCGGCGAAGTAGCGGCCGACGATCCGCGGCCAGTCGACCAGCAGCTCGGCCCGGGTCAGGCCGCGCTTGCTGAGAGCAGGTGCGGCGACCCGCGCCATCACCCGCGCGAACGGCTGCACCTGCCCGGGCCGGCGGCGCCGGGCATCCAGCTCCTCGTCGGTCGGCTTGGCGCCGGCCGGGCTGTCGGTCGCGAGCTTTGGCATGGCAAGCCGGACCCTACCGCATCCGCCTTGACGGCACAGCCCGGAATCGCCACCACGGCGCGATGAGTCCGCGCGACGCCATCGATCCGCCGCCGACGCTGCCCGACGCCCCGGCGGTGCTGTCGGCCTGCCTGCTCGCCTGGTACGACCGCCATCGCCGGGTGCTGCCCTGGCGGGCGCCGGCCGGCCAGGCGCCGGATCCCTATCATGTCTGGCTCAGCGAGATCATGCTGCAGCAGACGACGGTGGCGGCGGTCGCGCCCCGGTTCGCCCGCTTCCTCGCCCGCTGGCCGAGTGTGTACGCGCTGGCCGCCGCCCCGGTGGAGGAGGTGATGGCGGCCTGGGCCGGCCTCGGCTACTACGCCCGCGCCCGCAACCTGTACGCCTGCGCCAGGACCGTCGCCACCCGCCACGGCGGCGCCTTTCCGGACAGCGAGGACGGCCTGCGCGCCCTGCCCGGCATCGGCCGATACACCGCAGCGGCTATCGCCGCCATCGCCTTCGGCCGGCCGGCGGCGGCGGTGGACGGCAATGTGGAGCGGGTGGTCGCCCGGCTGGCGGACATTGCCGCGCCGATGCCGCAGGCGAAGCCCATGATCGGCGCACTCACGCGCAGCATGGTGCCGCTCGACCGGCCGGGCGACTTCGCCCAGGCGATGATGGACCTCGGCGCCACCCTGTGCACGCCGCGGTCGCCGGCCTGCGGCCTTTGTCCCTGGTCGGCCCCGTGCCGCGCGCGACGGGCGGGAACGATCGATGCGCGGCCCGCCAAGCCGGCGAAGGCTGCGCGCCCGGTCCGCCACGGTGCGGCGTTCTGGCTGGCCTGCGACGGCTGGGTGCTGCTGGTCCGCCGGCCCCAGAGCGGGCTCCTCGGCGGCATGCTGGCTCTGCCGAGCACCGACTGGCGCAGCGAGCCGTGGACGCAACAACAAGCGGTGGCGGCAGCCCCGGCGGTGGCGGACTGGCGGCCCAGCGGTGCGGGTGTCCGCCACGTCTTCACCCATTTCTCCCTCGCGCTCTCGGTCTACGCCGCCGAGTGCGCCGCTCGCCCCGCGCTGCCGGAAGCCCTGTGGGTACCGCAGTCGGCCGTGCTCGATGCGGGCCTGCCGACGGCGATGGCCAAGGCAGCGAAGCTGGTGCTGGCCGGGCTCTCCAGCCCTTGACCGCATCGGCGGCTTGGCGCATGCAGCACCCGGTCCAGTTCGATCCCCGCCAAGAGGAGCACCCAATGCAGCTGGTTGCCGGCCTGGCCGACATCGCCGACCGCTTCGACGGCTATATCGTCGACCTGTGGGGCGTCATCCACGACGGCGCCAGGCCCTTTCCAGGGTCGGTCGACGCGCTGGAGCGGCTGGTGGCGGCGGGCAAGCAGGTCTGCCTGCTCTCCAACGCGCCCCGACGCTCGGCCGGGCTGGTCGAGCGGCTGCGCGAGATGGGCGTACCCGATGCGGCCTACCACCACCTGCTGTCGTCGGGCGAGGCGACCTATCTGGCGCTGCGCGACCGGCCGGACGCGGCGCACCGGGCGCTCGGCCAGCGCTGTTACATGATCGGCCCGGACTACAACAAGGGCATCATGCCGGACGGCGAGGGGGTGACGGTGGTCGACCGGCTGGAGGACGCCGACTTCTGCCTCGTCACCGCCTGGGGCGGCCAGGGCGTGCTGCTCGAGGACTACGACCCGATGCTGCGCCTCATGCGCGACCGCGACATGGTGATGATCTGCGGCAATCCCGACCTGGAGGTGATCCAGGACGGCGCCCGCCACTATTGCGCCGGCGCGATCGGCGCCCGCTACGGGGCGATGGGCGGCACCATGATCTATCACGGCAAGCCCCATCCCGGCGTCTACGACATGGCGCTGGCCGCGATCGGCATTACCGACCGCGCGCGGGTGGCCGGCATCGGCGACAGCTTCACCACCGACGTGCCCGGCGCGCGCAACGCCGGGATTGCCGCCGTCTTCATCGCGGAAGGCATCTACGGCGAGGCGTTGGGCCTGCACGACGATGCGCCTTTGTCCCTCGACCGGGTGAAGGGGCTGTCTGCGATGCACGGCGTTGCGCCGGACATCGTCATGCGCAGCTTCGTCTGGGCCTGACACCTATTCCGCGGCCGCCTCGACGGCCCGGTCGCCGCGGGGGCGCTGCCACGGCACGATCGTCGCGCTGCGGCCGCGCAGGGCCACCGGCTTGCCGGGGACGAAGCCGGCCAGCAGGGCGCCCCCGCCCTGCGCGCGCGCCGCTTCCGCCAGCGCTTGGCTGATTGCGATGTCGGCATCGCGCACGCGGGTCAGGGTCTCCAGCCGCGCGGCGACATTGACCGTGTCGCCGATGACGGCGAATTCCAGCCGCTGCTCGCCGCCGATGTCGCCGGTCACCACCGGCCCGTAATGGACGCCGATGCCGACCTGCAGCGGCGGGGCGCCGCCGGCGACCAGCTGGCGGCTCCAGTCGTCGACGATGTCCTGCACCGCCACTGAGCAGGCCAGCGCGTTGGCCGCGTCGCGCGGGCCGGTGCGCGGCGTGCCGAAGGTCGCCATCACCGCGTCGCCGATATACTTGTCGAGCGTACCGTCATGGGCGAAGACGGCGGCGTCCATCCGACGGTGGAAGGCGCGCAGGAAGTGCATGGTCTCGATCGCCCCCAGCCCCTCGCAGCGCCGGGTGAAACCGATGATGTCGATGAACAGCACCGCCGCCTCGCGTTCGGCGATCTCGGTCACGCTGTGGCTGTCGGCGGCCAGTTCGTCGACCAGGGCCGGGGCGAAATAGCGGGAGAGGTTGGCGCGGGCGCGCTCGGACTCGAGCCGGGCGATCATCAGCTGGCGCGCCCGGCCGACGGCGGCGGCGAGCAGGCCGGTGACCACCAGGATGACCAGCGTCTCGTCGAGGTGGCGGCCCAGGTCGACAAAGGCCGGATCGTAGATGAAGGCATGTTCGGACGCGTCCTGCATGCCGCTGTGGTCCATGAACACCATGGTGAACGCCGCATCGTCGGTTGCCAGCACGAGCAGCACGGCGCCGATCCAGCCGGCCGCGGCCAGGGATCCGGCCCAGAGCACCAGCCGGGGCGCCAAGGTCAGCGCCGTGCTGGCCAGGAACACGAACAGATAGGCCATCGGGGTGAACCGCAACCAGGCGGTCATCGCCAGGTCGAAGTCGATCAGCGGATTCGGCATCATCAGCACGGCGACGCAGAACAGCGCTTCGCCGCCGGCGAAGACGTAGCTGACCCAGGCGCGGTACCAGGGCCGGCGGGTGACGGCCAACAGGGCCACCGCCATCAGCGACAGGATCAGGATGTCGGCCAGGAACCACACCACCTCCGGCCAGGCGGACTCGACCGTCATCCAGAGCCCGATGGTGCCGTAGGCGATCAGCTTCGCCCGGCACCACAGCCGCACGCCCTTGCGCTCCGCATCGTGCAGGATGCGGCGCTGTCGGGGCGCCTGCGTCGCGTCGCTGTTGGTCATGCGGGGCAGCCTGGCAGGGGATGGCTCACGGGAATGTGATTCCGGTCATGGCTCTTTGCGGCGCAGTGCACCATATCAAGCCTCGTTCCGCCAACAAGGAGATCCTGCTTGACCGCCGGATCAGCCCCAGCCGCAGAGATTCCGCCCGCAGATCCTGCCTCGCCGCCGCCGCACAGGTCCCATTGGGCCACCTTGCGCACGCTGCTCCCGTTCCTGTGGGCCGGCCGCCACGTCGAGGGCTGGAAGGGCTTGCGCGCGCGCGTGGTGCTGGCGCTGGTGTTCCTGGTCCTGGCCAAGCTGCTCACCGTCTACACGCCGATCCTGCTGGCGGCGGCCGTCGACGCGCTGACCGCGATCGTCGAGGCCCGCGACGAGGCCGCGGCCGGGCTCGACACCGGCGGGCTGCTGGTCATCGGCATCCCGCTGACCCTGATCGTCGGCTACGGCCTGGCGCGGCTGGGCGCGATCGTCTTCGGCGAACTGCGTGCCGCCGTGTTCGCCCGGGTCACCTTGCGGGCGATGCGGACGGTCGCGCTGCAGACTTTCCGCCACCTGCATGCGCTTTCGCTGCGCTTCCACCTGGAGCGGCGCACCGGCGGGCTCAGCCGGGTGATCGAGCGCGGCACCAGCGGCATCGAGTTCCTGCTCGATTTCATGCTGTTCAACGTGCTGCCGACCCTGCTCGAGATCGTGCTGGTCTGCGCCATCCTGTGGGTATTGTTCGACGTCTGGTTCGCGGTGGTCACCTTCGTCGCGGTGTCGGGCTACGTGGCGTTCACGCTGATCGTCACCGAGCGGCGGCTGAAGTACCGCCGGGCGATGAACGAGCGCGACACCGAGGCCAACACCAAGGCGGTCGACAGCCTGCTCAACTTCGAGACGGTCAAGTATTTCGGCGCCGAGCAGCACGAGGCGCGCCGCTACGACGTCTCGCTGCGCGGGTACGAGGAGGCGGCGGTCCGCTCCAAGGTGTCGCTGGCGATGCTGAACATCGGCCAGGCGGCGATCATCGCCGGCGGGCTGACCCTGATCATGGTGATGGCGGCGAACGGCGTGCGGGCCGGCACCATGACGATCGGCGACTTCGTCATGGTCAACACCTACCTGCTGCAGCTCTACCTGCCCCTCAACTTCCTCGGATTCGTCTACCGCGAGATCAAGCGCTCGCTGGTCGACATGGAGGATATGTTCTCGCTGCTGCGGATGAACGCCGAGGTCGACGACCGCGCGGGCGCCAAGCCGCTGGAGGTTGCCGGCGGGCAGATCGAGTTCGACCGGGTTTCCTTCGGCTACGACCCGCGCCGGCCGATTCTGAAGGAGCTGTCGTTCACCGCACCGCCCGGCTCGATGATCGCCATCGTCGGCGCCAGCGGGGCCGGCAAATCGACGATCGGCCGGCTGCTGTTCCGCTTCTACGACATCGATGCCGGCGCGATCCGCATCGACGGCCAGGATATCCGCGACGTCACCCAGAGCTCGCTGCGCGAGGCTCTGGGCGTGGTGCCGCAGGACACGGTGATGTTCAACGACACCATCTACTACAACATCAACTACGGCCGGCCTTCGGCGACCCGGGAGGAGGTCGAGGCGGCGGCGGAAATGGCCCGGATTCACGATTTCATAACCATGTTGCCCGACGGTTACGCGACGACGGTGGGAGAGCGCGGCTTGAAATTGTCTGGCGGCGAGAAGCAGCGGGTGGCGATTGCGCGGGCGATCCTGAAGGATCCGCCGGTGCTGTTGTTCGACGAGGCGACCTCGGCGCTGGATTCGACGACCGAGATGGCGATCCAGGCCAGCCTGGCCGCGGTCGCCGCCAACCGCACCACGCTGGTGATCGCGCACCGGCTGTCGACCATCGTCAAGGCCGACGAGATCATCGTGCTCGATGACGGGCAAGTGGTCGAGCGGGGCCGCCACGCCGCGCTGCTGGCCCAAGGCGGGCCATATGCGGCGATGTGGACCAAGCAGCAGTCGGCCGAGCACAGGCCTGAGGAAGGCGGGGGCGCCCCGCGCGCACTGATCGAGGAGCCGGCCGATGCCGTCTGACACGCCGAAGAAGCCGCAGCCTGCCCGTCCCGGCACGCCGGGCGGTGCCAGGAACCCGCTGGCCATGATCGACGCCCTGATCGGAGCCCCCGCGGGCGCCAAGCCGGAGCGCAAGCCGAAGGGTCGCTCGGTGCTGCTGGCGCATGCGCTGGCCCAGCGCGAGAACCGGCTGATGGCCGAGAAGCGCGCGGCCGCAAGCAAGCTGAATGCCGAGCCCGCCCCGCCGGCCTCCCCGCCGTCGCAGCTCGCCGCCAAGCCGCCGGCGCGCCCGGCAGCGGCGGCGCCCGCGCCAGAACGCCCCGGGCTGGATGCGATGATCGTCAAGGCGCTGGGCGCCTCCGCCCGCGGCCATGTTCGCGACGGCGCGTTCGACCGCCAGGGTGCGCTGGCCGACCTGATCGCCCGTACCCAGAACCGGCTCGGCACCGCCGAGACGCCGACGCCCGAGGCAGGCTCCGCCCGTTCGCTGCCGGTGCCCGAACCCCGCGGCGACCGCGAGGCCATGATCGCCGCCGCGATCCGCACCCACCGCGAGCAGCAGGCGGTGTTCGACGAGCTCAGCCTGCGCCAGCGCGCAACGCTGCGGGCCACCGCCGAGGCGATGGTCGCCAAGGGCGCGAAGCGGGCGAGCGGCTAGCAGCGGCTCCGCCGAGGCGCGGACGCAACCCGGCTATTCCGACTGACTCGGGAGCGCTTGACCGCGCCGCCGCCCGCCCGTATAAGGCCCGCTCTCTTCACGCAGTCTCGCGTTAAAGGGCCCCGTCCGGCTGACGGTAGGCCAAGACCTGATCGGAGCGTTCGACATGGCGCGCAAGTGCATCATCACCGGCAAGGGCGTGCAGTCCGGCAACAATGTCAGCCACGCCCACAACAAGACCCGGCGCCGGTATCTGCCCAACCTGCAGCAGGCCAGTCTGCTGTCGGAAAGCCTCGGCGAGAGCGTGCGGCTGCGGGTCTCGACGGCCGCCATCCGCACCATTGAGCACCGCGGCGGGCTCGACGCCTATCTGACCAACACCGCGCCCACCAAACTGCCGTCCGAGCTGCGCAAGCTGCGCAAGCGGGTGGTCGAGGCGAAGGCCGGCGCGGAGCAGTCCGCCGGCGCCTGAGCCAGCCGGCCGGGCAGTGTGCCCGGCCTGACCTAGCCGAATTCGAGCGGGACCACCGCCATGGACGCCATCGACGCGGGGCAGTGGGTCGCCGCGCTGAACGCGCTGCCCCCCGAGCTGATCTGGGTCGCCGAGCTGCTGGTCTGTTTCGGCGGCATCCTGCTGTTCCTGCGCCTGTTCGGCCCGACCGGCCTGTGCGTCTTCATGCTGCTGACGGTGATCGGCGCCAACATCGAGGTGCTGAAGGTCGTCGATTTTTCGATCCTGCCCGACCCGGTGGCGCAGGGCACGATCCTGTTCGCCTCCTCCTATCTCTGCACCGACATCCTGAACGAGTATTACGGTCGCCACTGGGCGCACCGGGCGGTATGGCTCGGCTTCTTCGGTCTGCTCGCGTTCGTGGTGCTGATGCTGCTCGGCCTGGGCTTTACGCCGCTGACGCCGGAGGTGGCGGCGGCGACCGGCAACGACTGGGCGCTGGGCATGCAGGAGCACCTGCTGGCGGTGTTCACACCGGCGCCGATCTTCTTCGTCGCCGGCATGGCGGCCTATCTGGTCAGCCAGTTCCACGACGTCTGGCTGTACCGGCTGATCCGGCGGCTCACCGGCGGCCGCTTCCTGTTCCTGCGCAACAACGTCTCGACCATAATCTCGGCGCTGATCGACACCATCGTGTTCTCGGTGCTCGCCTGGATCGTGCTGCCGCGCGAGGCGCTGCCGCTCGATACGGTGATCTGGACCTACATCGTCGGCACCTGGGTGCTGCGGGTAGCGGTGGCAATGCTCGACACGCCGTTCATCTACCTCGCGCGCCGATGCCTGCCGCCGGCCGACCGGGTGCCGGTGAGCGCCGAGCGGATCTGACATGCCCCGTCAGTGACGGCGCGCACAGACCGATGGCAATTTCGCGGTCTAGGGTCCACATTAGGGGTGCGGCGCACGTGCCGCGTGAGGGCGCGCGAATGGGGCTGGCATCGCTGAACCACAGGTCCGACGACGAGGAAGGCGCCTTCGCCTACGAGCGCCGGCTGGCCGCCATCGTCAGCCTGGACGTCGCCGGTTACAGCCGGCTGATGGCGCTTGACGAAACCGACACAATGGCGGCCCTGGACTGGACGCGGGCGCTGATCGAGCAGACCGCGATCCGCCATCGCGGGCGTCTGGCCAGCACCGCCGGCGACGGCTTCATGCTCGAGTGCGGCAGCGCGGTCGCCGCCGTGCTCTGCGCCAGCGAGATCCAGGACGGCATGCAGGTGATCAACCGCGACCGGCGCGCAGACCGGCAGATGGCGCTGCGGATCGGCATCAACATCGGCGACGTCATCCTGCGCGACGGCGACCTGTTCGGCGACGGCGTCAACATCGCCGCCCGGGTCCAGGGCCTGGCCCAGCCCGGCGGCATCGCCATCACCGCGGCGGTGCACGACCAGATCATCCACAAGCTGGACTTCAACTGCCACGACCACGGCTTCCACCAGATGAAGAACATCGCCGACCCGGTGAGGGTGTTCCAGCTGCACCCACCGACGGCGCGGGCGTTCTGGCGGCGGAAGCCCTGGGGCAACGGCCAACGGCCGGCCCCGCTGCCAGCGGAGGAATGGAGCCACCACCCGCGGGCCAAGGTGCTGGCGATGGGGCTGATCCTCGGCCTGGTGGGCGGCCATCGGTTCTCCGTCGACCGCCGCCGCAGCGCGATCCTGCAGGCGCTGACCCTCGGCGGCCTCGGCCTGTGGTGGCTCTACGACATGGTGGACCTGGTCAGCGGCGACTTCGCCGACAGCCACGGCCGCCCCGTCCGGCGCTGGCTTGCCAGCACGCGCTGAGGTGACCGCCGCGCTTCCCCTGCAGGCGGACCGCCAGGCGCGGGCGCCGACCGCCGGCCGCGGCGGCTTTTCCTTCGCCGTGACCCATGGCAGCACCGGCCACCCGGACTGGCCCGGCCGGGCGCGGCGGGGCCGGCTGCTGACGCCGCACGGGGTGGTGGAGACGCCGGCGTTCATCTTCTGCGCCACCAAGGCGGCGATGAAGGCGGTGACGGTCGACCAGGTGAAGGCGGCCGGCAGCCAGATCATCCTCGGCAACACCTATCACCTGATGCTGCAACCGGGGGCTGA
>JBHJOG010000232.1:0-14247 GCA_050329975.1 Alphaproteobacteria bacterium | reverse complement strand
TGGTCCAGGCGAACCTGCAGCGTCAGCTCCTGGTCGCCGCTCACCACCGCCTCATATTCGAAATAGCCGACGCCCCCCGTCGACAGCAGCACCCGCCGCAACTCCAGCTCGCCGCTCTGAGCAAAGGCCGAACCGGCCGCAAGCCCGGTCGCCAGCACCAGACCGGACAGCGCCGTCGCCGAACCAAGAGCCCGACGCATCGTCGAATTCCGCATTGTATTCCTCCAATTGCCGGCCAGCGATGAGCGGAGGGGTTCCGGCTACGCGCACAACTGCAGGACAGTGGGGAGTCCGGGTGGCTGTGCGCAACCGCGCTGTTTCGCTATCGTCAGGCGATGCTATAGGAATGGTCGAGACAAGGCGAAATTATGACCCTCCCGACAAGATTGACGGCGATCATCAGGAAGCGGCAGCACCCGGCATGAGCGAGATCGACGAGCTGCGCGCACGGGTGGTGCGAGCCGAGGAGCGGGCCCGGCGGGCCGAAGAGCGGGCGGCCATGCTGAAGATCGAGGTCGAACGGTTGCGCGGGACGGCGGCTGCACCGGCCGGAGCGGGCGCCGACCGATTCGCGGCCGTCAAGCGCGCGTTCGCTCGCCTGTATCACCCCGACCAGCGCAGCGGCAGCCGAATCGAGGCCGTGGTCCGCACCGAGGTTTTCAACGAGTTCTGGCCCGAGATCGAACAGATCGAGCGCCAGGTCGATCCCGCCTCGCCGACCCAAGCATAGGACAGTTTCATGAGCGACCTCGGACCCAATGCCGGCCTTGTCGGCGTTGCCGACGCACGGACGCGGCTCTGCACGCCGGCACTGCTTCTCGACCTCGAAGCCTTCGAGGCCAACATCGCCCGGATGGCCCGCTTCGCCGCCGCCCGTGGCCTCGGCCTGCGCCCGCATGCCAAGTCGCACAAATCGGTCGCCGTTGCCCAGGCGCAGATCGCGGCGGGTGCGCTGGGAATCTGCTGCGCCACGCTCGGCGAGATGGAGGCGATGGCGGCCGCCGGCATCCCCGGCCTCCTGCTGACCTCGCCGATCGCCACGCCGGCCAAGATCGCCCGGCTGGTCGCACTGGCTGCCGGCGGCGCCGACATCATGGCAGTGGCCGACGATGCGCAAGTGATCGCCCACCTGGGTGCGGCGGCAACCACCGCCGGCGTCACCCTCCGCCTGGTCATCGACCTCGACATCGGGCTCGACCGGACCGGGTGCGCGCCCAGCGACGCGGTCATGCTGGCGCACGCGATCGACGACGCGCCGGGCCTCAGCCTGGCAGGCGTCCAGGCCTATGCCGGCCATCACCAGCATATCGTCGACCCCGCCGCACGCCGGGCGGCGACGGAGGCGTCCTGCGCAACCCTCGCCGACGTCGTCCAGTCGCTGGAACAGGCAGGCTACAAGCCCGGCATCGTCAGCGGCGCGGGAACCGGAACCTACGATCTGGCCGCCGATGCAGGCACCTACAGCGAGCTGCAGGTCGGCTCCTATCCGTTCATGGACGTGCAGTATCTCGCGGTCGACTACGGACCGGAGGGGCCTCCGTTCGCGCCGTCATTGTTCGTGGCGGCCAGCGTTATCAGCGCCGGCCGCGTTGGCGGCGCAACCACCGATGCCGGTCTGAAAGCGTTCGCGACCGACGGCCCGCCGCCGGACCTGGCCCGGGGCGCACCAGAGGGCGCCAGCTACCGGTTCCAGGGCGACGAGCACGGACGGGTGGTGCTGCCCGCAGGGGCGGCGCCGATGCTGCCGGGCGCCATGGTCGAGTGCATCGTCCCCCACTGCGATCCGACCATCAACCTCTATGATCGCATCCACTGCGTGCGGGGGGAGACGCTGGAAGCGATCTGGCCGGTGGATGCCCGCGGGCGGTAGTGGGATTAACTTTCGGTCAATTTCTCAGGGGTTTAACGGTTCATAAACCATAAAACAGGAGATTGAGAGGATCGGCGGGCGCTTCCGGCGGAGGGGGTGCCGCGCCGCAGTGAACTGCCCAGCAGTGAGGCGCAGCATGGTCTTGGAAAGCTTCGGACCGACTTCGAACAACCGATCCGATCCCCACCATCCCCGAGCCGCCGGCACCGGCGGATCCAGCCCGCGACCCCGGCTGCGCGCGACCTCCGCGATGACGGCGGTGATGCTTGCGATCGCGCCGGCCTGGTCCAGCCCCGCCTTTGCCTTCAACATCAGCGTCACCACGCCCAAGATCTCCGTGAACGTCAACACCGGCGCGATCACCGGGAGCGTCAACCAGGCGACCGCAGCGGTCGGGCAAGCGGTCGGCCAAGTGAACGCCGCGGTCGGCGCAGCCGAACTCCAGATTCCGCTCGATCACGGCCAGCTGCTGTCATCGCTCGGCCCGACGGTCGCCGAAGCAACCGCTGCCGTCCTGCCGAGACTGCCCGACCTGCCGCACGCGGCGATCGCCGCGGATGCCACAGCCGCCATTCAGGCGCTCACCCGGAACTCGGCCGCAGTTGCCGCCGCCCCGTCAGGCGTCGGCGGTCACGGGCTGGCCGCTCTGGTCGGCCCGGCAGCGGCGGCGGCCGGTCACATCCAGGTCCGTACCGGCACCGTGGCGCTGGCCACCGGCGCCGTTACGACCGTGGACCTCTATGGCGACGGGCTTATCAACTTCGCCGTCAGCGCCAACGCCACTGGGGCGGCGGCCGCCGGCGGCAACAGCCGCGTCTTCGCCGAGGGCCAGAGACTTGCCCTGGCCGCGGCGGAGGTCCACGGCATCGTCGACAATGCACTCAACATGAACGGCGTGGCGCAGTCCAGCGCCCTCGCCCTTAGCGAGGGACGGGTCGCGCTGACCGTCGGCAATACGGCGGTGGTCGCCGCCACCGTCGACGCTTCCGGCCGCGACGGCCGCGGCGACGTCCTCGCGTCCATCGTTGGCGACGCGGGGTTCCGACCCGGTGTCTATGCCGGGACCGGGAGCATCCGCTACGGCGACCAGGATACGGCCGCCGGCGCCGGTCCGGTTCCGGTCTGGTCCAGCAATGCGACCGTCCTGTTCGGCACTGTCGACGAAAGGTCCGGCGGCTCGCGGTCGGGCGGGAACCTGCAGCGCCCCGAGCGGTCGCCCATATCCGCCCGACAGGAACCGATCGCTACAGATTCCCTTTCGCTGGCGGCGGCGATCCTCGATCCCGCTCCCGACCAGGAGGAGGATGTCGAGGAAGCGCTGACGCTCCTGAGCCAGCTCGACACCCTGGTCGGTCACGCAGAATTGGCGCCAACCGATGTCTGCCAGGCGGCGGGCGGCGGCGGTGTCGGGCTGATGGGCTGCGGTACGACGGAGGTGTTCGGGGCGGTGGTCACACTGGAACCGGATGCGACCGGCTCAGGCTGCGCCTTGCTGCCGGCGGGCGGCGGCCTCCAGCTTCACTGCGGGGGATCGGACTCGCTGCCGGGAATCGACGCGCCCGCTCTCGAGCCCTCGGTGACACTGCAGGACCTGCTCGATCTCCTGCTGCAGGAACCGGTGCGTCCGCTGGAGTCGCCGGCACTGGCGGCGACCGGTGCTCGCGACGACCAACTCGCGGCTGTCGGGCAACCCGGCTCGTCACGTCTCGGCTGGCAATAGGCTGTCGTCAGGACCAGCCGGTCCGCAGGAAGCGTCGCTCGGTGCCCTCGAGCACCAGGCAGGTCAGCACACCGGTGGCATAGGCGCCGGTGTCGATGCCGATCCGGTTGGCGCGGATCTGCGGTTCAGGCGCGATCGTATGGCCGTGGACCACCACATGTCCGAAATCGGCGCGCGAGGTCAGGAACTCATCGCGGATCCACAGCATGTCGTTGCGGTGCTGGTCGGCGAGCGCAACCTTCGGCCGGATGCCGGCATGGACGAACAGGTAGCCGCCCTCGACGTGGAACAGGGCGAGGCTTTTCAGGAAGCCCAGATGGGCCTGGGGCAGCTTGGCACGCAGGTCGAGCCGTGCCGCCTCCAGCCGCTCGGCCATGCCCGGCACTGCAGCCGGCAAGGACACGCCATAGCTGAGCAGCGTCTCGCCGCCACCGTTGCGCAGCCACATCGGGCCAACCTGGATGTCCTCGAGAAAGCCGAACATCGCCTCCTCGTGATTGCCCATCAGGCAGATTTGCTCAAAGCCGTCCGGCGGGCCGGCAATCAGCGTGTCAAGCACCCGCGGCGACTCCAGGCCGCGATCGACATAGTCGCCGAGAAAAACGAGCAGCTTGCGGGCAGGGGCAGGCCGCTCCGCCGACCGGGCGTCCTCAATGATCCCTTCCAGCAGGGCGTCGAGCAGATGGGCCGAGCCGTGAATGTCGCCGACCGCATAGACGCGGATACCGGGCGGGATAGCGGCGGGCTCGATGTCCGCCGCGGCCGGCCGTTGGCGTCGCCCGATTAGACTGCGCAGCATACGTGCATTCCATCCCAGAAAGTGGCCATCCCAGAATAGGCCCAGAGCGGCAAACGCGCGTACGCGCCGTCAGGCGGAGGCAGCGCGACTCCGGCGCGCTTCCGGCAGGTCGCCGGGCTCGCCCGGATCCCCCCAGGCGGCCACGATCTCGCGGCCACCCCGGTTGTCGAGCACATTGTCGAGCGCGCTGACCACCGACCGGTCGAAAACCGTGCCCACGTCCTGCTGGATATGCGCAAGCGCGCGGTCGATGTCCACCCCCGGCCGGTGGGCGCGCGAACTGACCAGTGCGACGAAGGCGTTGGCGACCGCGACGATGCGGGCGGGCAGCAGAATCCGGTCGGCAGTCAGCCCACGCGGCATGCCCTTGCCGTCGACATGCTCCTGGGCCTGGCGAATCGCCTCGGCGACCGGCCCGTCGAATGCCACGCCCTCCAGCAGGTCGGCCCCACGAAGGATGCTCTCGCGCACCGCGCGCATCTCGACGTCGCCGAGATGGCGGTCCGACGTCAGCAACTCCGCCGGAACCAGGATCTTGCCGACGTTGAGCAGGGTCCCGGCGATCCGGGCGGTGCTGATCACGCTCTGGTCCACCGCCATCTCGCGTGCAATCAGCTCCGAGAGCTGGCCCACGCGCACCGAGTGCTCGGCAGCGTAGGGATCGCGTGCATCGATGATGGTGACCAGCGTGTCGACGAGCTTGTGCAGGTTGCGGCTGTTGCGCTCCCGCTCGGCCATCAGCTCGGTGATGTCCTCCTCGACTGTCAGCACGGCACCGTCAAGATCCGGCGAGACATCCTTCATCGGGACGTGCAGCGCCTGGACGATCCGGTCGCCGCGTTCCGCGGAGGTCACGGTCCGGCGGAGCGCGACCATCCCATTCTGTTCCAGCGCGTCGTCGTGGGCGCGGCGGTAGTCGCGGGCGGTATCCTTGCCGAACACGGCGGTCAACGAGCCGCCGACGATGTCGGCGAGCCCGACTCCGAGCCTGCGGGCGAGCGTGGCATTGGCGAAGCGGCAGACACCCTGGGAATCGGTGACGAACATCGCCGACGGCTGGGTGTCCGTGACGAGGCGCAGGAAACGCTCCTGCCGCGCCATGCGGTCGGCGACCGCATGATATCGGCTGGCGGCCCGGGCAGCGCGCATCGATGCGCCGTGCCGCCACAGCGCCACCATGATCCCGACCAGGAGTCCGATGATCAGGAGCAGGAACACCAGCATCCGGTTGAGGCGCGAATCGCTCTCTGCGAGGGCTTCGTCGCGATCGAGCTGGTAGGCGACCAGCCAGGGCGTCCCCGGCACCGGACGGACGCTGACCAGCACTTCGGCACCTGCATGGCCGACAGCTTCCACGAAGCCGTCATCGTCGGCGAAAACCAGGGCCGCAGCGACCGGCGCATCGGCTTGCGCGACAACGGAAAGCGGTGCGATCGCTTCGTCCGTGGCCGCGATGACCTCGACACGCCCGGCGACCGTCCGCAGCACCAGGGTGGTGGCGCTTTCCTCGGTGGTGCCGGGCTGGTCCAGGAGGGCACGGAACTCATCCCCCAGCGGACGGAGGCCCACCACCATGCCGACGTAATTGGCGCTCTCGGGCGCAGTCTGCAGGCGATGGATCGGCGCCATGAAGCCGATCCGCGTCCCCTCCTCCGACACGTACGCATCGATGAAGCTCGGCGCATCCCGCGGGGCGGTGCGGATCCAATCCGCGAGTTCGCCATCGATCAGGGGCATGTCGCGGGTCGCGGAAACCACGACGCCGTAGGGATCGACGATCGCCAGGCCCATGGTCCGGGGCCGGCCGGCCGGAACGCCCGCCCCCGACGGGGGCGCAAGGGCGAAACCGGCGCGCTCCCCGACCGAGGTCAGGTAGTTGCGGAGGTAGGCGGCCTGGCCGTCGAAATCGAGAACCTGGGTCCGGTCGCCTTCGGCCATGGCCAGCTCGGTCATGGTCAGAGCTACCGAGGGATTGGCTGCGATCACCTCGACCTCGCCCGCCTGGACGGCGATCCATTCCCCAAGCACCGATGCGCGGCTGTCGGCGACGATCCCGAGCCTGACCTGCCAGGCCCGCAGCTCGCGTTCGCCCGTATCCTCGACCAGACGCACAGCGGCTACGATGCTGGCTACCGCGGCGACGACGAGCAGCAGCGCGATCAGCCCGATCTTGTTGCGGGCGCGGCGTGCCTCGGCTGCCTCCTGTGCGGCAATGTCATCGGTCAGCACAGGAGCGGTCCCTGCAGTCGTCACAGCTCTGTCGGCCATATGGAATCCTCGGCAGTGCGATCGCCTGGAGGCATCTAAGCAACGATCCCTTAAGCAAAGACCAACGCGTGCACCAGGACGTTCAGGTGCGACTCCCGCGAACGATAGCGCGCCGGTCACTTTGACGCGATCTTTCCGCTGCCGACAACGTGCCGTTAACCGTAGCGATTCTACTGTGCGGCCAGCGCCGAATGCGCAATCGGGGAGGGACGGGACGCGCAATGCGGATGCCGACTGCAGCGGCCTTGCTTTCGCTCTTGATGCTGGCGTTTCCGCTGCTGCCTGCCCATGCGTCGCGCATCAGCCTGTTCGGCACCAGCGAGCAACAGGGCTCCAACCTCGCCTTCTTCCCCCAGTTCGTCGACATGCTTCACCGGTACTCGGCCGACCTCGCCCACATCAACGGAGCATGCGAGAGTCGGGGCCAGACGGCCTGCCTGCTTCAGGAATGGGCATCGTTCATCACCTCGGTGCAGGGGCTCGACCGGCGCACCCAGATCGAGCGCGTGAACAGCTACATCAATGCGGTCGACTACATCGAGGACATCGACAACTGGGGCGTTGAGGACTTCTGGGCCACCCCGGCGGAATTCTTCGCCCGATCCGGCGACTGCGAGGACTACGCCATCGCAAAGTACATGACCCTGCGGTCGCTGGGCGTTCCGATCGAGTCGATGCGGATCGTCGTGTTGATGGACAACAACCTGGGCATCGGTCATGCCGTGCTCGTGGTCTACACCGAGAGCGACGTGCTGGTCCTCGACAACCAGATCGACCAGGTGGTGTCGCAGTCCTCGATACGGCACTACCAGCCCGTCTATTCGCTCAACGAGCGCAACTGGTGGCGCCACCGCTGAGGCTGCCGGACCGATCCGGAGGAGTACCGCGGGAGAGGGGTTGTCGTTTCCTGCGTGCTGTTAACTGTTTAAAATTCTTTCAGTCTGGTAATTAACCTGCGCACCGCACGCAAACCCCGCTGATGCAGGTTTCTCCGTGGCCCGCCTGAGCTTCAACCAACTGAACAGCAACACCCAGATCTACGTAGCCGGCGGCCTCCGTCTGGCCGACGCGCTGGGCGTCATCATCGCGGGCGCCGGAGCCTATCTGGTTCGCTCCGGGACGCTGCCGCTGGACGAGGCCTATTTCGCCGCGCTGGGCCTTTGCACGCTGCTGACGGTCAATGCCATGGGCTTGGCCGATCTCTACTCCCTGCGCACACTGCGTTCGCCGGCGGCACAGGTCGGCCGGATCGTTGCCGCCTGGGGGGTTGTGATGATGGCGATGCTGGCGCTCGCCTTCTTCACCAAGACCTCGGAAGACTATTCCCGTATCTGGTTCCTGCTGTGGACCGCCATGGGACTCGCGATGCTGTTCCTCAACCGGTTCGTCGGGGCGCTGATCGTAGCCCGGCTGAACCGCAAGGGGCGGCTGCGGGCGCGCGTGGCGATCGTCGGCGCGGGTGGAATCGGACAGCGGCTGGCCGAGCATCTGAGCGGCCACGGCGCCCGGGGCTCGACGGTGGTCGGGGTATGGGACGACCGCGGGACGCGGGTGCCGCCGGCGATCTCGGGCTTCGAAGTCCGCGGCACGGTGGACGACCTGATCACCTATGCGCGCGAGAACGAGGTCGACGACATCATCATCGCCCTGCCCTGGCAGGCCAGCGCCCGGATCCGACAGGTCGCCCGCCAGCTCTACGTGGTGCCGGCGAACGTCAGGATCTGTCCCGATCTGGTGGGCTTCGGCATCCCGTTGCGGGGATTCTCCTCGATGGAGGGCGTGCCCCTGCTGAACATCTACGAGCGGCCGCTCAGCGGCTGGGCGCTGCTGACCAAGGCGCTGGAGGATCGGGCGCTGGCCGCCATGCTGCTGGTGCTTTTCGCGCCGCTGATGCTGATGATCGCGCTGGCGGTCAAGCTGGACAGCCGCGGACCCGTGCTGTTCCGCCAGCGCCGCTACGGGTTCAACAACAATCCCTTCGACGTCTTCAAGTTCCGCTCGATGCGTGTCGAGGCCGCCGACGACCCGGCCGTCCAGCAGGCGACGCGCGGCGATCCGCGAATCACGCGGGTCGGAGCCTTCCTGCGGCGAACCAGCCTGGATGAGCTCCCCCAGCTGCTCAACGTGCTGAAGGGCGACATGTCGATTGTCGGCCCCCGCCCGCACGCGGTCGCCCACAACGAGAAATATGCGCGGGTGATTGACGAGTACATGTGCCGGCACCGGGTGAAACCCGGCATCACCGGCTGGGCACAGATCAACGGATGGCGTGGCGAAACCGAGACCCCGGAAAAGATGAGCATGCGGGTCCAGTACGATCTTTACTACATCGAAAACTGGTCCCTGCTATTCGACCTGCGTATCCTGTTCATGACCGCGTTCGTCGGATTCACCAATCGCAACGCCTAC
Organism: Alphaproteobacteria bacterium; assembly: GCA_050329975.1. Lineage (GTDB taxonomy): Bacteria > Pseudomonadota > Alphaproteobacteria > CALKHQ01 > CALKHQ01 > CALKHQ01. Next base: position 5,181 of record JBHJOG010000232.1, on the reverse strand, counting down.
TGACCCCCCACGTCATCCGTCCCCAACTCCCCTGGGCGCCAATGAAAAAAGACAAGATCGACTCCGGCGACCCGGCGGCCGTGCCCTTCTGGTTCATGGTCGCCGTGATCGCCTGGGCACCCCTGCCCTTCGCCAGCAACACGACCTGGTCCAGCAACCTGCTGGTCGGCCTGGTCGCGGTCGCCGGCGTGCTGTGGGCGTTATGGGCGGTGCGCGACCTGGACATCATCCGGGTGCCGCTGCGCCGGCTGCGGCTGCTGTGGCTGGTGGCGCTCGTCCTGGTGCTCTGGTTCGTGGTGCAGAACGGCAGCTGGACGCCATCGACCTGGCACCATCCGATGTGGCAGTCGACCGCCGACACCCTCGGCGTGCCGGTCGCCGGCGCGATCGGGCTCGACCCGGCCGCGGCCTACGAGACGCTCGGACGGATCGGCGCCTATGCGCTCACCTTCTTCATTTCCCTCCAGCTCTGCCGCAGGACCGCGACCGCCGTGACCTTCGCCTACGCCCTGGCCGGCATAGCGGTCGCCTACGCAATCTACGGGCTGATCGTGCAACTCGGCGACCTCCAGATGGTGGCCTGGGAGCCAAAGCGCCACTACCAGGACAGCCTCACCAGCACCTTCATCAACCGCAACAGCTACGGGACTTTCGCCGGGCTAGGGCTGCTGGTGATCTGCGGCCTGCTGGTCCGCGCGATGCGGCGTACCGCGGCGGAAGGCGTGACCGGCGGCGGGCTCAGCGAGATGCTGGACCGGCTGACGTTCCGGGAATTCTTCCTGATCGGCGGGTTCGCACTGGTCGCCGCGGCGCTGATCCTTACCAACTCACGGGGCGCCACGCTCAGCACCCTGTTCGCGCTGATCGTCTTCGTCGTGCTCACTGCCTCCAACCAGCGCTCGTTCAGGCTGGGCACGATGATCGCCGGCGCGATCATCGTCGTCGGCAGCTGGATGGTGTTCAGCGTCTCCAGCGCAGGCCTGATGACGCGGCTACTCGAGTTCGAGCAGGATGCGATCGGCCGGCGGGAGGTGGCGGAGATCGCCATCCGCGCGATCGCCGACCGACCGTTGGGCGGCTTCGGGCTCGGGAGCTTCGAGGGTGTGTTCCACATGTTCCGTGACGGCGCACTCGACGCCCGGATCCCGACCTTCGACAAGGCGCACAACACCTACCTGGAGTGGGCCCTGGAAGCTGGATTGCCGGCGACGGTGCTGATGGTGCTGACAATCGGCGCGCTCGCCTTCGCCTGTGTGCGCGGCGCGATCACCCGCCGGCGCAACGCCACCTACCCGGCGGTCGCCGCCGCGGCGACCGCCCTGGTCGCGATCCACGCGCTGGTCGATTTCAGCCTGCAGATCCCGGCGGTGACGGTCTACTACGCCGCAGTCCTCGGTCTCGGCTTCGCCCAGAGCTGGTCGACACAGGCCGACGAGCCACGCAACGGCAGCCGTCGGCCGGCAGAGGGCCTGGATGCCTGGCGCAAGGCGGCGGAGATGTGAGTCGGATGGCCGGCGGCGCTGCAGACACGCCCACCGCCCGGCTCGCCTATCATCCGGTCAACCTTGGCCTGCGTTTCGTGCTGGAGATCTGGACGGTTGCCGCGTTCGGGGTGTTGCCGTGGGAGCGGCTGGAGGCTTGGTGGAAGTGGCCGCTGGTCGTGCTATGCCCACTTCTTGTCATGCTGGTCTGGGGCGCCTTCGCCGTTCCGGGAGACAGAACCCGTTCCGGACGGCCCGTGCCGGTCGCGACCGATGGCCGCATCCGGCTCGCCCTCGAGCTCGGCCTGCTCACGGCCGGCGCTGCGGCGACCTGGGCAACCGGACGCGAGGCGGTGGCCGGCCTGTTCGCCGCCCTGATCGTCGTCCACTACGCCGTTTCCTATGACCGCGTGCGCTGGCTGGTACGGCAGCAGCGGTGGCGGTCTTGACCCCCGGCCACCGCCTTCCTATACACAGCCCATCGCAACCGGCTGGAGGAGGGTTTTCGATGATTGCCGTTGTCACCCGCCCGGCCGGCTGCCAGAACGCTGCCGCCGAACGCTGAGGCGTTCGCGCCCGCCGACGTTCTCGACCAGGCCCGGTTTGGCGTTGCCCGCCACAATGCGGTCGGCCTCGCCTGCACCTGCTCCTGCGACCGGCGCTCCACCAACCATGGTGCGGCGCCCGACCTGATCGAGATCATGACCCACGCATTCACCACTCTGGCCGAGTACGGCTGGACCCCGTTCTTCCAATCCCAGCTCAGCCTCGACGAGGTGGCGTCGGCCCTGCCCGTCCGCGTGCTGGCGGTGCATCGCGGCCAGCTCGAGGTCGCCCAGCCCGGCTTCCGCGGCCGCATCGCCTCGCCGCACGCGAGCGACGACGACAACCGGCCGACGGTGGGCGACTGGCTGCTGCTCGACCGCACGACGTGGGCGCTGGTCCGCCTGCTAGCCAGGACAAGCCAGTTCAGGCGCCGAGCGCCGGGGACTGGCCGGGAGACGCAGCTGATCGCGGCCAATGTCGACACGTTGTTTGTCGTCACCTCCTGCAACCAGGACTTCAATCCGGCGCGCCTCGAGCGCTTCCTGGCGGTCGCGCGCGAAGCCGGCGTGACTCCGGTGGTGGTGCTGACCAAGTCCGACCTTGCCGGCAAGGAGGCGGACGGCTTTGTGGCGGCGGCCGCCGCGCTGCTGCCCGGAGTCCTGGTCGAGGCGGTCGACGCCCGGGATCCGGCATCGGTGCAGCGCCTGTCGCCCTGGTGCGGCCCGGGGCAGACGGTTGCACTCGTCGGATCGTCCGGTGTCGGCAAGTCGACGCTGGTGAACACGCTCACCGGCACCGACACCCAGGACACCGGTGAGATCCGCGAAGACGACGCCAGGGGCCGCCACACCACCAGCGGCCGCTCGCTGCATGCGCTGCCATCCGGGGGCTGGCTCATGGACACGCCCGGCATGCGCGAGCTGGCGCTTGCCGGCGCGGAAGCCGGGATCGACGAAGTGTTCGCCGACATCGGTGACCTTGCGGCCGGGTGCCGGTTCACCAACTGCCGGCATGACAACGAGCCCGGTTGCGCCGTCCGGGACGCGATCGCTGCGGGCACCTTGGATTCAGCCAGGCTGCGTCGCTTCCGAAAGCTTGCGGCGGAAGAGGCCCACAACGCCCGCACGCTCGCTGAAAGCCGTGCCCGCACACGGGCCTTCGGCAAGAAGACGCGGGAAGCGATGCGCAGCAAGCAGTCGCGGCAGGAGACATGACTGTGTGTGCCGATTCGCACAGAATGGCGGCAGGTGCCGGCCTACGCTTGGGCGGCAGCCCGGCAATAGAGAGCCTGGGCTGACACCCCGCGGGCACGAACGGAGGAGTTGCCGCCATGATCGACGCCAAGCCTCCCCTCAAGGAAATCAGGATCGGGCTGGTGCTCTATGGGGGCGTCTCGCTCGCGGTCTACATGAACGGGATCACCACCGAGTTGTGGCACCTGCTGCGCGCCTCGCAGGCCCGCGCCAAGGATGAGCGCGGTCGTCTGGAGGGAACCACTGCGGCGGTCTACGCCCGAATGCTCGACGAACTGGCAGCGGTCGAGGAGCTGCGGGTGGTGGTGGATACGATCGCCGGCAGCTCGGCGGGCGGCGTCAACGGCGCGGCACTGGCCAAGGCTGTCGCCGACGGCGCCGACGCATCGGTGCTTTGCACCGTCTGGCTCCAGGACGCGGACATTGCGGCCCTGAGAGTCGACCCGCCGCGATCCCCATTCTGGGTCCGCGCCTTGGCCTGGACGGCATGCCGGATCACCCAGCTGGGCAGTCTGCGCGACAAGGTCGACGCGCTTCCAGGGCTGAGTTGGGACTGGCTGCGCGACACCGCCTACAACCAGGTGACGACCAAGGATGGCCGCGATACGCCGCTGAACGGCCGGTACTTCACCCGGATGATCGGCAGCACCTTCCGTGCGATGACCGAGCGTGGGAACGGTGTTTCCCTGGTGCCAAATCGCGGCACACTGGACCTGTTCCTGACCCGGACGGACGTCCATGGCTGGCCGCGACACCTGCCGGTGAGCGAAGAGTTCCATCAGTCCCCGCTCTACGAGACCACCCACGCCCATGTCATGGCGTTTCATAGCTCCCCCACCCTTCAGCCCGGTGGAGGGACGGGCGAGCGACCGCCACTCGCCGACGATTTCGCGCTCACCTTCGCCTGTCGCTCGACTGCGGGCTTTCCCGGCGCCTTCGCCCCCTTGAATGCCGACCACGCAGCGGTGGATTTCGCTGAGGCACGCGCTGACGCCGACAGGCCCGACCTGGGCAGGTTCGGCGCGCGGCACCTGCGCGAGCACACCCTGTTCGAGCGCGCACCGGACGCCGCCTGGATGATCGACGGCGGCGTGCTCGACAACCGGCCGTTCACCGACGTCGCCCGCGCGATCGAACGGAAGCCGGCGGATCACGAGGTCTACCGCGTCGTCGCCTTCGTCGAGCCCGACCCGGACGCAGCCGTCATGACGCAGCCGGACAAGGCAATGCCGCTGCCGCCGCAGGTACTCAAGGGCCTGTACCGCCTGTTCCGCCACGAGCCGATCTACGACGACCTGCGGGCGCTCGGCGACCGCAACGCCCGGGTGGAGCGGATCTGCGCCATCCGCGACGCGAACAGGCCGGGCGCCGCGTTTCTTGCCGAACGCCTCGGCAGGTCGAACGGGCTGTCATGGCCGCCCGCGCCGGCCGAGCTCGACGACTGGGACAAGCTCCTTGGCGGCAGCAGAACCGACGCCCCGGACCTCGACTACCCGGGCTACATGGTGCTGCGCGCCCGATGCGCGGCAGATACGCTCGCCGGTGTCATCTGCGCCGCCCTCGACTACCCGCGGGCGTCGCGCCACGCCTTCTTCATACGGACCCTGGTGCGGGCATGGCTCGACCGGCAGGGCGCATTCGAGCCGCCGGCACCGGCAGAAGGCGGCGAGGGTCTGACCTTCACCGTGGCACCTGCCCAGACAGCCCTGCTGGCCGCCTTCGACGTTCCGTTCCGCGTCCGCCAGCTCAGGTCGCTGGTCCAGGCGGTCAATCGCGGATATGGGCCGCCGGAAGATGCGGAATCCGGCAGCAGGCGCCGGGATCTCGACCGGGCCAAGGCCGCACTGGCAGAGGTCGCGTTCGGCTACGAGGCGCTCCTGCGGGATGTGGACGCGGTTGCG